>JADFGZ010000087.1 GCA_022567475.1 Acidobacteriota bacterium | reverse complement strand
TTGCGGCACGGTTAAAACCGTGCCCTTACGTAATTTCAAGAACTGTTTGAAAATCGAACCCAAGGCGTGGAATACGCTCGCCGTGGCTACCTTCAGGCATGCATCGTGGATTCGATTTGCCCCAGCCACCTTTGCAATATGCACTCATGTACCCGTTGAAAGTGGGATACATGCTCGGGACGACTTATCAGGAAGAAGACGACATTGGCCGTCCTAAACGGGGCCACCAAGGGCGCGCTAAGGCACGCGGTAATTTGGTTAGCTTTTTCCTTAATGAAATCATCGCGCTTTTTGCGTGGGAAATGCTGGTAGAGTACCAACGAGTGGCCTTGTGCATAGGTGTCCTTGATCTCGTCCCAGTAGATATGCTTGGACGAGCGTCGGTTGATTCGTGGAGCACTGGGTACCTCGAGCCCATTGTCGGGATCCAAGAACAGCAAAGGCCGATCTGCCATATTTCCCCACAATTTTTTGAAGAATTCCTTGCGACTAGGCAATTCGGCTTCGAAGGATTCACTGAAGTAGGCCGCCCCAGGGAGGACGTCCCAATCCCCCGCGAGCTTAACGGCCGGTTCAAGGCCCGGCTTGAGCAAACGGCTGAGTAATTCATAAAGCGGTGGGTCGAAATTGCTCCACTGCTCCCGTTCCTTCAAGTAGCCACGTAACTTGCCGTCGTTGCTCTCATCGTTCTCCGTCAGCATCCAACAAACTCCCAGGCGAAGTTGCGTTACCTGTTGGAGACAGCGCAGCAACCCATACTTCCTATAGTCGTTCACGTCTCCAAAGAACTGGTTCTTCACCGGTCAATTTCTCCCAGCACAATGTCGATGGTGCCAATGCAGGCAACCAAGTCGCTCAGCAAGCGTCCCTCGGCAAGCTTCGGAAGGGCCTGCAAGTTGGCGAAGGAAGGCGAGCGCACCTTCACGCGATAGGGACGGGCGGTCCCGTCGCTGACCACGTAATAGCCCATCTCGCCCCGGGGAGACTCCACGGCTTGGTAGACCTCGCCCGGCGGGACGCGGAAACCTTCGGTGACAATTTTGAAATGATAGATCAGAGCCTCCATCTGGGTTTTCATCTTCTCGCGCTCCGGCATCACCACTCCGGGCGCATGCGCCTGGATGGGGCCTTCGGGCAGGCCGTCGAGTGCCTGCCGTATAATCTTCAGGCTCTCCCGCATCTCGTCCATGCGCAGCAGGTAACGGGCATACACATCCCCATCGGTTGAAACGGGCACTCGAAACGAAAACTTTTCGTAGGAAGAGTAGGGGTTGTCCCGGCGCAGGTCCCAGTCGATTCCCGAGGCGCGCAGCGTAGGTCCGCTGACGCCCAGGTCCAAGGCATCCTCGGCGCTGAGGATGCCCACGCCCCGGGTGCGGCCAATCCAGATTCGATTCCGTGTCAGCAGGGCTTCATACTCTTGCAAGCGGTCCGGGAAGGATTTCAGGAAATTTTCAATTCGCGGAAAGATATCGCGCGGAGGCTCCAGCGCCAGACCGCCAACCCGGAAGTAACTGGTCATCATCCGCTGCCCGGAGGCCGCCTCAAATATGTTCAGAACCTGCTCGCGCTCGCGAAAGCAGTAGAGGAAAACCGTCATCGCGCCAATATCAATGGCGTGGGTGCCGAGCCATACCAGATGGCTCGCGATGCGGGACAGCTCATTCAGCAGCACGCGTATCCACTGGGCGCGCGGCGGGACCTCCAGTCCCAGCAACTTTTCGACCGCCAGCACATAACAGAGATTATTGGTCAGCGGGCACAGATAGTCGATCCGGTCCGTTAACGTGATGGCCTGGTGAAAGGTCATGTTTTCGCAACTTTTTTCGATTCCGGTATGGAGGTAGCCGATATCGGGGGTGGCGCGCACGACGGTTTCCCCGTCCAGTTCCAGGACAAGGCGCAGCACCCCGTGAGTGGAAGGGTGCTGAGGGCCCATGTTGAGAATCATCGTGCGGGCGTTGGGTGGAATGGCAAGTTCCGGCATCACCGGTACCCCGTAATGGGATAGTCTTTGCGCAGAGGGTGGCCTTGCCAGTCCTCCGGCATCAGGATGCGTCTCAGATGGGGGTGGCCTCGGAACTGGATGCCGAACAGGTCAAAGACCTCCCGCTCGTACCAGTTTGCCGCCCCCCAAACGGGGACGACCGAGGCGATCTCGGCTGCGGTCTCGCTCAGCCGGGACTTCAGGCGCAGACGTTCTTTGCGATGATGCGAATAGAGATGATAGATCACTTCAAAGCGGGGCTCGGAGGGAAACCAATCGACCGCTGTTACGTCGGAGAGGTAGCGGTAGCCGCGCTGTCCTTTGAGAAACTCGCAAACACGCTGAATCCGGTCCGGCCGAATCACAAGCGTCAACTCGCCCCGGTCGTATTTTCCGTCGATGACCGCCTCCGGATCGAATTCCGACAGGGCGGCGGTGTCCGGCATCCCAGCTACCTCAGACGAGGCCATTACAAACCTCCAGAGTCAGCTTTTGTCCAATCCAGCGCCCCTTTTTTCCATAAGTAGGCGAAGCCGGCAAGCACGATCACAAGGAAGAGAAGCATTTCCACAAAGCCGAATATTCCCAGTTCTTTAAATATGACGGCCCAGGGGTAGAGAAAGATCACTTCCACGTCAAAGAGGATAAAAAGCATCGCTACCAGGTAGAATTTTACGCTGAAGCGGTGCCGGGCGTCCCCCGTGGGGGTGATGCCGCATTCATAAGCGGTCAACTTTTCTCGCGTCGGCCGGTGCTGGCCCAGCAGGTAGGAAGCAACCAGCATCCCCACAGCCAGCAGAATCACTACGGCCAGTAACATAAGGATTGGAATGTAGCTTTGGATGTAGTAGTTTGGCATGAAACAGAATGCTATAATAGCAGCAAACTGAGGCGATTGCGACTATATGGATCGAGAGCAGGAGATGTCAAGCGTTTTTGCCTGAATTGTCTTTGCAGGCGTCAGTCCTTCGGCGCAGGCGGGAACAGGAGAGAGAGAAGATGGTTTTTGGATTTAACACTGACGTTCCCTGGAACGGTGCTGTCTATCGCGTCCAGACGGAAGACCGGGGAGCGCAAAACCCTGTCATCGAATCGATCATTTATATTGGCGGCAGGATTGTGGGCCGGGTGCGAACCCCCTATATCCCGCAGGTGGTTGGTCCTTCGCAGATTGAGACGATGCTACGCAAGCAACACCGGCAATTGGTGGAATCGATCCGGTCGGGAAATTTTTCACCAGCCGGCGAACCGCCGTCCTCAGCAGCGCCTTTGCAACGCGGGTATGCGGTGCGATTACTGAATCCCTCGTCGATTTCCCGGGGAAAGAACTTGGTTTTTGTGGTTTCCGTTTGGAGCCGTACCGATGGAGTCCCAGCACAAAACGTCTCGGTGGATGCCCGGTGGGTGGAAAACGGCGTCGTTGCCCAGAACGTAACGATGCCGACCGGAGAAGACGGCAATGCGTTACTTCCTTTTACGGCTCCGCATGACGGCACGGAAGGGTACTTGCTGATCTCCGCAGAAGGTCCGGAGGGAAGGGCCTTGGCCAAGTTTCGCCTCCACACCGCCTCCAGCCCTGCCGCCTCGATCCCGGCAAAAGCGAAGCGAGGCGAAATGGCCATGCGGGCGGGAGCCGGAATATGATTGAAATCGTGATCAACGGCGAAGCCCGCCAAGTTTCCCAACCAACCAGCCTGCAACAACTCCTTCGCTCATTGGATCTCAAAGGAGACCGCGTCGCCGTGGAGTTGAACCGAAAACTCGTCCGGCGGGAAAACTGGGAACAGGTGCAGCTCTGCAGCAACGACCGCTTGGAGATCGTTCACTTTGTGGGTGGAGGATAGCTCTCCGGGAGCAGGCGCAGGGTTGCTCCGAAAAGGCCCCGCGACACAAACTCAGCAGAAAAACCCTTTCCGGGAGGAAAGGGCACGCCGATGGCAGTCGGATACCAGAGTCGATTACGGCTTGAGTCCGCCCAGCAGGTGTCCCAATTTCTCCTGCTTGGTTTTCAAATACCGGGCGCTGGATTCTTGCGGAGCCACCTCGAGCGGCACCCGCTCGTGAATCTGGATGCCGCCATTCTCTAGCGCCCGCAGCTTGTCAGGGTTATTGGAGAGCAAACGAACGGATTGAACCTGGAAGTACTGCAAGATGCCCGCAGCGAGGGTGTAGTTGCGGAGATCGGCAGCGTAACCAAGCTGGCGGTTGGCTTCGACCGTATCCACCCCTTGGTCTTGCAGTTCGTAAGCCTGGAGCTTGCTCATCAGGCCGATTCCACGCCCCTCCTGGTCCTCGTAGATGATAAAACCATACGGGCTGGCGCCCACCTGCTTCAGGGCCGCCTCCAGCTGCTCCCGGCAATCGCAGCGAAGAGACGCAAACACATCTCCGGTGAGGCATTGAGAATGGATCCGGACCAGCGGGACTTCTCCCGCCTGGGGCGTTCCTTTCACCAATACGACGGCAGTCTCCGAGGCCGGGCCATTCAGCAAACGAAAGCCGCAAATGCGGAAGTGAGCATACCGGGAAGGGAAGTCCGCTTCGGCAACCTTCTCCACCAATATTTTCCCCGAAACGTTTTTGTTCTCTGGCTTCACAGTTTTTATCAACCTAGTTTGTTATTATAATGGACTACTCAGTTGCGGACAAGCAGACTGCCCCCCGGAAAGGGGCGTTCTGCGGACCGGGCCTTCTGCAAGTCCTGCGCGAGGCCTTGCACGCCGGGGAGAATCAACTTGGATGTCAATAATGCAAGAGAGTTCCTTCTCCTCATCCTGCTGATCAAGATTCTGGTGGCGGCTTCCATCGCCAGCATTCTTGCCCGCTCCTCCTACTTCAAGGACCTGCTGTTCAAATCGCCGAAGAGCCTTCAAGATAATTTGATGTTCGGTTTTTTGCTGGCCCTGCCTCTTGTCATCGGAGCCAGCTTGCGCGTCATCCTGAAATATCAGGCGCTGGACCTGAGCTTGGAAGGCGCGGTATTAGCCGGGGTTCTCTGCGGACCTGGCGTGGGAATGCTGGTGGGCGGGCTGGCGGCGCTGCCGGCCCTGCTCAATCAAGAGTTTCTGGCGCTGCCGGTCATGATCACCGCAGGGGCATTAGGAGGTTTCGCCCGGCACTTGGCCAAAAATAAAGACGACATCTGGCATTTCTCTCCCTTTTTCGATCTGAATCTCTACCGCTGGTTTCGCAAGCGCTTCGGCTATCCGCGCGGCGACTGGCAGATGTTCTTTTTTCTGCTGCTGATTGTAATGGAGTCAGGCCGAATCCTCCTGGGGCTGGCTTTTCCGGGCAGGCTGTTTTACCTGCACAACAGTTACCCGCCGGTGTTGATTGCCATCTGCCTGGCGACTATTGCCTCGGTTGCCGTTCCGATGACGGTTTGGAAGACCACGCGCATCGAGCGGCTGCTGGAAGAACAAAAACGGCTGTTGATGCAGGCTCGGCTGGATGCGCTGACGGCACAGATCAACCCGCACTTTCTTTTTAACACCCTCAATTCCATCGCTTCGCTCGTGCGCTCCAGCCCGGACACGGCCCGCCAAGTGATTGTTACACTCTCCAACATCTTGCGCCGGCTGCTGCAAAAGCATGAAAATTTCACCACCCTGCGGGACGAAATGACCTTCATCGCGGACTATCTGTCGGTCGAGGTGGTGCGGTTCGGCGAAGAGAAGCTCAAGATCGTCAAAGAGATTGAAGAACAAACCCTGCCCCTGATGGTTCCCAGCATGCTCCTGCAGCCCATCATCGAAAATGCCATCCGCCACGGTTTAAGCCCGAAGCTGGAAGGTGGAATCATCCACATCCGCAGTTCCCGCCGCAATGGACGCCTGCTGCTCGAAGTCCGGGATAACGGGGTGGGAATCCCGCAGAGCACGCTCGACCGAATCTTCCAGCAGGGAATCGGCATCAGCAATGTCCACGAACGCTTGCGAGTTCTCTATGGCACGGAATTTAGTTTTCAAATCGACAGTCTTCCAGGGCAGGGGACCTCGATTCAGATTGCCATTCCCTTGCTGCAAAATTGAGCCGTTGCGAGGCTGCTCGCAATCATGCACTTTTTTTGCATTTTCTTCGAACAAAGATTTGTTATTTCAGAATGTATCCAGCCGTAGTAAAAGTGTCGCATGACGGTCCGCATCTTTGGGACAGAAGCCGGCTGGGGGACAGAAGCAGGCTGGCGCATGATTTTGTGCACAGGTAAAGTGGAAATGCGAAATTCCGGTGAGGGGAACGGCTTGGTTGGAAAGCGTATGTCATCCAGAATTGTCGCCGAACGCATTGCCCCGTGGAGTTTGATGAAACAATCGCATTGGAGTATTTTGCAGGACGCTTGAAGACAATCGAGCACGGAAAGGAGGTCATCGTTTCTACAACAGGATTTACTGACAACCCAATTGCTCGATTGATTTTTCTGCTGGCTTTGCTATATATATTTTTTGTAAGCATCGCATTGATGGGCGCTTCCTTTAAGTTTTTTGGGGCAGGTTTTGCCGAGCAATTGCTTCTTTCCACTGCCAATCCATTTGTAGGATTATTTATTGGCGTGCTCGCAACAAGTCTAGTGCAGAGTTCCTCAACGACTACGTCGATGACTGTGGCACTTGTAGCCGGAGGCGCTCTGAATATCGCCACTGCGATACCGATCGTGATCGGTTCAAACATTGGCACCTCTGTGACGAATACCCTGGTAGCGGTTGGCCATATATCCAGGCCGGCAGAGTTTAAAAGAGCGTTCGCCGCAGCAACGGTACATGATTTATTTAACCTGCTTTCTGTTCTGATTTTATTTTCGTTACAGTTGACCACTGATCTCTTGGGAACAACCGCCACTTTTCTGGCAGAACAGTTCAAAGAATCGGGCGGGCTGGAACTTGTCAATCCACTGAAAGTAATTGTAACGCCCGCCGTAACCCTGATTACCACGCTCACGGCAGAGTCCGGCACTATCATGTTAATCATCGCCGGCGCCCTTCTTTTTCTAGCCCTGCGTTACATCGTCCTCAACTTGCGGGCGCTTATGCTGGGAAGGGTTGAAAGATTTTTTGATACCATTTTGTTTAAGAATGCGTTCACGGCGATGCTTTTGGGGCTTATCTTGACCGTTTTGGTTCAGAGCAGTTCGATAACAACTTCTTTGGTTGTTCCGCTGGCAGGCGCGGGTATTCTAACCCTCCGGCAAATCTTCCCTTTTACGCTGGGGGCAAATGTAGGAACAACTCTTACAGCGATATTGGCTGCTCTAATTACAGGTAGTGAAGCTGCGGTAACAGTCGCTTTTGTGCATTTACTCTTTAATGTTTTCGGCATCATTCTAATCTGGCCCATCCGGAGCATTCCCATCCACCTTGCCGAAGCTTTGGCGGACTGGTCGGTGAAGTCGAAGTTGATTCCAGCTGCTTACGTCGGGATTGTATTTTTTTTGATACCCCTCGCTCTAATCTATTTTGTGAGGTGATAGCATGTTCAGGTTTAAAGAGCTGATTGAACTTTGGCGATCAGATAATTTGCTTACACAAGCCCTGAAAGATTCCCAGAAAATGTTGAACAGCACAAGCCAAATGTTCAATGAATCAGTAAAATCCTTGCGGGAAAGTGACAGTGGCAAGATGGGTATGGATATCTATGCGAAAGATCGAATGGTGAATAAGTATCAGCGCGAGGTGCGCAGAAAAGTTCTGAAACATCTTGCGATTGCCGGAGGTGTCAACCTGACACATGGCTTGATCTTGATCAACATTGTAATTGATCTCGAGCGCATTGGGGATTATACGAAAAATATTATGGAATTGGCTGTCGCGCATCCGAAAAGATTAAGATGCGGAATCTATGAGGATGACATCAAGAAGATTGAGCAAGGAGTGAGCAGTATGTTTGAGCAGATTGTTCCGGCGCTAAAGGCCTCTGATAAGAAGGCGGCACGGCAATTGATTGATAGCGACTGGTGGATGATAAAACGATGCGATGAGGTGGTTACTGGCTTGATTAAAGCGGAAGATCAGACGCTTAGTTCCGCGGATGCTGTGTCGACCGCACTGTATGCCAGGTATTTAAAGAGAATAGCAGCGCATCTTATAAACGTCAGTTCTAGTGTCGTGAATCCTTTTGAAAGGATTGGCTTCCGGGAAAAAAAGGCTGAATAGATCGTGGAGCGGAGACTTGTCTTTTTTTCAGCTCGCGGCACGTTGTGCGAATCGCCAACCATGCCACCCATATCGCCGCGGATGTGGTTTATAGGGGCGAAGGAAAAATCATCCGGCATCGTGCAGAAGACTATTCCCGCCGGCCGGAACCGTCATAGCGCCTGTCTGCGCAGGCCGCTGACTTCGCCATGTTGCCGCAATTCCACTCCCGGCTCAAAACCTGCCCGCTAACCACTCCCATTGCCTGCTGCGTGCGAGGACCCGCATATCGGGCCGTTTATTATTTCCTGATAGGCAATGATGTTCTTGAGAATTATGCACATTTACAAAAGTGTATGCGGACCACTAAGCTAACCAGCGAGCCTGCTTGAAAGGCCAGGGATAGGGGATGAAATTTTAAGAATGAAATTTGCGAGTGCAGTTGCGGCGATCCTGTTTTGGTCGAGCGCATGCTGGGGGCAATCCGAAGCACAGGCTCCGGCCAGCGAGAAGCAGCAATCCACCTACCAAGAAATCTGGAAGTTCGCCGAGTGGCACAACAACGAGCAAAATTCCGTGCTCCAGAATCTGCTGTTCAGCGGACGGTTCCAGTACGAGTACGCAGCGCTCGATGCCGACCAAGGCTCGCACGACGAGTGGAACGTCCGTCGTCTGCGGCTGGGCGCGAAATCGAAGCTGTTCCGCACGTTCACACTTCACGGCGAGGTGGAACTCAACCCGCAGGAAGCTGATCCGCTTTACGTGCGCATTACAGACCTGTACTTGCAATGGAGCAGAAGCGGGCGATTCGCGCTGACGTTCGGCAAGCACGGCGTTCCGTTCACGATGGACGGTTCCACCTCCTCCAAGGAGTTGCTCACCATCGACCGCAGCAACTTGAGCAACAATATTTGGTTTCCGCAGGAGTACATTCCCGGCGTAAGCATTGCCGGCGAGCTTTCGGACTGGGTGTATCGCGCGGGCGTCTACTCGGCAGGCGAAGCGAATCGAGAATTCGGCGAGTTCAACGGAAGCGTCTTCAGCCTCGCCGCCATCGGGTATGATTTTGCGAAATCCCTCGGAGTGAACGAAGCGCTGCTGGCCGGCAACTATGTGTATCAGAACCCGCACCCCAAGAACACCTTCACGCGGCAGCTTCAGCACATAGTCTCCGTCAACTTCAAGTTCGATACGGATCAGTGGGGCGTGCGAGCGGATGTTTCGGCAGCGTCGGGCTACCTGGGCCAGAGCGACCTGTGGGGCGTGATGGCCATGCCGTTCGTCCATGTCACCGACAAGCTCCAGTTTGTCGGTCGCTACACTTTCATCCAGAGTGACGATCCGAACGGAGTCCTGCTCGCAAAGTACGAAAACCGCGTGGTCCCAGACCGGGGCGACCGGTACAGCGAACTGTATGTCGGAGCCAACTACTACTTCTACGGCCACAAACTCAAGCTGCAGAGCGGCGTGCAGTTTGGGGAGATGGACGATAGCGCCAACGACGGCGGGGCCTACTCAGGTGTCTCGTGGACCACGGGCCTTCGCGTGAGTTGGTGAGGCTGTCGCCACCCAACCACAATCGAACTTTCCGGCTTGGATATAATCCAAGGCCCTAAAATGGTTTTTCGCCGGGCCTGTATCCTCAACAAAAGATTGACGTTTCAGCAGGGGTGCTTGGCGCAGAAGCAGGAACCGGCTGCCTTGAGGCGGAGCAGGGAATTGAGGTTCCGTAGAATCCTGTTGACTTTAGGGCGTCAGGTTGTTAATGTTTGGACCTTATTAAGGTATGATGTCAAACCAAAGCAGAGCCCCTGCGATTGCAATCTGCAATCGAGGCAGTTAGAATTTCCCATTAAATCTATAGCCTGAGAATCGGCAGGAGGATTGCTAGTTTATGGCCACTGCAAAAGTTGCAACCCCAAGTAAGATTGATATTTCCAGTCTCCGGAGCACTCTGGAAGCGATGAAGGATACCAACGATCTATTGGTATGCGAAAAAGAAGTTGATCCCGCTTTGGAAATGGCCGCTCTGGCCAAGCACTTTGACGGGGGAGCCGGCATGCTGTTTGAAAAGGTCAAGGGATATCCCAACGGCCGCTTGCTGACAAACCTCTTTGCCTCCGAGGAGCGGGTCTGCCGCATGTTCGGTATCGATGATCCGAAGAAATTTAAGTTCAAATGCCTGGATGCCATTCACAAGCCGATTCTGCCGGTCACGGTGAATACGGCTCCCTGCCAAGAGGTGGTGATCACGAAGGACATCAATGTCTGGGATGTTGTCCCCATGATCTCGCACACCACGAAGGACCCCGGACGCACCTTGGGGGGAGGCAACACCCTGGTTACGGGAAAGTATTTCTGGGGCGGGGACCACATCAGTTATAACCGCATGAATTTCCGCGGTCCGGACTACTCCAGTTTCCAGATTTCTCCCGGTTCGCACACCGACATGATCGCCACCGAGTGGTACAAGAAAGGCCCCATTCCCATGACGATCAACATGGGCGTGCCGCCGGCCTGCACGCTGATGGCGGGGGCCGGCTTTGTTTACATGGTCCTGCCCAAGGGGTGCAGTGAGCTCGGAGTGGCGGGAGCCATGCAAGGTTACCCGGTGGAGTTTGTCAAAGCAAAGACCGTGGATGCCCTGAGCATCGCCCAGGCCGAATATGTGATTGAAGGCTACCTCGATACAACGCAGAAGGTCTGGGAGAGCGAGGAGGCTGAGAGGACCGAACAGCAAGGCGTCCATCCATTCCATCCGGAGTGGGCCGGGTATATGGGTAAAGCCTACCGCACCTACAAGTTTCAGGTCACCGGGATTACCCACCGCAAGCAAAAGCCCATTTACTACGGGCTCATCGTGCATGCTTTCGACACCCATTACGTGGACATCCTGATGCGCGAAGCAATGTTTCTGGAGTTGGCGGACCGCATCTGCCCCGGCCTTTGCATTGACACCCACATTCCCATGGCCTGCACGGATTGGGGCGGGGTGATCTTCCAAATTAAAAAGCGGCGCGCCCGCGATGAGGGCTATCAGAAGAATATCCTGGCGGCGGCGCTTTCCACATCGCTGGGAATGCGCATGGCGCTGGCGATTGATGATGACATCGATCTCTACAGCCTGGATGACGTCATGTGGGCGATGGTCACTCGCATCGAACCCGCCAACGGCATCCAGATTGTTGCGCGGGGCGGAGCCGGCCAGGCTTTCCAGCCTGCTGAAAGAAGCTCGGCTGGGAACCAAGACTGGACGCAAACCAACATCCGGTTCGGCGGCGGAGTGGCCTACGATGCCACCAAACCCTTCATTTACAACGATGCCTTTGAGCGCCCTCCATACCCCGTAAAGCAGGTAGACCCGTCTAAATGGTTTAGCAAGGAAGAGATTGCCAAGGCCCAGAAGTCGATGACCGATTACGGGCGGTTCATGGCGCGCACGGGCTTCTAACAGCGCCCGCGCATTGAGATGTCTTGGAAGCCAGGCCGTTCCACCCGGGACGGTTCTGGCTTCTGTTGTTCTGGCCCGCCGCAAGGCGGGCCTTCCGGCACTGGGAACGGAACTTGATGGGAAAACCTACAGAAACAAATCCTGCTGAAAACCATGCCGCCCTGGCCGGCTACCGCGTGCTGGATTTGACCACTCCTCTGGGGCACCTCTGCGGCAAGATCCTGGGCGATCTGGGCGCGGACGTAATCAAGATCGAGCCGCTGGCAGGGGATGCCGGGAGGTCGCGAAGCCCTTTCTACAAGGACCCCTCCGGCGCTGACCACAGCCTCTTCTGGATCTCCTACAACAACAACAAACGCGGCGTCACGCTCAATCTGGAATCCGCCGAGGGGCAAGCCATCCTAATCAAGATGGTGAAGGAAGCCGACTTCCTTCTGGAATCCTATCCCCCCGGCTATATGGATTCCTTGGGGCTGGGTTTCAAGCAGTTATCCGCCCAGAACCCCAAGCTGATCCACACGGCGATCACGCCGTTCGGCCAGTCGGGTCCGTACCGGGATTTCCGGGGCGGGGACCTGGAGATTATGGCGCTTTCCGGGGTCATGTCGCTCACCGGCCACCCTGGGGGGCAACCGTTACGGATATCTCTTTCCCAATCCGAGGCATGGGCCTCGCTCTACGCAGCCATGGGAGCCATTACCGCTCTCTCTCATCGGCAGGCGAATGGCGGCCCCGGCCAGTTTGTGGACGTTTCTGCACAGGCGGCCTGCGTCATCCTGTGCGCCCACGCTCCCTGGTTCTGGGACTACAACCGGGAAGCTCCCAGCCGCCAGGGCGAGTTCATGACGGGACGCACCACTACCGGCGCCAAGTTCCGCACCGTCTGGCCATGCAAGGATGGCTACCTGACCTTCATCATCTACGGCGGCCCCGCCGGCCAGAAGACCAACTTTGAACTGATGAAATGGATGGACAGCTTCGGCATGGCCCCGGATTGCATGAAGAAAGATTGGAAGAAGTTCGACGTCAACACCATCACCCAGCCGGAAGTGGATGAGATGGAAACTGCGTTCAAAAAGTTCTTTGTAAACATAACGAAAGCGGAATATTTGAAAGTAGTAGCTGAACGCGGCATGCTGGGCTACCCGGTCTCTTCCGCCGATGATATCCTGGCCGACGACCAACTCGTGGATCGGAACTTCTGGCAGCCGCTGGAGCAGCCGGGTCGCGACCAACCCTTAAAATTTCCCGGTGCTTTTGCCAAGTTTTCCGGCATGGAATGCGGAACCCGCTTCCGCGCTCCGCTGCTTGGCGAGCACAACCAAGCCGTCTACGGGGATGAGCTGGGGTTTTCTTCACAGGAAATTGCGCGATTGCATGAAGCCGGAGTTATCTAAGCAATGGAGTTATCCAAGTAATTCGCTCTTATACGGAATCAGAAACACGGAATTAGAAACGATGAGCCAACAGGCGCTAGAAGGTATTACCGTAGTCGAGTTCACCGCCTTTGCGGCGGGGCCGTGTATTGGGAAATACATGGCCAACCACGGCGCATTTGTCGTCAAGGTGGAATCCGCCAGCCGCCCGGAAGGCTTCCGAACACACTATCCGCCCTTTAAGGACAAGATCAAGGGCTTGAACCGGTCCGGGGTCTTTGCCATGAACAATGACTGCGTCCACAGCATCGGGCTGAACCTGAAGGTGCCTGCGGGCGTGGAGACGGCTAAAAAGCTGGTCGCCAAAGCCGATGTCGTCGTGGAAAACTTTACGCCCGGAACAATGAGCAAGCTGGGGTTGAGCTACGACGTGCTGGAACCCATCAATCCGAGGCTCGTCATGCTGAGCACATGCAACCTGGGGCAGACCGGCCCTCGCGCGAAGCATCCCGGTTTTGGCTCGCAGCTTACCTCGCTTAGCGGTTTCACGAACTTGGCCGGAGAGGCCGGCGGGTCGCCGATGCTTATTTACGGCCCATACATCGACTACATCGCCGTCGGCTACGGTTATATCGCCATCCTGGCAGCGCTCGAACACCGCCGCAAGACGGGCCGGGGCCAGTATATCGACCTTGCCCAGTACGAAGGGGGAACGCATTTTCTGGCCCCCGCGCTGCTGGAGTACCAACTGCTCGGGACCGCCCCCGGACGGCAGGGAAACCATCACCTGGAGGCGGCGCCGCACGGGGTCTATCGCTGCGCGGGCGAGGATAGCTGGTGCGTGATTAGCGTCATGGACACTAACGACAACGACGCCGAGTGGAAGCGCTTGGTCGAGGCGATGGGCAGCCCGGCTTGGGCCTCAAGCCTCCGCTTTGCCACCCAGCTCGCGCGCAAGGAGAATGAGGCGGAACTGGACAAGCACATCGGAGAGTGGACACGCACTCGCAATGCCCAGGAAGTGATGGAGACCCTGCAAAAAGCAGGCGTCCACGCGGGGAAGGTGAACAACGTCC
>JADFGZ010000086.1 GCA_022567475.1 Acidobacteriota bacterium | reverse complement strand
CGTTGCACGCCGAAGGGTCGCTCGCTGCCGAGCGGCTGGCCACCTATGCCCATGCTGACATGAAGCGTTACCGCAAGGCCGCCCGCCGCGCCGCAGGCTTGGATTCCGCAGCCCCGGCGGCGAGCAAGAGCAGGTGATGCTCCCGAATTTGGCCTAAGGACAGAGTGAATCATTAGCACCCTAATGACATCTAAAAGACTGCCGAAGGTGTCAGTAAGAGCAAAAAACTGCTTTTGCGTAGGACGAGGATGAGGTTACTGATGAATTCCAGGAAAGCAAAAAACTGATGTCTACCAGGCCGCTCCTGTTCATCCTCATCGCAGGAATTTTTTATTGGAACGGGTGCGCCTCCCAAGAACCAGCCGGCAGCTCAGACGCAGCAGGGACGGCTCCGTCGCAAGGGAGAAGCGAGCTTCTCTTCCGTGTTCAGGTTTCAGACGCCGGCTTGCAGACCCAATGGCTGGCCGAAGGCAACGAGCTGACGGATTTTGTGGAGGCCAGGTTGCCAGGCGAACTGCACGATCCTCCTTTGCGTTTCGGTCCCATCGAGCAGGCAGATGCGAAGCGCGACACTCCCGTCGATGCAGCCGTCAGTGATTTTTCGTCATTCAAAGCGGATGAGGCTCAATGGATTCTCGAAAACTTCTCGCCGGAGCAGCGGCCCGACTTGGAGTCCATGCTGAACAACCCGGAGATGCGCCGGAGGAACAAGGAGATATTTGATAGCACGGACTATCTATACGTTGCCGGAGAAGCCTCGTATGAATCGTATGCGCTGGTATTCGTGCAAGCTGAACCGGGCGAGACGATTCGTCCCCTGGCATTCAAGAAGAGTTCGGATGGCGAGGCCTGGCTGCGGACCAACGAGCTGTCTGACGATGGAATCTTCGACATCGTTTTTTCCGCGTTATCGAATGGAGAAGTTCGAATCGCAGAGTAAGGGAATTTGCCGTTTTTCCAGTGTGGGAGGAGGAGACTATGAACTGTCCAGCATGCGACCGGGGCCTATTGGAGATGGTGGTCGGAGACATCACCGTCGATGTATGCAAGGGCGGCTGCGGCGGCGTGTGGTTTGACAATTTCGAACTCAGGAAATTCGACGAGCCCCACGAGGCCCAAGGCGAGGCGCTCCTGGATATCGAGCAGGATGAAAGCATTCAGGTCGACCACGACAAGAGGCGCAACTGCCCACGCTGCGAGACGCAGGTGATGATGCGGCACTTTTTCAGCGTCCAGCAGCACGTGGAGGTCGACGAGTGCCCCTCTTGCGCCGGCATGTGGCTGGACTACGGCGAGCTGCACCAGATTCGGACACAGTATGGAAACGATCAGGAGCGGGAAAAGGCCGGGAAGGAATATTTCGGAGAAGTGTTCGGCAAGCAACTGGCTGCTATGAAGGACGCCAGCGCGGAACGGAGCGAGAAAGCAAAAAAGATCGCGAATATGTTCCGGTTCATCTGTCCCAGCTACTATATTCCAGGCAAGCAGAAGTGGGGGGCTTTTTAGCTTCGAAAACCGTAGCAGGGTGCGAGCTAACGGAACTCGGCGAAAACTTCCGCCGAGCCGCCCTGCCGGTTCACCACCCGCGCCAGCACGAACAGCAGGTCCGAAAGACGGTTGAGGTAGGCAATCGTCTGCGGGTTGATCTTTCCGGCCTCTGCCGCGTCTTCCGACAGCCTTACCGCTCCGCGCTCGGCGCGGCGCGCCACGGCGCGGGCCACGTGCAGCAATGCTCCCACTTCGTTGCCGGCGGGAAGGATGAATTCCTTCAGGGGCGGCAGGGGGTCGTTATAAAGGTCTATGGATTTTTCGAGGCTCTCGACCTCGCTCTGGCCGACACGGCGCATCGAACGGGATTTAGTTTTAGCTGCGTTGGGGGCCGGGTCGGGAGCAGGGTCGGGAACGGGAGTGGCCAAGTCGGCGCCGATGATGAACAGGTCGTTTTGAATTTGCCCAAGCAGTTGCTGCAGCGCTTGGTCTTTGATCCGCGCGCGCGCCAAGCCGAGGAAGGAATTCAGCTCGTCCACATCTCCATAGGCCGAGACGCGCAGGGAGGCTTTGCTGATGCGCGCGCCGCTGGCCAGGCTGGTTTTTCCGGCGTCCCCGCCGCGAGTATAGACTTTGCTGATTCGCACGGCTACCCCCTTGCTTGCCTCTCCGGCGCGATCTTGATGCTCAGGTTATCAATCAAACGCGTCTTTCCAAAGCGCACCGCAACGGCGGCCAGCACTTCTCCACGGATTTGCTGCAAGCCTCCGAGCGTAGCCGGGTCCACCAGCCGCGCATAATCGATCTCGGCCCCCGGCACGGCGTGGATCATTTTCTGTATCTGCTTCTGCATCTGCTGCTCCACGCAGGCCACGTTCCGCTCGCCGGACTGGATCAGGCTCTCCGCCAGCCGGAGAGAACGGTAGAGCACCGTGGCGCGGGAACGCTCCTCCGCGCTCAAGCGCCTGTTCCGCGAACTGTACGCCACCCCGTCCGGTTCCCGCACCGTGGGGCAGACTTCAATCTGGAGAGGCCAGTTCAGATTCAGAACCATCGTTCGGATAATCAAAGCCTGCTGCGCGTCTTTTTGTCCAAAAAAGGCGCGGTCGGGCTGGACAATGTGAAAGAGCTTGGCGACCACGGTCGCGACCCCCTGAAAGTGGCCGGGACGCGAGGCGCCGCACAATGCCTCCCCCAGTTTTCCCACGCCGACGGATGTGACCAGCCCGCTGGGATACATTTCTCCCGCTTCCGGATGGAAGACGGCATCGACGCCTTCCTGGGTGGCCAGCGAGAGGTCCCGGTCGAAATCCCTGGGATAGCTTTCGTAGTCTTCCCCGGGCGCAAACTGCAACGGGTTCACGAAAATGGAGACTATCGTTCGGTCACAAATCTGGCGCGCCCGGCGGATGAGGCTGAGGTGCCCTTCGTGAAAGGAACCCATGGTGGGAACCAGTCCGAGGGCGCCGCTGCTCGTCCGCTCAGTTCGGACCCAACGCCTGGCCTCGGGGATCGTGCGAAGGACGACCGTCATCTCTTTTTCAGGAATGGGATGGGGGAGCTTGCAGATTCCTCCGAGGCATAGCTATGCTCGGGAGCGGGGAATTTGCCTTGGCGGACTTCTTGCGCGTATTGTCCCACGGCATCGCGGATGGTCTCTTCCAGCCGTGCATATTGTTTTACAAAGCGCGGCCTGACCTTGCCGGTGATGCCGAGCATGTCATGCAGCACCAGCACTTGCCCGTCGCACCGCGCGCCCGCCCCGATTCCGATTGTGGGGATGGAGATACTGCCGGTGACGCGAGCGGCCAGCTCCTCCGGAATACATTCCAGCACCAGACAAAAGGCCCCGGCCTCTTCCAGCGCCCTGGCGTCGGCTAGCAACTTCTGGGCCGCTTCTTCGCCCCGCCCCTGGAGCTTGTAGCCGCCAAAGACGTGGATCGACTGGGGAGTGAGTCCCAGATGGCCGATTACGGGAATTCCCGCGCCAACCAGCGCCCGGACCTGGGGGCAGACGTTCGCTCCGCCCTCCAACTTTACCGCCGTGGCTCCAGCCTCTTTCATCAGACGTCCCGCGCTGCGCAGGGCGTCGGCGGGCCCCGTCTGATAGGTGAGAAACGGCAAGTCCACGGCCACCAGCGCCCGCTTCACCCCGCGGACTACAGCCTTGGTGTGGTGAATCATCTCTTCCAGGGTCACCGGGAGGGTCGTTTCATATCCCAAGACCACCATTCCCAGGGAGTCTCCCACCAAAACCATATCGACGCCGGCTTCGTCCACCAGGCAGGCGGTCGGATAATCGTAGGCAGTGATCATGACGATCTTTTCTGCCTTCTGCTTCTTTTTCACCACCTGAGTGGCGGTGACTCGCTTTGCATTAGCCACAACACCATTCCGCTTTCTACTAAAAATGCCCGCCGCCCGCCGGACAAAGAAACCACCGGAAGCTTTTATCCTCAGAGCACGGCCACAAGTTCAACTGCAACCGTATTATAGCAGGGAAATCGGCAACTTGAGGACGCCTCTGTGTGAGACTCAAAAAGGGCAGAAACGGAGGAAGGCAGCCGGTGAAAGCTCAATGCGCGGATTGGTTCAGCGGGGGAGGAGGCCCCACCCTGTTTGCCTGGCGGGCTAGAGCGGGGGACCCTGCATGATTTTTATCCAGCCCGTCTTTTTTTATTCTTTATCTTTAAGTCTTTATCTATTCTTCTCTTTATCTCTTCTTTTTATCCGGCCATTTTGGCGATCAGTTCGAACATGGGCAGGTACATGGAGATCACCACGCCGCCGATGGAGCCGCCCAGGAACACGATGATGATCGGCTCCAGCAGGGTCAGCAAATCTCCCACGGCGACATCCACTTCATCCTCGTAGAAATCGGCGATCTTTTGCAGCATGGTGTCCATCGCGCCGGTCTGCTCGCCGACGGAGATCATCTGGGTGACCATGTTCGGGAAGACCTCGGTTTCCTTCAGGGGATCGGCAAGGGTGCGGCCCTCTTCCACGGCCTTACGGACTTTCATGATGGCGCGCTCAATCACCGCGTTGCCGCTGGTGCGGGCGGTGATGTCCATCGCCTCCAGGAGCGGGACGCCGCTGGTGATCAGAGTTCCTAAAGTTCGCGTGAAGCGGGCCACGGCGATCTTTCGCAACAGCATGCCCAGCACCGGCACGCGAAGCAGGATGCTGTCGATCACGAAGCGGCCTCTTTCCGTCCGGTAGAATCCTGGAAGGATCACGAAAACAGTCATCCCAAAAATGATAACTATCCCAAGAAAGAACCAACTGCCGATGAAATTACTTATGGCCACAACAATGCGGGTGGGCAATGGCAGGTCCACGCCCAGACTGGTGAACATATTGACAAAGACGGGAACCACTTTCCACAACAGGAGCGTGATGATGACGACCGCAACGCTCACTACAGCTGTGGGATAGACCAGGGCCGATTTTACAGCGGCCCTCAACTTCACGGCCTTTTCCAAATACAGGGCCACCCTTTGCAAAATGACGTCCAGAATGCCGCCGGCTTCGCCGGCCTCCACCATGTTGACCGTCAGATGGTCGAATTCTCTGGGATGTTCACGCAGGGCGTTCGCCAGAGTGGAGCCGCCCTCCACACGGGAGCGGACATCGGTGATGACCTTCTGGAAGGTCAAGTTTTCCTGATTGCCGGCCAGAATCTCCAGACACTGCACCAGCGGCAGCCCCGCATCAATCATGACGGAGAACTGGCGAAGGAAAACGGCCATCTCCTTGGCGGTGACTTTCTGCCGCCCAATGGAGGTGGGAAAGACGAACTCTTTCCCTTTTTCCTTGATCTTTGTGGGGGTAATTCGCTCGCGGCGCAGTTGAGCGGTCAGAGCGGCCTTGCTGTCGGCAACTCGCTCCACCCCCGAAATTTTGGCTCCCCTTGCGGTGCGTCCGTCGAAAACAAAAACAGGCATCGTTTTTCCTCCGCTGTAGTTCCTTTACCGGGACGGGGCAAGCGGGCGTCTCCGAGCCGCCGGCCTGAAGCGCGCTTTCCGGTTTGCGAAATGCCGTAACGATTTACTCATCTCTTTGCGGTTCCCGCTCTGGCGCCCTGCAATGTCCCTACTCCCCGGTTGATCATGTCCTGCAACTCGTCGGCATTATGCGAACGGAGCAAAGCCGTCTGCAAGGTAATCTGTTTTTGGAAGTAGAGCGTGGCCAGGGCCTGGTTGAACGTCTGCATGCCATATTTTTCCTGCCCGGTCTGCATGGCGGAATAGAGCTGGTGAATCTTGTCCTCCCGGATCAGGTTGCGGATGGCGACGTTGGGTATCAGAATTTCCAGCGCCATGGCCCGGCCGGACCCGGAAGCCTTTTCCATCAAGGCTTGGCAGAGAATCCCTTCCAGCACCAAGGACAACTGCGCCCGGATCTGCGGCTGCTGGTGCGCCGGAAAAACGTCCACAATGCGGTTGATGGTGGAGGCGGCGGAGTTGGTGTGCAGCGTGCCGAAGGTCAGGTGGCCCGTTTCCGCAATCCGCAGGGCGGACTCAATGGTCTCCAGGTCGCGCATCTCTCCGATGAGCACCACGTCCGGGTCCTGGCGCAGCGCGGATCGCAGCGCATTGGAGAAGGAATGAGTGTCGGAGTGCACCTCTCGCTGGTTGACCAGGCAATTCTTGTGCGTATGCAGGTACTCGATCGGGTCCTCGATGGTAATGATGTGGTCGTGGCGTTCCTCATTGACCTTGTCCAGCATGGCGGCCAGGGTGGTGGACTTGCCGCTCCCGGTGGGGCCGGTGACCAGAATCAACCCCCGGGGTTTCTCGCAGAGTTTGGCTACCACGGGCGGCAGTGCCAGGCGGTCAAACGAAAGGATCTCGTAAGGGATCATTCGGTAGACCGCTCCGACAGCGCCCCGCTGATTGAAGACGTTGCCGCGGAAGCGCGCCATCCCCTTGATGCCAAAACTAAAGTCCAACTCCAGGCTTTCCTCGAAGCGGTGTTTCTGGGCGTCGGTCAGGACGCTGTAGGCCATCTGCTTCGTCTCCGGAGGGGTCATCGGGGGCATATCCAGGGGATGCAAGGAGCCGTCCACACGGATCTGCGGGGGGCTGTTGGTCGTGATATGCAAATCAGACCCGTTCATGTCCAGCATTTTCTTGAGCAACTCAGTGAGTGTTACCGCCATCTTCTCCTCGCTCGCCGACCGGCCATGGCCCGGTCTGAAATAACATAGTCAACCCGAATGAATATCCCCTGCCAGGAAGCTTACAACACGGTTTCGCGAACCACTTCCTCCAGCG
This sequence comes from Acidobacteriota bacterium, assembly GCA_022567475.1. Taxonomy (GTDB): domain Bacteria; phylum Acidobacteriota; class Terriglobia; order 2-12-FULL-54-10; family 2-12-FULL-54-10; genus JADFGZ01. The sequence goes on along the minus strand of JADFGZ010000086.1, from coordinate 7,269 downwards.
TGGCAATCCCGGCGCTGATCTTGATGAGCCCGCTGCGGCGGAGGGTGATCATGCCCATCTCAACCGCCTTTTTTTTCAGCTCCATCGCCGACGCGCCCACCAGCACCAACTCCCGGATCTCGTCGTTCACTTCCATCACTTCGTAGAGCCCTACGCGCCCTTTGTAGCCGCTCTGATTGCACTTATCGCAGCCCTTTCCCTTAAACACCTTAACCGTTTTGGCCTCCTCGGCTGTATAGCCGACGTCGAGCATAGTCTGGGTCGAGGTCTTTTCTTGTTCCTTGCAGTGGGTGCAGATGCGGCGGATCAGCCGCTGGGCGCAGATCAAATGCACGGAGGTCGCCACCAGGAAGGGTTCAATCCCCATGTTCATCAAACGGCTGATCGTCGAGGGAGCATCGTTGGTGTGCAGCGTGCTCAGCACCATGTGCCCGGTGAGCGCCGCTTTGATGGCGATCTCCGCCGTCTCGAAGTCCCGGATCTCTCCTACCAGAATAATGTTCGGGTCCTGGCGCAGGAAGGAGCGCAAAGCGGCGGCAAAGTTCAGCCCGATCTGTTCTTTCATCTGCACCTGGTTGATGCCCATCAACTGGAATTCGACCGGGTCCTCCGCCGTCATAATATTCGTGTCCGGGCTGTTCAGCCGCGAGATGGAGGAATAGAGGGTGTTGGTTTTTCCGCTTCCCGTAGGCCCGGTCACCAGCACCATTCCGTAAGGCTTCAGGATGGCCTTCTCAAATTTGTCCAGCGACTCTTGCTCGAAGCCGAGCTTGGTCATGTCCAGCCGGAGGTTTTCTTTGTCCAGGAGCCGCATCACCACTTTTTCGCCAAACAGGGTCGGCAACACGCTCACGCGGAAATCGAGCTGTTTCTTCCTGCCGTTTTGCTCCATCCGCAGCATGATGCGGCCGTCCTGCGGAAGCCGCTTCTCGGAGATATCCAGTTTGGCCATGATCTTCACGCGGGAGGTGATGGCGTCCCGCATCTTCATGGGAGGGGCCATGACGGCCTGGAGCACGCCGTCGATGCGGTACCGCACGCGATACTCTTTTTCGTAGGGCTCCAGGTGGATGTCGCTGGCTCCCCGGTTGAGCGCCTCGCGCAGGATCAGGTTCACCAGCTTGACCACCGGGGCTTCGCCCGCCGCCCGTTCCAACTCTCCCGCTCCCAGCTCGTCTTCCTCTTCCTCCAGCTCCACCGCCGAGTCATCGCCCACCCCGATGTCCTGCATCACTTTCTCGAAAGCGTCGTCCTGCGACTGGCCGTAAAACCTGTCAATGGCCTCGCGGATGGCGCCTTCGGAAGCCACCACCGGCTCCACGTTGAAACCGGTCATGAACTTGATGTCGTCCATGGCGAAGACGTTGGTGGGGTCTACGATGGCTATGGTCAGGGAGGAACCCATGCGGCTGAGCGGGACCACTTCATAGCGCCGTGCGGTCTCTTCCGGAACCAGCTTCACAACGGCGGGGTCCACCTCGAAGTAGGAGAGGTTGATCGACGGCACGCCATATTGGCGGGAGAGAAAGTTGGTGATGTCGTCCTCGTCCACAAACCCTTGTTTGACCAAGCAACTCCCCAGCCGGCCGCCGTTCTTTTTCTGGAATTCCAGCGTTTGGGCCAGTTGTGCGGCTGTAATGATTTTCTCTTTGACTAGCAAGTCGCCTAGTCGAGTTCCCGACATTCGTCACTCCTCCCAGACGATGGCACTTTGATCCTGCGGCTTTCGAAACGCCGGAAGGACAAATTCGGTTGCATGCTAACCAAAAGCACCATCGGAGTCAAGGCAGCCCCCCCGGTCAAGGCCTAATAAGAACAAGAATACATTATAGTAGAACAAACCTTCGGAAGGGATGGACAATACTACATCAGCCCCGTTCCATCTTTGGCACTTTTTCTGAGACACTCCTTCTGGGGTGCTTTCCCCGACCGGCGCATCGGGCGGGGCGATCCAGAAAATCATCCCCGGAAAATCCAGTTCTTTTGAAGCCATATATTCCCGGTGCTGCCAAGCAGCCGGAGACGTATAATCCTCTGGATAGGAGGCGGAAGACCATGTCACTCAAGGCCCTTCTCGCGACCACGGACGATCAGGATGTTCTAGTTCCCGCCGTCGAGAGCTTGCTGCGTGAACAGGTTCGTCCTCTGCTGGAGCAGAACAGCGAAGAGTGGGGCTTTCCCTGGACGATTTTGCATATTCTGCGGGAAAACGGCGTCATTGCGTTTCCGTTTCCTTTAGAGTATGGCGGACTCAGCGGCAGCATGGTGTCTAACTGCTTATTGATCAGCGAATTGGCCCGCTATTCCGCCAATGTGGCCATGATCCTGGTGAGCAACCAACTGGCGGCGGTCCCTTTGATCTCCGAGGGAAGTGAGGAACAGAAGGAGAAATTTCTGCCCGACATCATCTGGGGACGGTCCTGGGCGACCTTCGCCTCGATAGAGTTAGAGCCCGAGCCGGGAGGTTTGCGGACCAGCGCCAGCAAGCAGGAGGGGGAGTATATCCTGAGCGGCGCCAAGCAACTGGTCACCAACGCGGAGGCATCCCGTTGGATCATTATTTTTGCGAAGGAGATTTCCTCCCACACGCAGGGAAACAGCGTTTTTCTGGTGGAGCAGGGCACGGCTGGACTCTCGGTTCTGAAGCGGAACGGGGAAATTGGCTCTCACGGCTTCTCCACCAGCGGGCTGGCCCTGGAAGAGTGCCACATACCGGAATCCCAGCGGATCGGCCAAGCCGGTGACGGATTGACCATCCGGACCCAGATGACCAACTGCAGCCGTCCTTTGCTGGCTGCTCTCGCCGCGGGCCTGTGCCAGGCCACACTCGATACGGCGGTGTTCCATGCCCGCGAGCATAAACAGTTCGGAAAACGAATCGCCGAATCGGAAAGCACCAAACTCAAGCTGGCGGATATGGCCATCGCCCTGGAAGCCGTGCGCGGCCTGATGGTGCGGGCCGCGGCAGCTTTTGACCAGCGCAGCAGCGAGCTGACCAAGCTCGGAGCGGCGGCCAAGTGCTTTGCCACGGATACGGCGATGCGCCTCACCATCGATTGCGCCCAACTGCTGGGTGAATCCGGCTACCTCCACCGGTTTCCGCTCGAGCGGCGGATCCGCCAGGCCAAGCTGTTGCAGATTCTGGAAGAAGGCAACGAGTCCCAGCGGTTGACCATTTCCCGGACGCTGCTTTAGACCCATTCCCGAGTTGGTGTAGAGCGCTTCACAGCCCTGCAAGGGCGGCAGAACCTAGCCCCGGGCGTAAGCCCTGGGACAACGGGGGTCGGTATTACCCAAGCCCCGGAGGGGCGCAAGACGCTTCGGCATTTTTCTTTCGCCCCCTTCGGCAAGCTCAGGGCAGGCTCTTCCGGGGCTGATCCGGCGTGGCCTTTCCCACCCACGGCTGGCGCCGTGGGCTAAACTCTTGTGCCCCGCTGGGGCTTCCCGAGCGTTCTGGAAAGCTATACAGCAACTATGAAATTGCCCTAGAAGGCCCCGCGTCACAAGCTTTCATTTCCCGCCGAAACTCTTCCGCCTGGGTGCGGGCTGACCGCCCAGCCGGGGAGCTGTATCCTGCATTGCGCCTGGAGCGTTCCGCCTCTCGCTTGCCTGTCCTCGTCGGGGGGATGTAAACTGAGAGTTTGCAGTTTGAAAAACGGGCAGCCATTATGATGAAACTATGTGCTGGAAGTATGTGCTGAAAATATGTTCTGGAATGCTGAGTAAATCAGTTGCCGGGAAAATCGAAAGGTGCGCTATTGACCATGCCGGATAAGAGAAGAGAAGATGAGAACGATGAGGAGGCACCTGAGTTCAAGGTAATCGACCGGAGACAGTTCACCAGCGACGGGCAGTCTCGCGCCGACGCCGAGCCAGTCCCGCCACGGAAAGAAACTCCGCCGCCACTTTCACCTCCTTCTTCGCCACCTTCCGCTCGTGGCAAGCAGCCGGAGCCGTCCGGTCCTGCTCCCGCGCAGCGCGGCCCGGTCAACTTTCAGCACTTGGTTCTCTCGCTCGCTACCACGGCGATGTTTCAGATGGGCATGATGGGAAATCCCGGAGAAGAGCAGCCGCAGGCCGACATAGCAGCGGCGCAAGAGACGATCGATCTGCTGAACGTTTTGGAGGGAAAAACAAAAGGCAACTTGACCCAGGAAGAAGAAGGGCTGCTATCCAACAGCCTCTATGAACTCCGCATGTGCTTCGTCGAGGTCTCCGGCAAAGCAGGCGGGGGCAAGTGAAATGCGCGTGGAGTTGACAGTGCTCGGATCGGGAACCTCGCTCGGGGTGCCCACCATCGGTTGCCGCTGCCGTGTTTGCCGTTCCTCGAATCCTCGCGATAAACGCACCCGGCCCTCCATTCTCCTGCGGTACAACAACCACACCGTGATGATCGACACCGGGCCGGACTTTCGCACGCAGGCCCTCCGCGCCAGCATCGACCGGCTGGATGCAGTTCTCTACACGCACGCGCATGCGGACCACATCCTGGGGCTGGACGACACGCGCGCCTTCACCCTGCAGCAGGGTGTGGTCATCCCGATTTACGGCAACCGGCAGGCCATCGCCGGGATACACCGCGTCTTCCAATACATTTTCGACGGCAACTACCCCTACGGCGGGGTGGCGCTGCTGGAGGAGCACGTGATCACCGGTCCGCTGAAGCTGTTTGGATTGGAGGTCATTCCCATCCCTGTGATTCACGGGCACCTGGAGGTGCTGGGATTCCGTTTCGGGCCGGTGGCCTATCTGACCGACTTCAACCACCTCCCGGAATCTTCCTTGGATCTATTGCGAGGGCTGGACGTCGTGATTATAGACGCGCTACGGCATGAGCCTCATCCCGCGCACCTGACGGTGGAGCAGGCCTTGCGGCAGGTGGAGAGAATCCAGCCGCGGCAGGCTTTCTTCACTCACATAGCGCACGACCTGGGACACGAAGAAACCAACGCTTCCCTTCCGGACCATGTGCGGCTGTGCTACGACGGGATGCAGGTGGAGTTTGAAACCGAGTCCGTGCCGGGCTCCTCAGCGGCTCGGAAAAGGACCCGATAAAGGCTATGGAAATTTTTCATTCCTGGGAAGCAATCGCGGAAAAGGGCCGCCGCGCTGCCGTGACCATCGGCAACTTTGACGGCCTGCACCTGGCGCACCAAGAGTTGTTGCGCAGGGTGCGCCAGCGAGCCAAGGAACGCAATGCCGCCTCCGTTGCGATCACCTTTGATCCGCATCCCGCTCAGGTTCTCGCGCCGCAGAAAGCTTCCCGGCGGCTCACGCCTCTCCCTGTAAAGCTGGAGTTGCTGGGGAAGAGCGGAATCGACCGTCTTCTGGTGCTGCCTTTCACGGAAGAGTTTTCCCGCTGGTCGCCCGAACGGTTCGTGGAAGAGGTCTTGGTGAAAGCCCTGCAATGCGAGTCGGTATGGGTCGGCGAGAATTTTCGCTTCGGCCATCGGCAGGCAGGCACTCCGGAAACGATGAAGGAGCTGGGCCTCCGGTGGAATTTTCAGACGGAAGTTCTCCCCCAAGTCCGTTTTCGGACGACGACCGTCAGCAGCTCCCAGATCCGCTGCCTGCTCCAGAATGGAAACCTGAGCATGACGAACCGCCTGCTGGGCCGTGCCTTCAGCATCCGGAGCTCCGTCCAGGCAGGCCTCGGCATTGGCCGCAGCCAGACGGTGCCCACATTGAACCTGGCCCCTTACGACGGGATACTCCCTGCCGTGGGTGTCTATGTGACGCGGGCACGGCTTGCGGAACCGGATGGGGCCGGGAGGGAGACGCCCGCGCTCCGCTCCGTCACCAACGTGGGATACCGGCCCACCTTCGGCGAACGCGAACTCGGCGTGGAGACTCATCTGCTGGAGCCGTGGCAGGGCCCGCCACCGTCATCGCTGGAATTAAGTTTCCTCTACCGCTTGCGCGAGGAGCGCAAGTTTGCCTCCGCAGCCGAACTCAAATCCCAGATTCTCCGCGACGTGGAACGGGCGCAGCGTTACTTCCGCCGCCTGGAACACTTCCGCGTGGCGACGGTCCCGCCGAGTAGCTAAAACGATTAGTTAAAAAACGAAAACGTTTTCACCGCCCGATGGCGCTGGCGAGATGTTCGAGCGAGGTGGAAGAGATCAGCCGGTAGGGAACCGTCTTCGGCGCTTTGACTTGTCGCCGCGCGATGGTGTCGCAGAAGACCACGTCGGCGGCGTCCAGATTGATCGATTTTTCCAGAGGCAGGAAAAACTCCCGCATCGTATGCTGCCGGCCGACCGCGGCAGCCAGCAAGCCTCGCGCCGTCTGCAAAAACAGCTCGCTCACCGAGACCACCGCGATTACGGAAGGCTCGCGCAACTGCCGAACCAACTCCACATGCAACCCCGCCGTGTTGTAGGTGATCTGGATGGGAGGGCGATCCTTGGGAACCAGAGGCGTGGTTTCCCGGACGGTCCCCGGCGGACTCACCACCAGCGCGCCGATCACCAGCCCTCGATTCGTGGAAAGCTCGCTTCGTGAGCATGCATCGACGGGCAATCCCAAGTTCTCCTGGATTTCCTCCCGGAGCAGTTGCCGCAAGCCCGGTTCCTCTTCCACCACCAGGAAGTGGTCGGGCGGATGGAGCAGCATCCGCTCCTGAACGCGCTGGCGCAGTTGCTGGAGCGTGTAGCCGCGTTGTTGCGCTGTCCGGATGGTGGCGTTGATTAGATCATCGAGGTCTTGGAGGCGCGCCGGTGCCTGCGGCTGCTCGGAGGAGGAAACAACCATGCGGCTCCCGCGCCGCCTCTCAAGCATTTGGATGCCCACCAGGTCTTGATAGGCTTGGCTGACGGTGTTGTGGTGAATCTTGAGCCGGTCGGCCAGACCCCGCACGCTCGGTAACGCCTCGCCGGGCTTCAGCTTGCCCGTCGCAATCAGAAAGGCAATCTGCCGCCCGATCTGCAGGCGGAGCGAAACTTCGCTCTCTTTGCTGATGCGGATGTCCATCCCGGCACTCTCCCCACAACGCGGGTTGACGCACGTGCCAACCGTAATTGACCCCCGCCTCGCCCGATTCTACACCCGCTTCGGCATTGTGATAGCTGAGAAAGTGTCACGTTCCTTGTGGCCGGATTGTCCATCTCCAGTTAGGCTTCCATTTCAGAAGTAGAACGATGCAGAAAGGAAAAGCGTTTGACACCAACGAAGCGCCTGAAAATATGGATATGTTCCACTTGGCTGCTCAGTCTCTTGGCAGGGGCGGGCGCCCTTGTGCTGGCGGATTTTGGAGCGCCCGTCTGGGTT
>JADFGZ010000379.1 GCA_022567475.1 Acidobacteriota bacterium | reverse complement strand
GCCTTCCCGTTTGGTGAGCAAACTTATCCCTTGGGCATTGACCACGCGCAGCGGCGATGCCTCTGCCAAGGCCTCAAGGAGGAACTGAAGTTCATTGCTGCTGGCCCAGATCTGCCCTTTGTGCACGCTGTAGACGCATTTGCAAAGTCTTCCAATAGAGTCGGCTCGGCAGAAGACTCCGCGGGCCCCACCCCGAAAGGCATCGACCACCAGATCGCGGTCGGAAGAATCGAGCAGCATGACAGCACGTGTCTTCGGGTGGGAAGCGCGCAGTTCGCGCAAGACCTTGAAGCCGAGCAGCGCACCATCCTGCAGGTTTTCACTGATTAGGGCAACATGGGGTGCTTGTTTCTTTACAGCATTCAAGATTTCCGCTGAAGTTACCGCATAGGTAATAACGTTAAAATGATAAGGGCGGTGTTTCAAGGCCGAGGCCAGCAGCTGACACCCCATACGGTTTGAATCCGCAACGAGAACAGCTATGTCGCCGGCGAGATTTTTTGCAGACTTTTTCATTGTCAATCTCGTTCGAGGGGATTGATGACTCTACATTTTTTCTCTCTCAGTTTCAAGAAGAATCTATGCAAAGTTTGCAGCCTGGAAAAATTTGGGTCCTAGAATATCCGCACCTAACGGCGGGGCTTCCCTATCGCATATCGATCACCCACGTTTGGGTGGACTGCGCTTTCAAACGGAGAATCCGCACTCGAAGCAGTCCAAGGTCGGGCAGGATTTCATGGGTCGCGCCGTCGTCTCCGAACACCGTGGCGGAAACTTTGAGATGAGAGGGAACATATGGAAGAGCAATGAGGACAACGATTTCGTCCATGTCCTCCCTTCCTTTATTCCATAACCCCATTCGGATGCGGCGGTTGCTCAGCTTGGCCACTTCTACTCCGATCTGCTCCCGCTGGAGCCACCAGCGCGCCACTTCGGAGGCGGAAGCCAACCAAGTGTCCTGCTCGTTGAGATGATCGAGTACGCGAAAAAGGGCAGGCCGGGTCGCCGGGCTACCCAGCAGGTCAGTGCGGTAGTTCAACACATACAATCCACCAAGCCAACGGGCCTTTTGGAAGTCTTGCCACAGTTGCTCGGCAATTCCCTCCACGGAATACGCCGGGCCCCTGTACTCACTGAGCACCGCGAAGTCATCTCTTCCCACAGCCGGCAGTCCAATCAGAGTGCGCGTATCCAGTGGAAACAAAAAGGATTCGGGGAAATGAGCTACTACAGGCGCTGCCGAAACTAAGGAAACGTTGTCCAAATAGTAGCTGTAGCCCGCCTGAACCAGATCGGGCAGCGTGCTATGTTGCGCTCCATCGGGAAAGCGAAAGCCGCGGACCGGTCTTTGCAATGGCCGCTCCAGCTTTTCTTTCTGCTTTAAAATGCTCTCGTGGTTGCTGCCGAGGCTGGGTGAAGTAACGCCGCCCAGAACAGCCACCTCCCCCAACTGAGCAAGTTCCTTCAAATGGACGGTCGCGCGGGCGAGCGACGCACGGATGAAGAAAGTTGCCGGAATGTGCTTGGCCCGTAAGGACCGGGCCATGACTAAGGCTTCTGGTAACTGCTCCACCTCATGGATAGCTTGCGCGATCACAACCGCGACCGCCTGGCCCGCTGGCCACGTGGAAACACCAGCTAACGGGCGTCTGCCCGCCCAGTAAATGCTGTTCAGAAAAAGCCTTTCCCAGGATGATCGATTGCGCTCGGCGCGGCTGACAGCGTCAAGGCCGGCGCCTATCCAGACGACACGGCCCTGATCTGTTGCGTGATGAGTGATGGCTGCCATTTCTTGTCTCGGCGCGTCCTCGAGAGGTTTCCAGTGCGAATCCGACCAATAGCCATCGGCCAACAAGGAAGATGCCGCTGCGGCCCAAGTGCCAGGCCGCACTCGCCAACGTTCGCCGGGTCCTAGGCCTAGGGCGAGCGGTGGCCGGGCAGCAAGCGTAAGGTAAGCCGGAGCATCCACACTGTGCATTTCCCGCACTTCTGCCCCGGCGATTTCGCGCAAGAAACCGCTGCCCTGCGCACGGCCCGACTCATCGCGCAGCCCCAGCGCACCGGTGGCGAGAACACCACCCCCCTTGCGCAGCCATCCACGAATGCCCTCTTTCCCCGAATCCCCCAGACACTTTGTGGATGGCAACACGAGCACCCCGGAGCCCGTGCCATCGTCCCGCCGAATGCCAACTACGGTTTCAAAGGGAATTCCATTTCTCTCAAGAAGCTGCTGCCAAGCTTTCAGCTCGCCTGCAGAGCTGCTGGCTGGACAACGGCTGTCCACGAGGGTAACGCTCAAGCCGTTGGCCCATGCTGCTGGAACCCGAACCTCCGCTGCCACTCCCACCTCGCCGTACCAAGCCTTCAGCATCGCGAGGTAGCAAAGGCCCATCAGGCATCCGGTAATGACGATGGTCATCACCAGATAGAACCCAAATCCAGAGCGTGCGTGCGACTGGGGAACTCCGTTTTCCGGGTGCATTGCTATCCTCACGACACCTTGAAGATGCGGAAGAATTGCGGTTCACCCACCAGTTCTCCGTTGACAATACCCTGGGTGGGCCGTGCTTGGCGCCGCTCCCGCAGCTTGAAGAGGATGTAAGAAGCGACGGCAAAAATCATGGTGGCGATGGTCGCCACCACTAGGATCGTAGACAGCAAAGGGACGATATCCATTTCCTTCCTCCTTCGAGCAACCTTCCATCGGCTACTCCGTTAGATTCTTCCCAGACGTTGCAACTTGCCCCAAGTCATAGGCACCCTGAACAGTTGATCCAGGGAGGCCGCTAGCTTCGTCACATCAATCAGCAGAATGAAAAAGAGGCGATACAAGACTGCATACGGGATGAGTCGTTGGTCTTCCCGCTCCTGCGCAATGCAGTAGGTGGCTGCGATGACGTGGAGCAGCGTCAATTGGGCCCACCAAATCACCACCAGGGACGAAAGCCCAATCCACCAGGCCAGGAAAAGGAAAATGCAGTTCGCGAAGACGTTCATGGCCGGCCAGATAATGCCTTCAAACATCATGTACCAGAGCAGGCCGCAGGCGATGGGATCCTTTCGGAAACGCCAGAGCGACTTTTTTTGCTTGCCCAGCGCCTGGAGAATTCCCCGCGTCCAGCGGTAGCGCTGCTTGATCAGGGCAGCAAGTGTCTCAGGAGCCTCCGTCCACGAGATGGCGAGCGGTTCGTATTTCATCTTCCAGCCGCGGAACAAAAGCCGCAGCGTCAGATCGCAATCCTCAGCGTAGGTGTCTGACTGATAGCCGCCGATTTCCAGTAAGGCGCTGCGCCGAAAGAGCCCGATGGGACCAGGAACGATGTATACGCCGAACAGGGTGGCCTGGGCCGCACGCACCATGTTGAGACCTTCGATGTATTCGAGGCTTTGCAGGCGGGTGAGCATGTTGCGCCGGTTCACCACTTTGACGTTGCCTGCCACGGCCCCAATGCTGGGATCCCGGAAGTGCTTCACGCCCTGCCGAAGGGTATCTGCTGTCAGGCGCGATTTACCGTCCATGCAGACCACTATTTCGCCCCGGGCGGCCGCCCGAGCCCGATTGAGTGCGACGGCCTTGCCCGCGTTGGGTTGGCTCATCACACGGATTCGATCTTTCCCGTAAAGGCGACTCAGCCGCAACGCCCGTGCCAGAGTGTCGTCGCTTGAGCCGTCGTCGACTACCACGACCTCGAAGCGGGGATAGTCCATGCTCAAAGCTCCCTTGAGCGCCTTTTCGATCATCACAGATTCATTAAAGGCGGGCACCAGAATGCTGACGAAGGGGTACTCCTGGCTTTCCGGTGGC
>JADFGZ010000378.1 GCA_022567475.1 Acidobacteriota bacterium | reverse complement strand
ACCGCCCGCCGAGACTCGGTGCCAGGACGCTTCCAGGCTTTCTGGCGCCACCTGGGCAATTGGCTTGCCGGCGGCCCCCACATGGGGTCACGATGACTGAGTGACTGAGCTTTGGATGCCCCTAAGAGCAAAATAGTGCAACATGTTTCCAGAAGGCAGTTACCACGGTAGGTCTGCAGCGCATTGCTCGCCAAGCGCGCGGGCTCCCGGCCCAAGGAACGCAACAACCGGGGGATGCCTAAGTGTGCGCGAGGCTTGTGCGTGGCGCAATTTTAGGTTTCCGGAATAGTGTTCCGCGGGTAAGGTCCCTCGAGATCGTCGCTCCTGGGCGATCCTGTTTAAAAGCTTATCGCAACTGATGGTGTCGCAAACCTGCCTGCAAACCGCCATGCAGTGGATGAGCAGTAAAACGGTCTACCCGTAGAAGTGCCCTGGTCCGTGCAAGATCTCAGTGCAAGATCTTGTTCTCGGCGATTACCCGTGATTAACGCCGTAGTGTTTACCTATCCGTCGCCAGTAGCTGGCCTCGCGGAAACTGGCCCCCGAAAAGGTAGGGAGCGCCTTACCCCTACCCCTTGTATCAAAGGGTCCCGAACCAAGCCTTGCTAACCCATTGAAGAATCAATGGAGGCGTCTACCGTTTCTGGCCGTATTAAACCATGTGGTTTGGTACATCACGCGTTGACTTCTCTGCGGGCGGGGACGAACCGCCTTGCCACCAGCAATGCCGGATAGATTGCTCCTAACCCCCAGTTCTTCCCGGTCCGGCTGCCAACTCCCGAATAGTCGCCAACTCGGACACTATCGTCCGCCGGCTTGCCGCTACTTGGTCGTTAAGTCGGCTCCGAGAAGTGGCTGAACCTTCATAATCCCCCAGAATAGGCGTTAACCCCTAAAAGGGTTTTGGGCAAAACTCATCCCAGGATATGCAATCCCAGGACCAATCCGGAATTCCCATTCCAACTTTCAGTTTCGTGTAATACGCTCTGCGACCCGAACGGGCCGAGATAGGAAAAGACTCGCTGACTTCCTGGCAGCCGGTGGTAAAAATGGCTTTTTTCAGGACTTTTTCGGGAGCGTAGGAATGGCGTAACCTTGTGCGCCAACAATGTACGCTAACGATTGCTGGAACCCGGTGCGAAACGTGACCCTGGTACAAAAACCCGGGGCCCCTCATCAGGCAGATTCTCTCTCATTCCAACTGGCACAGAACCCCCCGGCCAAGTCACGTCGGTTCCTAAATAGTGGATTGCCCGTCTTATTTTGAAATTTCCCAGCGTTTCTTTTCGAGGCTCGGAGCCGTTGCATAGGCTTCTTTCGTGTTTGTTAAGAGCTTCCTTTCGACGTCACATGATGGGCACAGCGACGAAGGGAAGCAGTAAAACAAAGCACAGTGTATGAATGACTCTCTCCGTTGTTGAACAGAGCCCCGACTGACTGGCCGCGTCTCTTTCTCCCGGGAGTCCGCTCACTGAAGCTCTGCTGCTCCTGAGAGGGTGGTTGCAATCTAGGGACGCTGGTACACGATTTTTCCCCCAACAAAGGTCGTTAGCACCTGGATACGGCCGATCTCCTCGACGGGAATCGACAGGTAGTCGCGATCGATGACGATCATGTCCGCCCATTTTCCCGCCTCGATCGATCCGATCTCGTCTTCCCGGAGAGTGTACTCGGCACCCCAACGGGTCGCACTCCGCAGCACATCTTTCCGGTCGATGGCTTCCAGCAGGTTCCAAACACGCCCCGATTCCTCATCCCTGCGCGTCAGCATCGTTTGCAGGTATAGAAACAACATCGGGCCCCCGTCGTGGCCATCTGTATGGAACGCCGGGTGCAGCCCGGCCTCGATCATGGACTTCACGGGCACCGTCCACCGGGCAATACTCTCCGGGTCATAGTTTTGCGCGCTGATGGCGACTGCTTCGACGACGCGAAATGCTTCGTCTACCGTCACGATCTTTCCGCTGTGGAGGACGAGATCGGGATGTCCACCGGTTTGCGAGCGAACCTCCCCCGTAATGGCAAGCAAAAAGACAGGGATGAGCACCGCAATGCGCCAAGCGTAGCATCCGGAGTCCCGCCCGGAAATGGAAACGACTCCGCGGAGAATACCCTTAAAAATAAGTGTTGGTCTCACGGGAAAGTCCTCCTTCCGATATTATGCCTGGTTTTTGCCCAACAACATGCGCCCGCTATCGGGTCGCCTCAAGCTCATATCCCCATGGCCTCTTTAGGATCGTCAGCAAGTAAAGCGAAAACGACAGTGGACTCTAAGAGAGCATTTCGTGCTCGGACGGCTGCCGGATTTCAGGCTCATCCGTTGTTCTCTTTCAGCCTGGTTCTAACTGAGGGAGGAGAGCTACTTTCCTAACGGCCGCCGAGCGATGCCATTGCCTTCCGGTGGTAGCTTTCCTCAACGTACTTATCCGGGGATGGCAAAGGAGCTTCCATCTCGCCCATGACCTCCCGAATTTCCAAGATGGTCTGGATACCCTCGCGGTCTACTTCCCCCCGTGGCATCACGCCAAAATCGGGATGGACCGATTCCTCATAGTATTCTTCGGCCTCTTCGGGTGCGTCCGGGTTGGCTTCGCGAAAGACTTGGATCGCTTCCTGCTTGTTTTGCGGATCCATGAGCCAGTCGGTGGCGCGAGCCATCGCCCGGATGTAGCGCACCAGTAAATCCTCATTCTGTTCCGCCCAGTCCCGCCGCGCGGCCCCAACTCCCCGCGCATAGCTGGTGATGTAGGCGTCACTCTGGGCCAGCAAATAGAATCCCCGCTGTTCCAGTTCCTCATCCAGGCTCATAAAGCCACCAACAGCCTCTCCGCGCTTGACCGCTTCCCTCCGGAGCCTTCCTCCCCCCACGGTTTTCATCTCGTAATCCTGCTCCAGCGTTAATCCTTCCTGCTTCAGCATGTAGACCAGCACCGGCGCGTAGCCGGTGTTGTAGGCATCCACCGCCAGCGTCTTTCCCTTCAGATCGTCGAAGCTCTCAATCTCCGGGCCGACCACCAGCCTCTGGAGCAATCCTTTCCTTCCTCCCATAAAGATGATGAAGTCGTGAGGTGTCTGGTCCAGTCCCTGGCCCTCTGCCCAGGCGATCACGTTGTCCGCATTCGTGTGGATCACGTCAAACTGGCCGTCCACAAAGCCCTGCATCAGCTCGAAAGAGGAGTTCACTCGCGTGTACGTCATCCTGATTCCTTCTTCCTGAAGGAAGGCTTTATTTTCTGCAATCAGGCTGGCCGGTTCGCGGCTAAACCCTCCTATCTGGACCAGGGTCTCCGGCGGCGGGACGGAAGTGCAGGCCAGGAAAACGGTTGGAATAAGGAATGCGAACACCCCTTTCCACAGTTGACGGAAGCTTGATTTCTGACCCGGTTTAGGAACGGCTGGCAAGTATTCAGTTACGCTCATTTTTCTCCTCCCTCGCTGCAAAAACTTTTTGGTGGGCATCCTCGGACATATAGCCGGAATTAGTTTTTTGGCCCTCCGACTCGTGAGTATAAACCCGTTGGCCTACAACTGAGCGCTTCCAGCCCAATATTTTCTCCGAGATACTACCAGCGGCTTCCAGCCACTCTTTCCGAGTCCCCAAAACCCATCGCCTCGGCTTCCAGAACCAGCTTTTTCAGACACCCCTCCATTCCCAGGGGATATCGGAATCATTTTCTTGAGTGCCGCAGGCTAGGCTATCCCGACGGAAGCGACAGCCCATTTATCCGCCCCAGCATGCTGGCAAACAGCCGCCGAGTCAGATGGCTCTCTGCCAGCAATAGCCAATAGTAGCGGGCATGCTTAATC
>JADFGZ010000377.1 GCA_022567475.1 Acidobacteriota bacterium | reverse complement strand
GCGCCTGGCCGTCGCCATGGGGGTGACACTGGCGGACTTTTTCCCAACCGAAGGCGCGCCACCCGCGACGGTCGCGGCCAATGGCCCGCCCGACTCTCTCGAGGAGTTGCGCTCCTACCTGCCGCAACTTTCCCCCCAGCAGCGCCAGGAACTGCTGGAGATGGTGAAAGAAATGGCCAAGCCCATCCGGCACTAAAAACATCTGTTTCATAACCTGTTTTTCAGGATTGTCAGGGCACGGTTTCAACCGTGCCGTAAATGCAGTGCAATGAAAACGGCTTCAGCCGCTGAGGTCGAGGTCAAATCTCTGGAACACATAAAGTTCGAGACTCACCTCAGGCGCTGAAGCGCACTTGGCAGAAAAGCGTTTCGGCACGGCTGAAGAGTCTGTGTGAAAAACATGCTTTGAGGACCTCAGCGGCTGAAGCCGCAAGGAAGAGGCGTTAATTTCTAATGCGTTACGGCATGACTGAAGTCATGCCCTGACGCAAAAACCGAGTTTTCACACTGACACAGACTCTGAAGCCGTGCCCTGACGGGATACACAATTCGTAAAAACAAGCTGGAGTTATTTCGGGAAACGTCGTTTTCACCCGGCCCGGTTGCCGGGCTTGGCTTTGCGCCGGCGGGCGACAGCTTTGAAAGCTTGCTTGGCGGCGCGCAGCGTTCGCTCCACGTCGCGGTCCGTATGCGCGGCGGAAACAAACGCAGCTTCAAATTGCGAGGGCGGCAGCAGGACGCCCCGTTCCAGCATCGCCTGGAAGTAACAGGCAAAGGCGTCGCGGTCGGCGGCGGAGGCTGTATCGAAGTCGGTGACCGGCCCCGGAGTGAAAAAGACCGTAAACATCGATCCTGCCCTGTTCACGCAAACCTCCACACCTGCCTTCCGGGCGGACTCCGCCAGCCCTTCCCCCAGCGCTTCGGTGCGGTCATCCAGTTCGGCGTAGAGACCCGGCTGGCGGCGCAATTCTTCCAGAGCCGCAATGCCGGCCGCCACCGCCAGCGGATTGCCCGAAAGCGTCCCGGCTTGATAGACAGGCCCCTCCGGTGCGACCGTATCCATAATTTCCGCCCGTCCACCGTAAGCTCCCACGGGCAGCCCTCCACCGATGATCTTTCCTAACGTGGTCAGGTCGGGACGGATGCCGTAGCTTCCCTGGACTCCGCCGTAGGCCAGCCGAAAGCCCGTCATCACCTCGTCCAGGATCAGCACGGCCCCGGCCCGCGAGGTCAACTCGCGCAGGGTCTCCAAAAAACCGTCGGCGGGCGGCACGCAGCCCATGTTGCCGACCACCGGCTCCACAATCACGGCGGCGATCTTTTCGCCGTGGGCGGAGAAAACTTCCCGGAGGGCATCGGGATTGTTAAACGGAACGGCCAGGGTCAGCCCGGTGAACTCGGCGGGCACGCCGGCCGACTCCGGCAGGGCGAAGGTGGTCACGCCCGAACCGGCCTTGACCAGCAGCGAGTCCACATGGCCGTGATAGCACCCGATGAACTTGACCAGCAGCGATCTGCCCGTGAATCCCCGCGCCAGGCGGACGGCGCTCATCGTCGCTTCGGTTCCGGAGTTGACCAGCCGGACCTTCTCAATGGAGGGAATGGCATCACAGATGAGCCGGGCCAGATCGATTTCGGCCTCGGTCGCCGCGCCGAAACTGGTCCCGCGCTTGAGCGCCTCGCGGATGGCGCGTTGAATGGCGGGGTGCGAATGGCCCAGGATATGCGGCCCCCAGCCTCCGATGTAGTCAATGTAACGGTTCCCGTCCGCGTCGGTGACCTGTGAGCCACGGCCGCTGGCGAGAAACAGCGGATCGATTCCCACGGCGCGAAAGGCGCGCACCGGCGAGTTCACCCCGCCGGGGATCAACAGCCGGGCGCGTTCATAAAGCTCCTTGGACCGGGACCGGCTTCGTGAAGGGCTCATCATTTTGCCTGCAAAGGAAATGCGCCGTCTGGCGGCGGCCCATTGTAGCACGAGGCCTATGATGGTCCGCCGACCGGGGGTGCGCTAATCCGAGCCGCGCGCGTAAGCAAGCGGACACCAAACGCTGGTCGATTGAGTTATTTTTGGGACCGCTCCATCACTGTCGCGGCTCGGAATGCCGCCAAGCAGACAGTTCAGCTACAATAAAAGAGCAGGTTGGCGCGCACGAGATAAGCACGGGTAGCCACGGCGAACGTTTTTCCTCGCCGTGGGCTTCTCCATACAACAAGAGAATTAAGAAGAACCGATGATGATCGAGCATCCCGCAGCAGAGCTTTTACTCGAGGTCGCTGACGGCCCGGAGTTTCGGGCCATCCTCCGCGAGCTGGAGCGCGCCTCTGCCGGGAAGCAGGGGGTCAACCTCCACGCCTCCGGCCTGACCGTTCCGGCCAAGACTCTGGTAGCCGTGCTGCTCCGCCGCGCCCTGCGGAAGCCGCTGGTCTATGTCACCCGCACCAACCGCGAGGCCGAGCAGGCCGTGGATTTGATGGAAACCTGGGCAAGGTTGCTGGGGGAATCCTCTCCCGTTTTCATTCCGGCCCATGATATCCGCCCCTATCAAGGGCTTTCTCCGCACGCGGACATCAGCGAGAAAAGAGCGCTGGGGTTGTGGAAGCTTGCGGCGCGGCAGGCGTCTCTGGCGGTTCTCCCGGCGGCGGCGCTCGCCAGCCGCATGGAGTCGCGGGCATTCTACCAGGGGCTGGCGCTGCAGATTCGCAGGGGCGACGAGATCGACCTCCAAGACCTGCTCGAACACCTGGAGCTGGCCGGCTACGCGCCGCACGACCCGGTCGAGATGACCGGCCAGTACTCGCTCCGGGGAGGCATCCTCGATCTGTTTTCTCCCGAGACGCGCCGCCCCGTGCGCATGGAGTTGTTCGGCGATGAGGTCTACTCCATCCGGGAGTTTGACATCGAAACGCAGCGATCCGTGGAGCCGGTGCAGAGGGCCGCCGTGCTTCCTCTGACCGAATTTCCGCTGCGCAAGGAACTGCTCGAAAAGTTCTCCTCTCATCCGGAAGTTTCCCAATCCTCCGTATTTATTCCCGGCGAGATGTTTCCCGGATGGGAGTTTCTGGTTCCTCTTCTCAAGCCGTTGCCGGGCGCCGTCCTGGACCTGCTGGACGACGATGACGCGGTCGTCTTTTTGGACGAGCCGCAGGAGTTGCGCAAAGAGATGGAGCGCCTCTGGATGCTGCTGGAGGCGGAGTACGCCGAGGCGCAGTCGGAAGGCCGCGTGGCAGCGGCTCCGGAACAGCTCTTTCTCCGCTGGGATGCCGTGGCCTCCGGGTGGGCTCGCCGTCCGGTGGTGAACGCCGAGGAGCTGGACATGGCCGCGCCGCCCGAGGCGGATTCCTCTCGCTCTTCTCGCTTCTCGTTCGCCACGCGCCCGGCCCCGCGATTCCACGGCAACGTGCCGCTCTGTCTTTCGGAATTGGAAAAGCTGTTGCAGCAACAGTACCGCGTGCTGTTCCTGACGGCCAGCCAGGGAGAATCGGAACGCCTGGCCGAGATGCTGGCCGAATACAAAATCCCCTTCCACCTCGCGGAGCGTCCCAAGCAGAGCGGCGCTTTTTTGGAGGAGAAGTCTCATCTGTCTTCCGACCTTCCCACCTGCTGGATCAGCAAAGGAGCTGTGCCGAACGGGGTCATGATCCCCCAACGGCGGCTCCTGATTCTGGGCAATCAAGACCTGTACGATTCTTCCGAGGCGGTGGCGCGGCCTGTCCAGCCCCGCTCCAAGGTCTCCACCTTTCTTTCCGACTTCCGGGACTTGCAGGCGGGCGACTTCGTGGTGCACGTGGAGCACGGCATCGGCCGTTATCGCC
>JADFGZ010000376.1 GCA_022567475.1 Acidobacteriota bacterium | reverse complement strand
ACTGTATTCAGGCTGAAGATGTGGCTTTCGGCGAGCGTCAGATACTGCTGCCGGCTGGTGGCCAGAGATCGGAACACGGAAGAGGACTGGTTCGAAAAGCTGCTGGCCTCGTCAAAACTGTAGCGGACGAAGACGCTATCGCGATCAGAGATGCTGTGATCCACGCGCAGAACGGCAAAGTCTTCATCGGTCGGCAGGTACTGTTCCGTAGCATGTTCCCGAATCCCTCTCCGGAGCCGGGTCGAGTTGGGTATGGGATACAGAAACTCCAAATAGGGTTTCACCGCAGGATGAAGGCCCACATCTATGAAGCTGCCGGGGTTGTTCGGATCTGCCAAAAGACCCTGCCGCGCATTCTCGTCAGGGTAGCGGTCAATCCGGGTCTTGCTGAGCCGGTCGCGCATGGCTTCGAAGCTGAACAGAAAGAAGGTCTTGTCTTTGCGAATCGGGCCCGAAACCATCGCTCCGAACTGGTTGCGCTTGAAGGGGGGCGGCTCCGGCCCCTGGTCAAAAAAGTTGCGGGCATCCAACTTGCTGCTGCGGAAGTAATCAAACAAAGTTCCATGAAATTCGTCGCTCCCGGAGCGTGTAATCGAATTCAGCGCTCCGCCGCTAGTCCGCCCGTATGCGGCCGAACTGTTGGCGGAAAAAACCTGCACCTGCAGGACCGCATCGGAACCGAGCTGAACTCCGGCGGCGCTGCGGTAATTGCTCTTGCCGTTCTGGATGTTGATGCCGTCCACCATATAGTTGTTCGTGTTGGAGCGTCCTCCCATAATGTTCAGGCCGCCGCGGCCCAAGCCCCGCGATCCGGAAGCAGCGGAAGGATCGCTCACGCCGGCTTGTAGGGTGGCCAATTGGCTGTAGCTGCGCCCATTCAAAGGCAGTCCCGAGAGCTGCTCCGCGCTGATGCGGCTTGACACCGCACCTCCACCGGGAGCTCCTGCGCTATCCTGCCGCGTGGTCTGCTGCCGGGACGCAGCACTCGGCTCCAGCGTGAAGCTCACACTGGCCAACTGCCCGCCGCTCAGTTGCAATCCTTGTCGTGTCTGCGTGACAAAGCCACTGCGGGACACCCTGACCTCGTACTCGGCCGGCATCAGCGACCGGAGTTCAAAACTCCCCTCCGGGTTGCTGGTCGTGGTATGGCTCTGCCCGGTCCCCAGGTTTACTGCCTCGATTGCCGCTCCTGGAACGGGCACGCCGGACGGTCCCCTCACGGAGCCGCGCAGCACAGCGCTGCTGTCCTGCGCTGCCGCGCTTGTGCTCAAAAAGAAAAGGCACACGACCAGCCTTGCCTTCGAAAAGGTCATTCAATTTCCTCCGCCTTATATACCTTCAAAACTAAGACCTGACACCAATTCAGGCAAGCTCCGGCCCCGGATCAGACTCACTCCTTGGCTTAAACAGGAGTTTTCGACATTGAGCTTTCCCTTCGACCAAAAGCATACGCTGCCTGCCACATCGTTTCAAGCCTGGATCGCCAAGACCTCATTGGGGATGGCATCGAGGCTCGGTTTGGCTGTCACACACTGGGTTTCTGCCTCCTGAAGCCCGTATTGACGCTGGAACCAGCATGAATATTGGCTTCGGAGGTCAGCACGTATCAGGTAGGCTCTGGAGTTTAAAACTGGAATGCCCGCTCAGGGCATGAGGCCTGCTTCCTGGTAATAGTTTTCTGCGCCGGGATGCAGCGGAACATCGGCGGAGCGGTTCTCCGACGGACAGCCCCTATAGAGGATTTCAAACTGGAAAAAAGATTGAACGCGCTTTTTTCGAATCGGCTGACCGCTTCCTCAGAACGTGAGCCGCAAAGCGAATTGAACCTGCCGGGAGGTTGTGTTGGTAGAGGAAATTCTTCCCGCCGAGGGATTAAAGCGGCCCTGACCAACACCCGTAAAGACGCCGGACGACACTCGCCCAAAGTTGGTGTGGTTGGGAAGATTGAAAAATTCCGCCCGAAACTGCAAACGCCTTTGGGCATCCACAAGGAACTCGCGTTGGACGGAAAGGTCGACTCGGAGGACCGTAGGCGCGATCAGCGTGTTGCGGCCAACATTCCCTAACGTTCCAGGCTCCGGAACCTCGAAAACACAAGGATCGAAATACAACTCGGGGGCTCGGAGTTCGCGGCCGGCTTCGACCGCCGCACAACCCGCCGAGACTCCGGAGGTAGGATTGTTGCTCTGGCCTGCGATGAGGTTCGGCTGGGTTGCCGCAAACAGGTATCCCGGATTCCGGACATTGACCGTAGCGGTAAAGGGAGTGCCGGTGCGGGCCGAGAAGATGCCCCCCAAGCGCCAACCACCAAACATCTTGGACAGGATTCCGGAGGTCGCCCAGCTTCGGCCACTGCCAAAAGGCAGGCTGTAAAAGTAATTCAACACCAGACGCTGGCGGATATCAAAATCGGACAGGCCGCGATTCAGAGTCCTCAGATACGGGTATTGGCCCCCTTCAAAGGAGCCGCGGGAGGCATCATCCACCGACTTGCTATAGGTATAGTTGGCTTGCAGGGAAAGCCCGCCACTCAGGCTCTTATTGGCGGAAAGCTGTAGCGCATTGTAAAAGGACTGTGCATCGCTGTTGGATGTCAGGATTCCGGAGGAGAAGGCCGGATTGATTCCTTTGGACGCGCCAGGCTGGCAGAATGGGGTTGGACTCCTGTCCGGATCGTCATAGACAGGATCGTTGCAGTCATCCGGGAAAAATAGCTTGCCGTCGGCCCGGACGATGGGAATGGGATACAGATTCGCCTCGTAGCCCCGGTACAGATGGTTGCCGCGCGCCCCGACGTATGTGGCCCGCAGCCGCCAGCCACCCGGAACAGAACGCTGGATGGCGAAGTTATAGCGCAGTACGGTGGGGATAGTCGTGTTCCTGTACTCCAGGCCGCGCACTTCGCCTGGAAGGCCAACCGTGGCTGATTCTGGATTCGGGAAGAACGAACTCGCATCAAAGTTGGTTCGGACTCTCCGGATATCGAAGGGCGCAGCAGTATCCCGTCGCGCGAGGTTGTGTTTCAGCAACTGGTCATAGTAGATTCCGAAGCCCGCGCTGAGCACCGTATTGGTGTCCGGAGACCACGTGATACTCAAGCGGGGAGAAAACGCTTTTAACGATGGGTTTCCCGCCAGGAGCGGTCCAACGGTTACCTCCGTGTCGTGCCACGGATCGGCCAGATGGCCGGTCCTCCCCTCAATATCTCGAAGCATGGTGGCGAACTCGTAGCGAAGCCCCATGTTGAGCTGGAGGCCAGGCCGCGCATTGTAGGTATCCTGGACGTAGAACCCAAACAGAGTTTGGCGATAGTCCCGAACCTTGAATCTTCCATCCAGCAACAGCACCATCGCGGTGGTCCCCGAAGGCCCTCCTTGCAAGAAGCTCTCCAGACTGTTGAAGGTCCATTCGCCTCCTGCGCCGGGGTTGTTGATCTGAAACCACCGGTAACGATGAATCTGAATCCCAAATTTAGGGGTGTGACTGCCCTTTTGCAGAATGAGGTCATCCGCAAACTGGAAAGTGTTGGCATAGTGGGTTTCTGGATGAAAACGCGTTGGACCTAAGCTGCTCAGACCGGGAACCGAAAGCACACCTAATTTCGGAGCCTCCGGGTAAAAGTATAGCGAGCGGGGAATTTCAATCGAGGAAAGACTTTCCAAGGATTCTCTTGGCCGGGTGTATCCAAACCGGAAACTGTTCACTGTATTCAGGCTGAAGATGTGGCTTTCGGCGAGCGTCAGATACTGCTGCCGGCTGGTGGCCAGAGATCGGAACACGGAAGAGGACTGGTTCGAAAAGCTGCTGGCCTCGTCAAAACTGTAGCGGA
>JADFGZ010000002.1 GCA_022567475.1 Acidobacteriota bacterium | reverse complement strand
GCCTGGACCTGGCCCGCAACCGGGTTCTGGTGGAGCACGTTCAAGTGGTAAAGCGCCACACGCGTCCGAATCCGCAGAAGAACGTCAAGGGAGGCATCGTGGAGCGGGAAACGCCGATCCATCGTTCCAATGTGATGCTGCTTTGCCCCTCTTGCGGCCCCGTCCGCGTCCGCTTGCAGAAATTGCCGGACGGGAAGAAGGTTCGGACCTGCCGGAAATGCGGCAATACGCTGGACCAATGATGGGAAGCGGGCAGCCTAGAGGAGATCGCTAAGGAAATTTCATGAGCCGACTGCTTGAAAGATACCGGAAAGAAATTGCACCCGCCATGCAAAAGGAGTTCGCATACCCCAACCCGATGGCCATCCCGAAGTTGCGAAAGGTTGTAGTGAATATAGGTGTGGGCGAAGCTACGCAGAACATCAAGCTGCTCGACGGGGCCACGCAGGATTTGACCCGCATTACCGGGCAGAAACCGATTGTGAACCGGGCCCGGAAGTCGATTGCAGCCTTCAAGCTGCGGCAGGGCGTGCCCATCGGTTGCTCGGTCACGCTGCGGGGCCGGCGGATGTATGAGTTCCTGGACCGCCTGCTCAATATCGTGCTGCCCCGTGTCAGGGACTTCCGGGGTCTTTCCACCAAGGCGTTTGACGGGCGGGGAAACTACACCATTGGAATCCGGGATCAGTTGATCTTTCCGGAAATCGATTACTCCAAGGTGGACAAGATCCGGGGAATGAACATTACGCTCGTGACGGGCGCGAAATCCGACCAGGAGGCGCGGTCGCTGCTGCGCTATCTCGGAGTTCCGTTCCGGCCTTGAAGCCGGGCCGGCGGAGAGAGAATAGGAAATAATGGCACGAACATCGAGCATCGCGAAGGCTCGCAAGAAGCCGAAGTTTGCGGTTCGCCAGCACAACCGCTGCAAGCTGTGCGGACGGCCGCGCGCCTTTTTGCGGAAGTTTGGGATCTGCCGGTTGTGTTTTCGGTCGCTGGCGCTGCAGGGCGAAATACCGGGCGTCCGCAAATCGAGTTGGTGATCTCTGCCGGAGAATAGCCGGTACAGGCGAGAGCATTTATGAATACTACGGACCCAATTGCCGACATGCTGACCCGGATCCGCAACGCGATCCGAAGCCGTCACCCGAGGGTGGGAATGCCGTCCTCGCGTTTGAAGGCGGAGGTTGCCCGGGTTCTGAAAGAGGAAGGTTATCTCTCCAGCTACAAGGTGGTGGAGGAGAACCGCAAGAAGACGTTGCGGATTGGTTTGAAATATTCCGCCGGCCAGGGGCCGGCGATCTCCACCCTGGTGCGGATTTCACGCCCCGGACGGAGAGTCTACGCTTCTCGTTCGGAGATCCACGCCGTTCTGGGCGGGCTGGGTAATTCGATTCTTACCACTCCCAAGGGAGTGATGACCGGGAAACGGGCGCGCAAAGCAGGCGTGGGCGGCGAGGTTTTGTTAGAGGTTTGGTAGCGCCGCTGCCGCGGATGCGGAACGGCGGCTGCTGCACAGGCCGATCATACCGAGGGGTTTTTCGATGTCGCGTATTGGAAGGAAACCGATTCCGTTGCTGCCCGATGTGCAGGTGAGCATTGCGGAGCGTGCCGTCGAGGTGAAGGGTCCTAAAGGAAAGCTCGTCCTGAACCTGCCCGATGGAATCCATGTGGAGAAACACGACAATCAATTAGTCACGCTTCGGCGGAATGACTCCTTTGCCGCCAAGCACGGGCTGATCCGCAGCCTGCTGGCCAACTCCGTGACGGGGGTGACGAAAGGTTTTCAGAAGGATTTGGAGATTGTGGGCATCGGCTACCGGGCTGAGTTGAAGGACAAAATGCTGCTGTTCGCCCTGGGATACTCCCACCCCGTTGAATTTCCGATTCCGGAAGGGATTCAGGTTTCGGTGGAGCGGCAAACCCGGCTTTCTGTGAACGGCATTGACAAGCAGAAAGTGGGACAGGTCGCCGCCGATATCCGTTCCCTCAGGAAGCCGGACCCATACAAAAACAAGGGCATTCGGTATGCGGGCGAGGTGCTGCGCAAGAAGGTAGGCAAGACCGGGGCTAGCGCCAGCGCGAAATAACCCGCCCGGGCTGCTGCGGAGCAGGTTTTAGATTATGTTCACGCAAGTTCGACGGAACGAAGCGCGGAAGAAAATTCATCGCAAGATCCGAAAAAAAATCGGGGGGACAGTTGCGCGGCCCCGCTTGAATGTCTTCCGTTCGCTCAAGCACGTTTATGTTCAGATCATCGACGACAGAAGGGGTTGCACCTTGGCCGCTGCCAGTTCTGCAGAGAAAGGTTTTCCGCTGAAGGACGGCGGAAATATTGCAGCTGCCCGCGAAACGGGAAAATTGATCGCCGGACGGGCCGTCGAGAAGGGGATTACCCAGGTGGCTTTTGACCGGGCCGGGTATCGTTACCATGGCCGCGTGAAGGCTCTGGCGGATGCCGCCCGGGAAGCCGGACTGAAATTTTAAGGGAGGAAGTTTGGAAAGCAAACGGATTGACCCGGCCACTCTCCAACTGAAAGACCAGGTGGTTTCCATCAACCGGGTGACCAAGGTCGTCAAGGGCGGCAAGAACATGAGTTTTAGCGCGCTGGTGGTGGTCGGCGACCCGGATCAGGGGATTGTGGGCATCGGAATGGGGAAAGCCAAAGACGTTCCGTCTGCGATTCGGAAGGGGATCGAGGTTGCGAAGAAGAACTTGAAGAAAATTAATCTGTTCAACACCACCATTCCCCATCAAGTCGTGGGTCACTTCGGCGCCGGCGCCGTGCTCTTGAAACCGGCTCCGGAGGGGACCGGGGTAATAGCCGGCGGCCCCGTGCGGGCCGTGCTGCAGTCAGCCGGGATTCAAAATGTTTTTACGAAGTCGCTGGGTACGACCAACCCGCACAACGTTGTCAAGGCCACCATGGTAGGTCTCATGGAGCTCCGGGCGCGCAAGCCGGCGGCCAGCTCGCCGTCCGGGTCGCAAGAGCGCCCGGCACAAGAACGCTAGCCCGGCGTCTTCCTCCGGGATGTGAGCCTGAGTCGCCTGTCAGGCAGGGCTGATGACGGCGGGATGGCTGCACGGGCATGATTGCCGCTCGGGCCCGAGCCAAGCCCAGACCCGGGTCTTAAACTAGGGTCCCAAATTCGGGCAAACTGAGCAGCGTCAGCGGCGACAAGGTGTGAGAGACAGGGTGCCGAAGGTTGCTGTGGGAGATGGACGCGGGAGATAACGGATGGCCAAAAAGCAAACGAAAACAATCCGTATCCAATGGGTGCGCAGCGGGATCGGGTTTCCCAAGAAACAGAAACTGGTGCTGCGCGGATTGGGCTTCCGGAAGCTTCAGCAGGTGGTCGAGCGGCCCGACGATGACTCCATTCGGGGGATGATTTTCAAAGTGTCCCACCTGGTTCGGATTGTGGAGTAGTAGGGTTTTGGGGAGGATCGGATGAATTTGAGTTCGCTGTCAGTGCCGCGCGGACAAACGCACGCTCGCAAGCGTGTAGGCCGGGGTATGGGCAGCGGGCACGGCAAAACCTCCGCCCGCGGGCACAAGGGGCAGCGTTCCCGCTCGGGGAGCCACAGGAAACGCGGTTTCGAGGGCGGGCAGATGCCCTTGCAGCGGCGGCTGCCCAAGCGGGGGTTTCGGAATATTTTCAGGAAGCGTTTTGCCATTGTGAATCTGAAGCAGATCGCTCCCTTGGCGGAAAAGGAAGTTTCTCCCGAGATTCTGTTGCAGCGCGGGATAATCAAAAAACTCTACGCCGGTCTCAAGGTGCTGGGCGAGGGGGATTTGAAAGGCAAGATCAGCGTCTCGGCTCATTTTTTCAGCCGGGCGGCCAGGGAAAAGATCACCAAGGCCGGAGGGCGGGCAGAGGTGATTGCTTCCTGAGGGGAGCCTCGGGGTGGCTTTCCGGAAGGCAATACTGCGGATGAGTTGGTAGTGGTGGGTTAGGGAAAACGCGCGCGATGCGCCTAACCTCCGGGCGGTCCCGAGTGATTCACCCGGGATTGTCGCCTCCGGGAAATGAGATCTCATGGTACGGCAGAAGAGATCCGACTCGTCTCCGGGTCCTTTGGTTTTTCTGGGCCCTCCGGGAGCCGGGAAGGGAACGCAGGCCAGGGAAATTGTAAAACAGTTGGGGGTCCCGCACATCTCCACGGGAGATATGTTCCGGGAAAACGCGGAGAGGAAAACGCCTCTGGGATTGAAGGCCAAGGCCACAATGGATTCGGGGGGGCTGGTGGGCGATGACGTGGTGAACGAGATGGTCCAGGAGCGGATCAGCCGGGACGATTGCGGCAGAGGATTCCTTCTAGACGGCTATCCCCGAACATTAGCCCAGGCAGAGGCGCTCAAGGGAATTCTAAAGCAGAAGGGGTCCGGAGCTCCGGTTGTGATCCATTTGCGCCTGGGTTATAATACTGTGGTTGAACGTCTCTCAGGCCGAAGAATCTGCCCGGTGTGCAACCGGATTTATAACCTGAGTTTGCAACCTCCCGCCCAACCAGGTATTTGCGACGCGGATGGAGCTTCCCTGCAGCAGAGGCCGGATGACCGCGAGGCGGCAATTCGCGAGCGCCTTTCCGCTTACGAAACCCAAACGGCGCCGCTGATCGCTTTTTACAGAAACGAAGGCCGTTTCTATGAGGTGGATGCGGACCAAGCCCCGGGAAGGATCACGGGAGCGATCCATCGCATTTTGAACGCTTCATGATTATTTGCAAGTCACCGCTGGAGCTGGAAAAGATGCGCCGGGGAGGGGTGTTCGTGTGGGAGCTTTTGGATGAATTGCGCGCACGGGTCGCGCCGGGAATTTCCACCTATGATTTGGAGAAGCTGGCCGAGGAAAAGCTCGCCGAACATGCGGTGGAGCCGGCTTTTAAGGGACTGTATAACTATCCTTGCATCTTGTGCACCTCCATCAACAATGAAATCGTGCACGGAATCCCTTCCCCCCAAAGGATTTTGAAAGAAGGGGACATCGTGAAGATCGACGTGGGGGTCAAGACGGAAGGCTACTACAGCGACTCGGCCGTAACGGTGCCCGTGGGAACCATTTCGCCGGAATTGGAAAAACTGCTGCGTGTGACCGAAGAGTCTCTGTATGAGGCAATCGATCATGTCCGGCCGGATGTGCATTTAGGCGATGTTTCGGCCGCGGTGCAGCAATACGTGGAGCCTCACGGTTACTCGGTGGTGCGCGACTTTGTGGGACATGGGATCGGCAGCCGTCTCCATGAGGATCCGAAGGTGCCCAACTATGGAACTCCAGGCCGCGGACCGCGCTTGAAAGAGGGAATGGTGCTGGCGATTGAGCCCATGGTGAACGCGGGAAAAGCGGAAGCGCGGGTATTGGAAGACAAGTGGACTGCCGTGACCGAAGACGGCAGCTATTCGGCGCACTTTGAACACTGCGTCGTCGTGACCAGCAACGGCCCGTGGATCCTGACGAAACCCTGAGGGCCGCCCCGGCGAGCCGCGCTGGAAACAGAATACGCATTTTGCGCGGATGCCGCCGGCAAGGCAGGAAGAATCTGGGCATGAAAGTACGAGCATCGGTTAAAAAAATTTGCGCCAAGTGCAAGATCATCCGCCGCAAGAGGGTGGTTCGGGTGATCTGTGTGAACTTGAAGCACAAACAACGCCAGGGATGAAGGTGAATTTGCTTTTCGCCGGGAAAGAAACAGGCAGCGCGGGAGAGCGGCGGCAGGCCGGCGTCAGGCTGCTGCGCGGCTCCCAGGAGGAAAAATGGCACGCATAGCCGGAGTGGATTTACCCCCCTCCAAGCGGTCTGAGATCGGCCTGACCTATATCTACGGGATTGGCCGGGCACGGTCCAATTCGATTTTACGGAGAGCGGATATCAATCCGGATACGAAAGTGCGGGATTTGACCGAGGATGAGGTAGGCCGGATCCGGAAGATTTTGGAAGAGGAAGGCGCCATCGAGGGAGATCTGCGGAAGGAAATTTCCATGAATATCCGCCGGTTGATCGAGGTCGGCTCCTACCGGGGCCTGCGCCATCGCCGCAATTTGCCTGTCCGCGGCCAACGGACCCACACCAACGCCCGAACCCGCAAGGGGCCGCGAAAAGGAACGATCGCGATTAAGAAGAAGTCTGCGGCGAAAACCTAGGGCACAACCGTGAGGAGAAGTTGAGAATCTCCGGGCGGACAACGTTGCGAAACCGCGCGGTTTTTGGAGGATCAGAGGATAGATGGCAAAGGCACCCGGAAAGCAGGGGAAAAAGAAAGCTTTTAAGAAGCGAGAGAAGAAGCACATTTCCAGCGGGATCGTGCACATCCAGGCCACCTTTAACAATACGGTGGTTACGATCTCTGATCTGAATGGAAACGTGATTTCTTGGTCGAGCGCAGGGTCGCTGGGCTTTCGAGGGTCCCGGAAGGGAACTCCGTTTGCCGCCCAACAGGCCGCCCAGCACGCGGCCAATAGCGCCCGCGACCACGGCATGCGGAGCGTCGAGGTCCGGGTGAAAGGCCCCGGTTCGGGGCGGGAGTCCGCCATCCGCGCGCTCGCGGTGGTGGGTTTGGAGGTCAAAGGCATCAAGGATGTGACGCCCATTCCGCACAACGGTTGCCGTCCTCCGAAGAAGAGGCGCGTATAAGAGGGCGAAACGGTGCTGGCGGCAGGCACGCCTGCTTTGGGAGAAAGAGTTTCTTGGAGCGATTCGGTTTGATTCAGGCTGACCGGTTGAGGAGGAAGATTGGCTAGATATCGAGGTGCGGTGTGCCGGCTATGCCGGCGCGAGGGCGAGAAGTTGTTTCTCAAGGGAGAGCGGTGTCACACGGACAAGTGCGCCATCGACCGGCGCAACTTCCCCCCGGGCCAGCACGGAAAACGCCGCCGGCCCCGGATGCTCGGCTACGGCTTGCAGCTCCGGGAAAAACAGAAGGTGCGGCGGATCTACGGAGTCCTGGAGAAGCAGTTTCGCCGTTACTTTGAAAAAGCGGCCGTCCGCAAAGGAATCACCGGAGAATTGCTGCTGCAATTTCTGGAGCGCAGGCTCGACAACGTCGTCTACCGGATGGGCCTGGGAGTTTCCCGGGCGCAAGCGCGGCAGAGCGTGCGACACGGCCATTTCCAGGTAAACGGCCGGAAGGTGACGATCCCTTCGTATTTGGTGAAGCCGGGCGATGCCGTGGAAGTGCGTTCGAAAAGCCGGGAGAATCCTTGCCTGCTGGCCAACCGTGAATCGACGGCGCACCAATCCGTCCCCGCATGGATCGACGTGGACAGGGAAAACCTGAAGGCCAAGATACTGGCCCTCCCGCAGCGGCAGGATATTGCGCTCCCGGTCCAGGAACAAATGATTGTAGAACTTTATTCTAAATAGAGAATCGGCACCCCCCGTACGCCTGAGGCAGCAGGACCCGCCGCAGACGCTACGCTGCTCGGTCATTTTGGAGGAAAGCGATGTTATGGAAGGGTTTTCAGAAACCAAAGCGTTTGGCTTGCAGTTTGGAAACCTTGACTGCCGATTTCGGCGAATTTTCCGCCCAGCCGTTTGAGCGCGGATTCGGCACCACGATTGGAAACGCTCTTCGTCGCGTGTTGTTGTCGTCGATTGAAGGCGCGGCGATCACTGCCGTCAAGATCGAAGGAGTCCTGCACGAGTTTTCATCGATTCCCGGAGTGGTGGAAGACGCCACCGATATTATTCTCAACCTGAAACAAGTGCCGTTCCGGTTGAATGGGGAAGGCCCCAAGACCATCACGCTGACGGGAGATAAGCCCGGTCGCATCCTCTCCTCCCAGATTCAGGCCGATGGGGACGTGGAGATCCTGAACCCGGACGTATACCTGGCAACCGTCGGCGACGGCGGCCGGCTGCAAATGGAGATGCGCCTCCGGCATGGCCGGGGCTACGTCAGCGCGGACAAAAATTTTGATGAGGACCTGGCCATCGGCTATATCCCCGTCGACTCGGTTCATTCGCCGGTGCGCAAGGTCAATTATCAGGTGGAGGCGGCCCGCCTGGGTCAGATGACCGATTACGACAAGCTGATCTTGAAGGTTTGGACGAATGGGACTATTTCCCCGCAGGATGCCGTCGGGCTGGGCGCCAAGCTGATGAAGGACCATATGGCGATCTTCATCAACTTTGAAGAGAAACCCGTAGACTTCGAGGAAGTGGCGGAGAAAAGTCTTGAGATTCACAATGAGAATTTGAACCGCTCGGTGGAAGAGTTGGAGCTGTCGGTGCGCTCCTATAACTGTTTGAAGAACGCCAGCATTCAGACCATCGGGGAACTGGTCCAGAAATCGGAATCGGAGATGTTGCGAACCAAGAATTTTGGCCGCAAATCGCTGAACGAGATCAAGGAGATTCTGCATACGATGGGCCTGGGGTTGGGAATGAAATTGGACGAAAAAGGGTTCCTGATTCCGGCTTCACCGGTTTCCGAGCAATAGGCAGGCCGGTCTCCCCGCCCGGGCCGGAGGGTTCCTGCGGGTTTGGCAGCGCAGAGAGGGCGCAGGATGTTGGCGGGAGCGAGCGGACGGTTCAGGATAGCGGGCAGGAAGGGCTGAGGATGCGACATCTCAAGGCAGGATGGAAACTGGGAAGAAACACGAGCCATCGCAAGGCTTTGTTGCGCAATCTGGTGACTTCATTGCTTGAGCGGGAACGCATCGTGACCACGGTGGTCAAGGCCAAGGCGCTGCGTCCGCTTGCTGAGAAGATGATTACGCTGGGCAAGGCGGAGTCGCTCCATGCGCGCCGCCAGGCGGCTGCTTTCCTGATGACTCCGGTCTCTGTGAAAAAATTGTTTGACAGTCTTTCGGCCCGTTTCGCCCAGCAGAATGGCGGTTATGTGCGGATCACCCGCGTGGGTTGGCGAGCCGGCGACGGCGCCGACATGGCGCTGGTGGAACTGGTCGGCAGCGAACTCAAAGAAAAAGCTCCTGCGAAAAAGAAAAAGAAAGAAAAAGCCTGACCGTAGCCCGCCTGACTTACCCCCTCTTCCCTGAATCCTTTCCCTGAAACAACGCAGAATTTAGCGCATTTCCCCCTGTTGATACATAGAATGTAGCGCCGCCATCCCCTCGGCAGGCTCTGGCGGCCCAATGGTCCAGCGGGGACGCTGGCGCACCGTGGCTGCCGGAACTCTACACGTCCGGGGGAAATGCTGTAGCTGCTTCTGGATGCAGTTTCCCCCAGCAGGAGAGAAGACCATCAGTGTATCAGCGAGTCTGGCGGGATTACTCGAGGCGGTAGTTGGGGGCTTCCTTTGTGATGATCACGTCGTGCACGTGCCCTTCGCGCAGCCCGGCAGAAGAGACGCGAACAAAGCGGGCCTTGGATTGCAATTCTTCCAGATTAGCGGCGCCGCAATAACCCATTCCGGATTTCAAGCCTCCTACTAATTGCAGCACCATGGCCTCCAGAGGCCCTTTGTAGGGAACTCTTCCTTCAATTCCCTCCGGAATCAGTTTGTCGGGGCGGGTCTGGTTTTCCTGGCTGTAGCGGTCCGATCCGCCGGACCCCATCGCTCCTATGGAACCCATTCCGCGGTATGCCTTGAACGTGCGTCCCTGGTACAAGACGAATTCGCCCGGGCTTTCGTCGCACCCGGCAAGCAGATTGCCGATCATCACTGTGCTGGCGCCGGTGGCGAGCGCTTTCGTGACGTCGCCGGAGTATTTGATGCCGCCGTCGGCAATCAGCGGAACCCCGGTGTCCCGCAAAGCCCGGCGGCATTCGACAATGGCGGTAATCTGCGGAACTCCGGCGCCGGTCACCACGCGCGTAGTGCAGATGGAGCCGGGCCCAATCCCCACTTTGATGGCGTCCACATCCAGGCGGACCAACTCGCAGGCGCCCTCGAAGGTGGCCACGTTTCCGGCCACCAAGTCCACTTGCGGAAGCGCTTTCCGCAAAACCCGAACGGCTTCCAGGACGCGGACGGAGTGGGCGTGCGCCGTGTCCACCGCCAAAAGGTCCACCTTGGCTCGCGCCAACTCCTGCGCGCGCTCCAGGAAATCCCCGGTTGCTCCGAGCGCCGCGCCTACGCGCAGGCGGCCTTTTTCGTCCTTGGCGGCAAAGGGATACCGGCGCTTTTTCTGAATATCCTTCACGGTGATCAGCCCGCAAAGGTTGTTCTCCTGATCCACCACGGGAAGCTTTTCCACCCTGTGTTTTTGCAGCAGCAGCTCGGCTTCTTCCAGCGTCGTTCCGACGGGGGCCGTAAACAGCTTGTCCTTGGTCATCACCTCGCCGATGGGCAACTCCAGCCGGGTCTCAAACCGGAGATCGCGGTTGGTCAGGATGCCCACCAATTTCCGGTTCTTTGTGATGGGAACACCGGAAATCTTATAGCGGCGCATGACGTCCAAAGCTTCCGCGATTTTGTTCTCGGGAGACATGGTCACCGGGTCCACAATCATTCCGCTTTCGCTGCGCTTCACTTTGTCCACTTCCAGAACCTGCTGTTCGATGGACATATTCCGGTGGATGAAGCCGAGGCCTCCTTGCTGGGCGATGGCGATGGCCAAGCGGGATTCGGTCACGGTGTCCATCGCCGCGCTCAGAATCGGGATTTTCAACTGGATGTTGCGGGTCAGCGAGGTGCAGGTGTCCACGTCGGCCGGCAAGACCTCGGACCGGCCCGGAAGCAGCAGGAGATCGTCGAACGTCAAACCTTCCAGAAAAGATATGCCTCCCATGGATTGCTCATTCCCGCTGAGTGAGTCCATTGTAATCGGGCTGGAGAACGGCGTCAATTTCACTCGCAAACTCCTAAAAGATGGCCGCCACCTCAGACAAGGTGGTTTCCAGTTTTTCGGCGGTCAAGAGCAACTGCTTGGATTTTTCCAGCAAGCCTTTCTGCTGGCTGACGGAGGAAAGCCGCGCCAAAGTATCCTTGTGCCGCCGTCCTTCGTACAGCAGATAGAGCAGCGCGTCGTAGTGTTTCTTCCACAGGTATTCCGTATTTTTCTTCTCGCGGTAAGAGTTCAGTTCCTCCTGAACGCGAGAAATGATGCTGATGGTGTGACACAGGCTGCGAGCGAATTCCACCCGGAACGTCTGCTCCGATTCCGCATATTCGGTTCGGAAGGCGCTCGATTCCCAGTCGTTGAGGGCCAGCGGCCTCCCAAACATCGGGATGGAGGTTACGGTTTGCTTGGCCCGAAGCCGCACGGTAAGCTCTTGCATCCGGTTTCTGAGGTGTGCGGCCTGGATGGCGGGATCCACGCCCAGGTTCTTCATCTGCCGTTCCCATTCGACGGCAGACTTGCCGGAATCCGTCTGAGCCGAGCCGGCCCGAGCATTCGCCGCCGTTTTCTTTGACTCCTGCTCCCGGCCCAGTTCCGTCAACTGGCGGAAGGCGTCGGCTGTAGAGCGGTAATCGCTGCGGAGCAATTCGGCGGCGTCGGGGGTGTTGCTGTTCGGCTGGCTGCGGGCCAAATCGTGGACCTTCTGCATGGTCTCTTGCAGCATCGCGTGAAAGATTTTCCCGAACAAGAGGTTGTAATTGACAATCGGGGTCAATACATCCGGGTGAAAAAATTCCTCTCCAAACTGATTCTTCAGCTCCCGGCCCCGCTGGATGATGCGGGAATCGGTGATCTGGCTGAAACTTTCAAAGTATCTCACCTCGTCCAGCAAGGCGGGGATCTCCGCCATCGACGCCTGGGCATCCGCGCTCAGCGGCGAGAAGTCGATTCCTTTCAGGATATCCTCCATCGCGGACTTGACCCAGCCGGTGAGGTTATTGCTCTGTTCCTCGCGCACTTTGAACAGGTGGGTCACCAGCCAGTCCACTTTGTCGCGGTCGGCCTGCGAGTGAGATTTCTTGGCAACCAAAAACCGGATCATCGCCTGCAGCGCCGGCTCGCCAACATCATGCTCTTTCAGGTAACTGCGCAGAGGTTGCGGCTGGACCGCCATGTCCAGCAGCCCGAGCCATTGCTGCCCCGGTTCGCTCACGGGTTGGGAAGGGGAGGCGGAATCGGTCTTGTTCAGAACCTCCTGCACCTGCTCCGGAAGAGGCGCAGGATGCCCCATTTCCTTCTGAACAATAGACATATAGATGGTGTGAAGATAAGAAAATTCCGATTCTGTGGTCAACCTCTCACTCCCCCCTGCGGCCGAACCTGAAAAAGAATGTATTCATCCTATCGACCGAAAATAGGATTGTCAACCGACGGTTGGCTGCCGGCGGGCAGCGCGTGCTGAATCTCGGGTATTCTGCCACGCGAGATATGCTCAACTTTTGCTGCTAAATGTCGAATAAATGTAGAGGGGAGTAGGTAGCCTGGGGTTGTTGGATAGGTCCGGGTGGGACCTTGTTACTGACCTTCGTTACGAACATCGTTACGAAGATGGTTCCAAACATGTTACGAACATCAGGATATACGCATGAAGGAAACCAAGATTACGAAACACATGATTATAAAACAATGGATTTGGCTCCTGGTGATGATCTGCGTAACGCTCTCCGTGGTCCTGCGGCAGATGCTGATCCGGCAGGAGCACCTGCAGATTGAGCGGACTATTGCGGGAGAAGCACACAGTGTGGGAACCAAGATCAAGGAGCTGCTGGAACCTCGAACCTTGACGCTGCTTCGCATGGGCAAACACTGGGAGATAGAGGGAGGAATGTCCAGGGAAGCGTGGGAAGCCGAGGCGGCTCTTTCGATTGATCATCAGCCCGGTCTCCATAGCATCGCTTGGGTAGATTCCTCGTCTCATGTGCGATGGAGTGTGCCGTTAGAGAAAAGTGAGTCCCGTGAAGGCCTGGACGCTTTGCGGGAGGAGCGGCGGCGGGAGGCCGTCGAAGTCGCCCGGGACCGGCGGGAGATGACGGTGACGCGTCCTCTCGAACTATCCCAGGGCGGCAATGGGTTCATGGTTTTCGTGCCCCTGTTTGTGGGTGAACACTTCGACGGGTTCATTCTGGGTGTCTTTCACATTCAGGAATTGCTCGATCCCCTCTTATCCGAGCAAGCTTCGCTGGGCTACTCCATCGCGGTCTTCGATGGCGAGGAGGAAATCTATAGACGTTTCGATGGCAGCAGGGGGCTTGAGGAAGAATGGGGCCGGGAGACGGAAATCCAGCACCATAATCTGAACTGGCGGATACGGATCTGGCCGAGGGTAGAGATGCTCGACGAAGCGCAATCCGCTGTCCCTGACTTGGCATTGGCTGCGGGGCTCCTGATGACTTTATTAATGGCGCTCACGGTCAGCCTGGCTCAAACGGCGCGGCTTCGCGCGCAGGAGGCCGGAGCCGCCGAAGCCGCCAGCCAGATCAAGAGCGAGTTTCTGGCCAACATGAGCCACGAAATTCGCACCCCCATGAACGGCGTGATCGGGATGACCGAATTGCTCCTGGATACGGAGCTGACCGCCGAACAGCGAGAGTACGGCGAGACGGTTCGCACCTCCGCCAATCACTTGCTAGCTATCATCAATGATATCCTGGACTTGTCGAAAATTGAAGC
The DNA here is from genome assembly GCA_022567475.1 of Acidobacteriota bacterium. Lineage (GTDB taxonomy): Bacteria > Acidobacteriota > Terriglobia > 2-12-FULL-54-10 > 2-12-FULL-54-10 > JADFGZ01. The sequence continues at coordinate 30,433 of JADFGZ010000002.1, read as the reverse complement.
GGGCAAGCTGACCATCGAGCCGATCTCCTTCGACCTGCAGGTGGCCGTCGAAGAGATAGTCGAGTTGAAAGCCGTCGTGGCGGAGGATAAAAAGCTCGATTTCATCGTGCGGTATGCGCCTGATGCCCCCAGGCACGTCATCGGCGATCCGGGCCGCATCCGCCAGGTTCTCACCAATTTCGTGAGCAATGCGATCAAGTTCACCGAGAAAGGCCATGTGTTGCTCAATGTGGATTGCGAGAACCAGGGCGGCGGGAAAGCGCGGTTCCGGTTCACGGTCGAGGACACCGGGGTCGGCATCCCGGAAGGCAAGCTCGAGCACATCTTCGGCAAGTTCACCCAGGCCGACGCTTCCACCACACGCCGGTATGGAGGAACCGGGCTGGGGCTGACGATTTCCCGCCAACTGGCGGGGTTGATGGGAGGCGCGGTGGGAGCCGAGAGCCGCCCCGGAAAGGGATCGCGCTTCTGGTTTACATTGCCTTTGCCACTGGACCCCGAGGCGCCCCCAAAAGCTCCCAATGAGCCGTTTCCCACCGCCGATCTCCAGGGTGTTCGTGTGTTGCTCGTGGACGACAGCAGGGTCAACCGGCGCGTGATGCAGGAGCAATTGAAGGGCTGGGGTCTCCGCGCGGCGTGTGATGGTTCGGGGAAGGAAGCGCTGGCGGCGCTGCGCTCGGCGCAGTTGGCCGGCGATCCATTCCAGATCGTCCTCCTCGATCACCGTATGCCCGGGATGGACGGCGAAGCTGTGGCACGGGCCATCAAGGCCGATCCAGTGCTGCGGGAGACCGTGCTGGTGATGCTCACCTCCTATGGGCAGCGGGGCGACGCCAAACGCTTCCAGGAGGCCGGATTCGCTGGCTACCTGGTCAAGCCGGTACGCCAGTCGCAACTCCTGGATACTGTAGCCGCTGTTTGGAGAGCCCGGGCAGAAGGAAGGCCAACGGAATTGGTCACCCGCCATACCCTGGCCGAGGCTTACGCCACAGAAAAAGCCTCGTACGGAACCAGAGGCCGGACCAACCAGGCGCGTGTGCTGGTGGTGGAAGATAACGTGGTGAATCAGAAGGTGGCCGTGCGGATGCTGGAGAAGCTCGGCTGCCGTGTGGATGTGGCCGCCAACGGCAAGGAAGCCCTGGAGATGCTGGACATTCTTCTGTACGACCTGGTCTTCATGGATTGTCAGATGCCGGAGATGGACGGCTTCGAGGCCACCGCCGAGATTCGGCGGCGGGAGGGGCGCTCGGGAGGACGCCTTCCCATCATCGGTCTGACGGCCAACGCCATGCAAGGCGACCGGGAACGCTGTCTGGAGGCGGGCATGGACGACTACATCGCCAAACCGGTCCTGCCGGAGAAGCTGCGGAAGGTGCTCGACCGCTATCAGTCCCGGCCCGCCGCCGGTGATGCAAAGACGAAGACAGAGACGCGTGCGGAACAGCCCGCCGAGGACGTTGTTGACAGGGCAGCGGTTTTGGAGCGAGTCGGCGGTGACGTGGAAGTCCTCAAAGAGCTTGTGGCCTTGTTTCTGGCCGATTGCCGGGAATTATTGTCCGAGATTCGGGAAGCTGTTGAGCGGGGTGATGGAGAGGCGCTGGCACGGGCCGCCCACACGCTGAAAGGTTCGGTGAGCAACTTTGAGGCGAAGGATGCTTTTGCGGCGGCGCTCCAGATGGAGCAGCTCGCGCGCGACGGGAAGCTGGCGGAAGCCGGGCCAGCCTACACCGCGCTGGAGAAGCAGATCGCCCGCCTGGAGGTTGCCTTGGCCGCCTTCGCACAAAACCCTGCCGCAGCCGTCCCCGCCGATCAGCCAACCAACAGCCGCTAGTACAATTCGTGTTGAGCGCCCCGGTGTAGCGTCCTCCTTGCATATTTTGCATAAACAAGCAGTGATCTCGGCAGGCCAGAGCGACCGTCGCCGCGTTCATCGTTCATCTGGGCAGGTCTTCCCCGTGGACTGAACACACCGTCCGCGCGTGCGCCGGCATATGTATTGCTACGCGGCGATGCTAGAATAGAAAATTGAAAAGGCCGCAGCGCGCCTTATTCGGTTTTCTCTCAGAACAGCGCAGCGATGCCATAGGGATTCAGCAGGGGAATTGTGCCGGAGACGGTACTCAGCAAGGAACAGTTGAAGCAGGTTGCGGGAAGCCTGGGGTTTCCGTTAATCCGTGTTTGCTCGGTCGCCAGCCTGGCTGAGGAACTGCCGGCGTCCCAGCATCCTTCCCGCATTTCCGAAGAGTTGCGCACGCTGGTTGTCGTGGCCATGAAGTCACCTGCGGGAATTGGGTGGGCGCGCCACCTGGGCACCAAACAGTTTTGGGCCGGAAGAATCCTCAAGCGAATCGACGAGAGCTGCATGCGTCTGGTGGATCATCTGGAGAGGCGGGGGGCCAGGGCTATGGTCCTCTCCTCGCTGAGCATCGATTTCGATCAGGACGACAGCACCGGCCTTTGCCCGGCGGGGCAAGGCTCACGGGTCCTGCGCGCCGCTGCCGTGGCCTCCGGGATGGGGACATGGGGGCTCAACCAAATGGTATTGACGCCCGAATATGGGCCGCGAATGTTCCTGGGCGGCGTCCTGGCAGACCAGGAATGGGAGCCGGATGCTCCTCTCGACCAGGAATTGTGTCCGGGCCTTGAAGAGTGTGGCCGCTGCGCGGCTGTTTGTCCGGAGGATGCTATCCCGCGCCGGGCCCCGCTCGGGGCATCGCTGGCCCAGGTCCGCCGGCTGGACGCCACGGCCTGTGCGCGGAGCGCTCAACCTTACGGAGCGTCCACCTTCCTCTCGCACCTGGAGCAGGTTTTTGGAAAGCGAACCGGGGGCGCCGAGGCTCTGTGGAACGCCGTCAAACAGCGGACCACCGGGGAGCTGTGGCAAACGATGATCATGGTGAAGGAAGGCGCTTTCACGGGGTGCGCCGAATGCGTTCAGGTCTGCCCGGCGGGCGAGGACTACGAACGGGTGCAGCGGTCTCCTCACCGCCAGCAGGATTTGCCCGGCGGGGTAAGCCGCTCCGTGGCAGACGGCTTCGTCCAGATCGAGCATGCACCGTCTCAGAAAAGCCGCAAACAATAGCGCGGGGAAGGGAACTCAGTGGAACTCAAGGAAGAATTGAAACAGTATGCCGCTGCAATCGGCGCGGATTCGCTGGGAGTGGTTTCGGCGGAAGCCTATGAGAAGTTGGTGCCGAACCTCCAGAAACCTTCTATGGTTTGCGAAGGCATGGGCAGCCTGCTGGTTTTTGTCAAGCACATGCTGACCGGATCGTTTGCCACGCGGGACCTGCCCTTGCAATCCATGAATTCCCACCTGGCCATCGACCACATCGAACGGATTTCGTTTGACCTGGTGGAGTGGCTGGAGAGCCGGGGATATGTGGGGATTCCCATTCCGCCGGAGTCGGCCGATATGGAGTTGCAACGAAGCCCTGCCGGGCCGCTCGACTTCAAGTGGGTGGCCGAACAGGCCGGGATTGGGACGGTGGGTTTGGAGTTGAATTTCTTGACCCCCGATTACGGTCCGCGGGTTTACATCGGGGTGGTGATGACCGATCTGGAGTTGCCGCCTGATTCGCCGTTGCCGCCCGACAAGCATCTCTGTCCGGGGATGAGTTGCGGCCGCTGTGCCGTGATCTGTCCCACCCAGGCTATCCCGCTGGAAGCCCGGCGCGGCGCGCACATCACCGAATACCGCAACCTCAACAAGCGCAATTGCGCCTCGGGAGCGGAACGCATCGGGATCAAGCCGCTCTATCTGAACATCGAGAAGCTCATCAAGGCTGATCCGCCGGTGGAGATCGAGAAGATGATGGCCAACACGTATTGGCAAGACTTCTGGCAGTCGGTCAACAACAAGGAGGGCGCCTTCGCCGCTTGCTTCGAGTGTTTTTACGTCTGCCCGCCGGGCGCAAAGGACTTTCGCAAGATCATCAAAATTCCGTACCGAAAGTTTGACATTCCTCCGGGACAAATACGCCGGAAGTTCACGGAGAAGCTGGTCACGATGATCTACCTGGGCCCGCCCGCCGAGCGCCAATCGAATTACGAACGGGACAAGGATTTTGTGGACGTGCTGGAGTTTTCAGCAACCCGCCAGAAACCGGTCCCCCAGCCGGGAAAGGAGTAACGCGTGGAGCGGCAGGAGCTGGTCACGAAGGCCCGGGAGCTGGGGATTGATTTGACCGGGGTCACCACCCGCCAAAGGCTCGATCACAAGCTGCCGGCGCAGATGCGGCCTTCGCGCATGAGCGAGTTCCTGGATACGTTTCTGGTTTTCGGCAAGAAAATTCCCCGAGGTGTTGCGGGCGCGCGGTCGCGCACCATCCACCAGCAACAGAATGCGGGACTCATTCATCGCAGCCTGGAGGAAGCCGTGGGCGAGTTGGGCTATTGGCTGGAGGGAGCGGACTACCTGGCGGTGACGGTTCCTTCCCTGCTGTTGGACTTCAAAACCACTTTCCCGGAGGACAACACGCCGGCCGGCCAGAGCTCCACTTTTTTACGGCTGGCTGCGGTGGAGGCGGGACTGGGCACGCTCGGGCTCAACCAGATGCTTTTGACGCCGCAGTTCGGCCCGCGCGTTTTCCTGGCCGGGATGATGACCGACTGGAAGCCCGGAACGGATGACCTGCTGAATGAACTGGCAGATGAACCGGTAAAAGAAGAGCTTTGCCCGGGTCTGGAAGAATGCGGGCGCTGTGCTGCGATCTGTCCGGAGCAAGCTATTCCACGCGAGGCCCTCCAGGGTGCGCCGCTCTCGCAATACCGGGGACTCGATAGACGCGCCTGCGCCCGCAGCTCACAGCCTGCCGGAGTTTTTTTCTATGTGGAGCATCTCAAAGCGCTGTTGCAGTCCCAGACCGCCGAGCAACTGCAAGGAAAAATCTTCAGCTCCACCACCCGCAAGATTTGGCATAACATGGCCATCTTGCGGCAGGGGGCTTTTACGGGTTGCATGCGCTGCATGGAGGTCTGTCCCGTGGGAGATGACTACGCGGATCTTTCCTGTTCCCCTCACCGGCAACAGGACCTGCCCGAGGGTGTCCAACATACGATTGCCAAGGGTCTGGTGCAGATTCAGACGGCGGCCAACGGACCAAACCAATCCAGCCAGAAGCAACGTCATAGCGCTGTATAGTCTAGGGCCGCGCGCGCCTGTCCCGAGCGAAGCCGAGGGAAAAGCCGAGGGATCAGCAAGCGGACACCAAACCCCAAGCGGGCAAGCAAGGCTGGATTGTCCGCTCCCTCACCCCTCGACTTGGCTCGGGGCAGGCTCTCGCGGCTCGGATGGATTCACCAACAACCTATCTTTACACCAACCCTGAAAACGATCTAGAAGGTGCGGCCGACGGTAAAGCGGAAGGTGCTTTTAGGTTCGTTAAAAGGAAGCGGCGTGCCGAAAGCGTTCACAGCGTTGGTGAAGCTGGCTTCATTGGGGAAGAAGGCGCGCTCCACCAGGGGCGTGGGGAATATAAACGTTGTGAGCCGGGATATATTGCGGGCCCAGTAGATTCGGAAGGGGGCGTTCACAACCGGCAGGATCACCTGCAGTTCGATCCCCGTCGAGGCTCTCAACTGATTGTTGGTGTCCGCCGCCAGGTCCAATCGTTGTTTGAAATCGGTGCTGGGGAACTGGCTTTGCAGTTCTGCCAGTCGCCGGTCGGTCAGCGACAATTGCGACCGCCTCCAGGCGATGTTATAGCCAGCGTCCAGAAAGGGAGCCAGCGAGACCGGGCCGAACAACGGGATGCGGTACTCGAAGTTCGCAACGAGTTTGGTGTCGCCGCCGGGGAAGGTCGTCCGGTTCACGGGGACCAGCATGGTTTGCGTCGCCTGGTTTTCCAGGCCCAGTTGATCCAAGCTGGTGGTGGTTCGTGGCGTGCCATCGGTGTTGAGGACAGGCACTGCGGCGATGTCGGGAATGAAGGCGACCGGGCTGATCGTAAAAAAGTCAAAGCCGCGAATGTCGGTTTCCCCGCCGGTATAGAAGCGCGTAAAGGGCGGAAGCACGCGCCCTCCATAACCGCTCATAGTGGAACCGAGCAGGTGCATGGCGAAGACCCGTGGCCGGAATCCCTCCGACATGGGACGAAACCATTTGAAGTCGACGGTAGGCCGGTACGTGCGGACGTTGCCGCCGAGTCCCGCCAGCTCCAGGCTGGCAAAGAAACTCTTGCCGCGCGACGGGGTTATCGGGTGATCGACCGTGTTGTAGGTAAAGGTGGGGATAATTTTGCTGGTGCGAATCCCCTCCAACGAATTGGCCCCGCCTATTCCATTGAAGTTGATATCCTCAAACAGCCGCCGGGAAGCCTCGCTGAAGGTGGTGATGCTGCTGGAGTCGTAGCTGTAGGTCAGTCCCACGCGGGAAAAACGGTTGCGCAGCGGATAGCTGGCGAAGGAGGTGAAGCCGACGCTGGTCTGGCGATACCTCTGGATGTTATCGTTCCCCAGCAAGGCAAAGATGGGCCGTACGTCCTGGCCGGAGAAGATAGACGCCTGCTGGGCTTCGTCGAAGTTAAAGCGGCGGGAGAATAGCGTGAAGCCGACCTGGAGAGGACGGTCGAATGCATAGGGGTGGGTGAGCCCCAGCAGCAGATTGCGCTCCAAGCTGCCAAACTGCGCGTTAAAAGTAAGGGTTTCACCCAGCCCCATAAAGTTGTTGGTCTGGTAGCTGAAACCCACAAAGCTTCCCGACAGCCCGCTCACGCCTCCGGTAAAACCGATGGCGTTCTTTCCCTTCTCCTTGACGGCCAGGTGAAGGTCCACGGTTCCGGTGCGGTTGTCGGGCTGCACGTCCGAATCGGCCGGCTCCAGCTTTTCAAAGTAGTCCAGCTGATTCAGCCGCAAAAGGCTCAGCTCCCACAGACGGCTGTTGAACATGGAACCTTCGGTCAGCATCAATTCCCTCCGGATGACCTTGTCGCGGGTGGTGGTGTTTCCCGTAAAGTCGATCCGGCGCACCAGGAATTGCTTGTCCTCCTCGACGTTGAACACCATGTCAATCTCGCGGTTCACGTCATCAATCAAAGTTTCGGGACTGGCCACGAAGTTGATGTAACCGAACTCCCCGTAGAGCTTGCGCATGCTTTCCAGGCCTTCGCGAATTTTGGAAACGTCAAACATATCCCCTTGTTCCATGGTGAACATCGGGCGGAGCACCCTCTCCGGTTGGGTGAACACTTCCACGCCCTCGAAGGTCATCTCTCCCAGCGTGTAGCGCTCTCCCTCGACCAGCGGAACGGTGATATCCACCTTGCGTCCTGGTTTGCTTCGCTTGATGCCCGGAATCGGCAGCATGTTGAGAACGGGGATGGGCACGCCCCGTTTTGCCGGCGTTTCACGGGTTTCCACCATCGGATCGTTGACCAGAACCCGGAAGTAGCCTTCGTTTTGATAGGCCGCCCGCAGCCCTTCCATATCCTCATCCAGCTTGTTCCGGTCGTATGTTTTGCTGAACAGGCTTTCCAGGATGAAGCTGTGGGGAATTCCGATGGGCCGGGAGTTCCTCATGGCGCGGACCAGCTTCCGGCGGGAAAGCACCGTATTGCCCTCAAAATCGATCCTGCCGATTTTCACCTTGGGCCCTTCGTCGATGGTGAACGTCAAAGCCACCGAGGAAGGCGGAATGGTTTTCGTATCGACTGTGACGGTGGCGTACTGGCGGCCTCGTTCCGCCAGCAGTTGTTTCAGGACAACTTCGGCGCGCTTGATGCGGGTGGGGTCAAAGCGGCTCTCTACGGTCAGCCCGACCCTCCGTTCTTTGAAACGGTCCAGGATGTCCGAGTGCGTCACGGAGTTGTTGCCCTTGTATTCGATGCTGCGGATCATGGGTTTCTCCGTGACCTCGAAGATGACGATCTTTCCCTCGGCCCCGTCCTCGACCCGGAGCACGATGTCGTCAAAAAAACCGGTGTTGTACAAAGCCATGAAGTCCCGGCGGAGAGCGTTGACATTGTAGGGATCGCCGGGTTTGGTGAAGATGCGGACGCGCATCGTGGCGGTGGGCACACGCCGGTTGCCCCGGAAGAGAACGTCCTCAATCACTTCTCCGGATTCAGTCTGGGCCAGGGCACCGCCGGCCTGGAGACTCAGCAGCAGAATCAAAAACAGGACAGCCCGCGAAAGCAGCCATTGCCGATGGGGGAAGAACCGGTTCATAACAAAAGATAAGATGCCAGTAGCCCGCCGCAGGGAACCCGTCAGCGAAAAAAAATCACCGCCTGCCCTGGGCGTAATGGACCCCTGCCATTCCTATAAAATAAACCCCCACTCCACCATTTGGTTGCGGGGATCAAGCATATCTCCCTATGCTTTTATAGCAAAACTTGGAAGGAAAGAAAAGGCCGCGACAACATGCCACCGTTCGGACTACCGGTCCGGGCCTCCGGTCCAGGCCGCTGATCCGGCGTTGTCGCCTCAAACCTGTGTCACGAACAGGGGTGTAGGCTCCGCGGTGCTGTCCACGGGACGGTAGTAAAGCCCTTCGCCTTCCAGAAAGATTTCCAGGAAAGCCGGGCGCGTGAGGACACCCTGAATCAACGCTTCCGACAGTGGATCTTCAATGTACCTTTGCAGGGCGCGCCGCAGGGGTCTTGCCCCGTAGGAGCGGTCCTGGCAGGTCTTTTCCAGAATCCACCGCTCAGCCTGCGGGGAAAGCGTGATGCTGATCTCTTTGTTAGCCAGGCTTTCATTGATCTGGCTCACCATCAACTGAATCACCTGGATCAGGTCCTCATCCGTCAAGGAACTGAACAGAATGATCTCGTCCAGGCGGTTGAGGAATTCCGGATTGAAGACCCGTTTGACTTCGGCCCGCACCAACTCCTCCATCTGGGCCGACATGCTTTCCGGAGACGGCGGCTGGAAGCCCATCTGGCTCCGCTTTTCCAGGAAGCGGGCGCCGATATTGGAGGTCATGATGATAATCGTGTTCTTGAAATCCACCGTGTTGCCCAGCCCGTCGGTGAGCTGGCCGTCCTCGTAAACCTGCAACAGGATGCTGTAAATATCCGGATGAGCCTTCTCGATTTCATCCAGCAGGATGATGGAATACGGGGTGCGCTTCACCCGTTCCGTTAACTGGCCGCCTTCCTCGTAGCCGATGTATCCCGGAGGAGACCCGATCAGCTTGGAGACGGCGTGCTTTTCCATGTACTCGGACATGTCGAAGCGGATCAAAGCCTTTTCGGTTCCGAAGAGGAATTTGGCCAGAGACCGTGCGACCTCTGTTTTTCCCACGCCGGTCGGACCCAGAAACAGGAACGAGCCGACCGGGCGCGCCGGATTCTTCAAACCGGCGCGGGCACGCCGGACCGCGCGGGCCAGCGCCGAGATCGCCTTTTCCTGGCTGATGACGCGCTTGTGGAGTTCCTCCTCAATGCGCAGCAGCTTGGTCAACTCCTCTTCCTTGAGGGCGGTGACCGGGATTCCCGTCCACCGGGCTACCACGTCCTCGATATCCTCTTTGCCCACGGTGCCGCTGGAGGATTCATCCAGTTGGTATTTCTCGCGCAGGGCCCGCAGGTTTTCCCGTTCCTTGCGCTCTTCATCGCTGTAAAAACGCGCCTTCTCAAATTCGTGGCTGGCGATGGCGTTCTCCATCCGGTGGACAATGAACTTGATGCGCTTCTGAATGTCGACCAGCTCATCCGGCAGAGTGGTTTGGCGCAGCTTCACCCTCGCTCCGGCCTCGTCAATCAGGTCGATGGCCTTATCCGGCAGGAAGCGGTCCGGGATGTACCGGTTGGAGTTGTAAACGGAGGCGTGCAGAGCCTCGTCGGTATAAGTGACCGCGTGGAATTTTTCGTAGCGGTCCTTGATGCCAAACAGGATGGTGACGGCTTCCTCTTCGGTCGGCGGCGGGACTTTAATCGTCTGGAATCGCCGCTCGAGAGAGCGGTCTTTTTCGATGGATTTGCGGAACTCGGCCGGTGTGGTGGCGCCGATGCACTGAATTTCGCCCCGCGAGAGGGCAGGCTTCAGGATATTGGCGGCGTCGAGCGACCCCTCGGCGGAGCCTGCGCCCACCAGCGTGTGCAATTCGTCGATGAAGATGATGGCGTTGGCGTTCTCCATCAACTCCTTCATGATGGTCTTCAACCGCTCTTCGAACTGCCCCCGGTATTTTGTGCCGGCCACAATCAAGGAGAGGTCGAGCGCCAGGATGCGCTTTTCGGCAAGGAACGAAGGCACCTCGCCGTCGGCAATCCGCTGCGCCAGCCCTTCCACAATGGCGGTCTTTCCCACTCCGGGCTCGCCGATCAGCACGGGGTTGTTCTTGGTGCGGCGGCACAAAATCTGAACCATCCGCTCCAGCTCATTCTCCCGGCCGACGAGCGGATCCAGAACGTTGTCCATCGCGGCCTGCGTCAGGTCACGGCTGAACTCGGCCAGCAAGGAGCTTTCTTTGGGACGCGAGGTGGAAACTTTCTCCGACTGCGAGCGGACCAGTTCCTCCCGGATGGTGGAAAGGCGCAAGCCGCGCTCGCGCAATATCTCGGCTGCGAAGCATTTCTCTTCGCGCAGCAGGCCGAGCAGCAGATGCTCGGTGCCGATGTGGCGGTGGGAAAGCCGCTCGGCTTCTTCGGCGGCGTATGCCAGAATCCGCTTGCTCTCATGGCTCAGGGGAAGGTCCACGGAGGTGGAAACCTTTTCCCGGATGGTGGTGTGTCCCTCGATCTGTTTGCGGATGGATTCGATGGAAGCGTGAGAGCGCAGGAACCGGTTGGTCAGCGACTTGTCCTCGCGCAACAGGCCCAGAAGCAGGTGCTCGGACTCGATGTACGGGCTGCCGAACTGGCTGGCCTCGTAGCGGGCAAAAAATATTACGCGTCTGGCTTTTTCCGTGTACCGTTCGAACATGTGACCTTTCCTACTGTGCCAGCCGTTCCGAGGCTGGCCGGGGGATCAGATCGTTTCGGAAAAGGAAACGGCTTCCAGCCTGCCGTTTTCCAGCCTCAACACCCGGTCACAACGCCGGGCAAAGCCCATGTTGTGCGTGACCAGCACCGTCGTCATATGGAATTCCTGATGCAAGCTTCCCAGTAATTGCATGGTCATTTCACCGGTTCTTGCATCCAGGTTGCCGGTCGGTTCGTCGGCCATCAGCACTTTCGGCTCACCCACCAGCGCCCGGGCTAAAACGGCGCGTTGCTGCTCGCCTCCGGAAAGCTCTCCGGCACGGTGGGTTGCCCGGTCTTTCAAACCCACGCGTTCCAGCCATCCTTCAGCGCGTTCCGCAGCCTCTTTGCTCTCCACGCCCCGAATCCGCAACGGCATGGCGACGTTTTCGCGCGCCGTGAACTCCAGCAGCAGGGAGCGCAACTGCCATACGAAACCAAAATTGTGGTTTCGCAAGCTTCCCAATTCGTTCTCGGAAAGCTCCGAGTACTGCTTTCCATCGAAGTATACCTCACCGGCAGATGGCTTGTCCAGCGCGCCCAGGATGTGCAGCAGCGTGCTTTTTCCGCTGCCGGACTCTCCTACGATGGCCACCATTTCGCCGGCCTCTACCTCCAACTGCAGGTTCTCCAAAACCATCAAATCCGACTTTCCGGAGCGGAACGCTTTCGTCAGGTTTTCGGCTCGTAACAGTGTGCTCAATTTCGCAGTTTGCTCAACTTCTTGGATGCCGGTTCCCGTGGAAACGTTTCCGCCTTTCTGCCGGGTCCGGGTCATGCCTCCACCCGATCCATTTTCCCGTCTTGCATTCCAGCCTCGGCATCTGCGGAGCGCTGCGAAGAATTCCATCCGGCGAGGGCAAGGACGAAATCATTCATAACGCAGAGCCTCCGCCGGAGCGATGGAAGTGGCGTTGCGCGCCGGGTAGAGCGTGGCCAAAAAGCTGATCAACAGGGCCACCCCCGCCACCCAAACTCCGTCCACGATTCTAGCATCGAAAGGCAGGTAACTGATGTCATAGATATTCGGGTCGAGCGGGATCAGATGATAGCGGCTGCCCAGCCAGGAGAGCAGATACCCCCCGGCCAAACCCAGCGCGGTTCCGGCCGCGCCGATCATCATGCCCTGGAGCAGAAAGATATTGCGAATCTGCTTCCGTTGCGCGCCCATGGAAACCAGGATGGCGATGTCCCGGTATTTTTCCATCACCATCATCACCAAAGCGATCAGGATGTTCAAAGCCGCCACGAAGACAATCAATCCGATGACGATGACCGCCACGGTTTTCTCCAGCTTCAAGGCGCTGAACAGGGCCCGGTTTTGCTCCATCCAGTGGCTGCCGAAAAACCCGTTGCCGGCCATGCGCCGAAGCGTTTCCGCCACCGCCGGAGCCTGATAAATATCCGCGATTTTGAACTCCATCACCGAGATCACATCGTCCAGCCCCAGCACTTGCTGAGCCTCCTTTAGGTTGGTGAAAGCCCAACTGGAGTCAAATTCATAGAAGCCGGAATCGAACACTCCCACAACTTCAAAGTGACGGTACCGTGGAACCATGCCGAAGGGCGTCAGGTGCCCCTGCGGGCTGGTCAGCAAGATGCTGTCCCCGGGGGAAGCGCCGAGCGAGTCCGCCATGCGTTTTCCAATCACCACAGGCGGCTGACTGCCGGGCTCCGCCGGAGCGTTCAACGCCTCCGCCGATCCTTCCCGGACGCTGCCTAACAGAGTGCCCACTTGCGACTCCACCTCCGGGTCCACTCCTTTCAAGATCATCTGGCTGGAGCGGTTGGCCCGCGATGCCAGCACCGTTCCGTACAAGGCCGGAGCGGAAGCCACCACCCCGGGCGTGCCGGAAAGCTTCTGCAGCAGCGGCCGCCACTGGCGGATTCCGTTGCCCTCGACCCTTTGCAGGCTCACATGGGCGGTGGCGCCCAGCAGCCGTCCCTGCCATTCTTGCCGCAGCCCGTTGGTGACGGCCAGCGCGACCACCAGGGACATGACCCCGGCGGCGATGCCCAGCATGGAGACTGCGGTGATTACGGAAATGACCGCAATCTTCCGCCTGGCGCGGAGGTAGCGCAGGGCCACAAAAAATTCAAAACCCAAGCTTTCCTCTCTATTCATTCATCGGATCGAAGGGATTTTTTCTCCAATCCTATTTTAGGGCAAAAGCTGAACGACGAGCCTTCTCTTTTGCTGGAAGTCCATGAGGTGAACAAAGATTGTCATCAACGGATTGTCCCGGGCTTAGCAGGGGCGATTTAGTCCCGGAGGAAAGCGTTGCGGGTGTTACGGCGCAGGCCATGGAAGAGGGGTTCTAATGAACAGGCTTTTTGTCCTAGGCGTGGGCTAGGCCTCTTTCGGCTCCAGGATGAAATGAAACACAATCGAGGGGGTGCCGCCGACCTCGAAGCGGGTAGCGAGATCCCGGTCCTCCAGGAGGTTGAAATTAAAATGAAAGTGATTTCCCACGACTTCCATAGCCCGGTGCATTGCGTTGATCAGAAACCACCGGCCGTTGGGTGTGCCGTAGTGAAACATCTCGAACGACATATAACACAAACCCTCTGGATGCAGGATTCGCTTGATGGCTTCGCAGTGCCCCTCGACTTGATTCAGCAGCAGCGTCGTCCGCAGCTTATCCATCATCGGCGAAAGACTCTTTTCTTCCGCTTCCTTCGGCGGGCCCAGCAGATCGGCGGCTCGGCGGGAAAAATAATCGTAAGGTTCGTGTTCAAATTGGGACAACAGCAGCGAGGAGGTCACCAATTGCGCGCTGCCAGCGGGAATGTTGAGGGGCGTGTGCCGTCCTCTGACCCGCTCGGCCAAAGCTTTTCCCCTTCCGAAGGCCTGCCTCCAGGAACGGACGCCCCGCAGTTGGTCCAGCACGCCGCGAGCGAATGCGGAACCGTAGCCTGAGGTGACGTCTTCGCAGTGAAGCGTGGGACGCTCGCTGCTGCGGAACGCGGCACAACGGAGAGGGTTACCCGGAAGGGGCACGAAGGCGTCGCAAACAGGCGCAGGCAGCGTCTTCGCTTTGCGATATCCGGCGCAGTAGGCCTCCGGGCAGCTTACCTGCTGATCGCAGTAAACGCATTGCGGCTCCCCGGCTTCGTCGCTGGTCATAATGGATTGATCGATCCCGCTTTCGAGCGAGCCGGGCAGCCAGTCCACCAAATGGACGGTCGCGCCGGAGAGGACCAGCGTCCGGTAGGGAATGTCGTTCAGCACGCCGGCGCCCAGGCAGGCGACGACTTGCGGCTTTCTGTGCTGAATGATGCGTTGCAAATTTTTCAGCTCGTGCTGGAAGCAATCCTGGCATTGCCGGTGACACTCGCAGTAGGAGCCTGCTGGAGTATTCAGATAATCATCCCAATCAACGGACATGATTCACCCCGCGGCACAGGCATTGAGTTGGATTTTCCGCCTGCCCTATTTTAAGGCAAGAAGCCGGATGATCGGTGTTCGTATGAGATTTTTGGGGATGCCTGGAATGGTTCGCCCGGGAAAGATTTTGCAAGGCAGGCGCTTCGGAGAGGTTCCCGCCGCCCGGTTCACTCCGCCGCCGGAGCCGGCGAGCTTTCGGGTCGCAACAAAGGGAACAGGATCACGTCGCGGATGGAGCGGGAGCCGGTCAGGATCATCACCAGGCGGTCGATCCCGATTCCTTCCCCGGCCGTGGGCGGCATGCCGTAGCTGAGGCAGCGGATGTAGTCTTCATCCATTACATGGGCTTCCCGGTCGCCCTTCTCTTTCAGCGCGGCCTGCAATTCAAAGCGCCGCCGCTGCTCCTCCGGATCGTTCAGCTCGCTGTAGGCGTTGGCGATCTCCATCCCCGCCACGAAGAGCTCAAAGCGCTCCACCCATCCCGGCTCATCCTTCTTGCTTTTGGCGAGCGGCGAAACCTCCACGGGGAATTCATAGATCAGCGTCGGCTGGATCAGCTTTCGCTCGCAGACGGTTTCAAACAGATGCGCCAGCGTGGCCCCCTGCGATGTGCCCGCCGGAATGACGAGGCGGTCATGCTCTCCTTGCAGACGGTTCCATGCCTCGATGGCCGCACCGGTCCGCTGCGGGTCGGAGAAGTCTTCCAGAGTTGGCCGGGATGATTCTTCCGGCCAGAACTCCCGGATGGCCTCCCGCAGGGTGAAACGGGAGAATCGCGACAGGTCGATGGTGTGCTCGCCGTAGCTGAGGGTGGTCGTCCCGCAGGTCGCCTCGGCCACCTCCGGCAGCAGTTTCTCGGTCATCTCCATCAGGTCGTTGTAGTCGCTGTAGGCCTGATAGAACTCCAGCATGGTGAACTCCGGGTTGTGCTGCGTGGAGATTCCTTCATTGCGGAAGTTCCGGTTGATTTCATAGACGCGGTCGAAGCCTCCCACCACCAGGCGCTTCAAATAAAGCTCCGGCGCGATGCGCAGGTAGAGGTCCAGGTTCAAGGCGTTGTGATGGGTGCGGAAGGGATGCGCCGTGGCTCCGCCGGCCATCGGCTGCATCATGGGCGTCTCCACCTCCATGTAGCCGCGCCGCTCCAGGGCTTCCCGCAACGCCCGCACCAGACGGCTCCGTGCTGCAAAAACGCGCCGCACCTCCGGGTTGGCAATCAGGTCCAGATAGCGCTGGCGGTAGCGTGCCTCTACGTCCTGCAGCCCGTGCCATTTTTCCGGCAGGGGCAGCATCGCCTTGGCCAGCAGCGACACGGTGGTAGCGTGGAGAGAGAGTTCCCCGGTTTTGGTGCGAAACAAATAACCCTCTGCGCCGACCAAGTCCCCCAGGTCCAGCAGCCGGTAGAGCGCAAAGCCGTTGTCGCCCAGCGCATCCTTGCGAACGTAGATTTGCAGCCGCTGGCCGCCCTGGACCAAGTCGGCGAAGCCGGCCTTGCCGTGTCCGCGGATGGATTGCATTCGCCCGCAGATGCGCACCGAGGGTTTCTCGCTCGTCAACTCTTCGGCGGTCTTTTCCGAATAGGCAGCGGTGATCTGCTCCAGGGTGTGGGTGTAGGCAAAACGGTGGGGATAGGCCTCGTGGCCCAAAGCTTCAATCTGTTGCAGCTTCTGGCGGCGTTGTTCGAAAAGCTCGAGGTCAAAGGACAAGCTGCACCATTATTTGGTAGTGGGTCAGTTTCAACGTCAGGGAACGGTTCAAGACACCCCAGCACGCTGACAGCGGCGCGCTGGGGGCTCCGTCATAACCGTGCCCTGACAAATCCTGTGACGCCGTGCCGAACGGAAACTGACCCACTTCCCATTATTTCCTTGCCGGTGTTTTCCTGCTGGTGGGAGAGGCTCGGAAGCGGCTCCCTCTGTGCTGGCCTGCCCTTGCAGTTTGTGTGCTTGCAATGGAGGCCCGGTGGAAACAGCGGATTGGTTTGAAAAACCAGATTATAGTGGCCGCCCGGTGAAGGCGTCAACTTCCGGGTTTTCCGTAACCGCTCATCTCCGCTGTTCCACCGTTGTTTCACCGTACCGCCTCGTGTGTCGGACAGAATGCCTACGGGCCGGAGAGCGATTCTTGCAGCTCGATGGCCTTCGGGAACAGGATGTTGTTCTCCAGGTGAATGTGCTGGTGAGTATCCGCCTCGAACCGCTGGAGGCCATCGAGAAGCGCCCGGTAGGTGTTGCAGGCGTCCTCGGGCGGTGTGTAGTCCCCGGTCAGGCGACGCATCTTGCGCATGGCGGCCGCCGCCGCCTCGTGCTCCTGTTCCATGACCATAATGGGGGCGCTCACCGGCATTCTCTGCGGCCCTGCGCCCGAGCCGGAGCTTTGGGTCCGTTCGAGCTCCTTGACAAGAGGAAAAAGCACGTTTTCTTCCTTCCACATGTGGTCGGTCAGCTCCTTCTTGAGTCCTGTATAGGTCTCATCCAGGGCGGGAAGAGATTCTGAATGCTTTTCGCCATGCTTCTCGATCACCTGGGCAAGCATCCGTGCCAGGCGAGGCAACTCCGTCCTGAGATAGGCGTGATGTGTATCCAGGATATGATCGATCAATTCACCCAGGGGCCCCGCGTTCCAGTCGCGGGTCCCGGCGCCTTCGGGCGGCCGCCGGGCTTTCTCTACGTCAGCCAGCAACCGGTCGATGGAAACGTCCTTCTCCCGGCAAGCTTCCGAAAGCGGTTTGCTTCCTCCGCAGCAGAAGTCTATTCCATATTCTTGAAAGACGCGGACCGAGGCGGGATACGACCGTACGATCGCGCTGACGAGGGTTTCGTTGCCGATGGTTTCACGTGTAGTGGGCATTTTGCTTGGCCTCCTTAAAAGGTAGTAAAACTTCTTCCGTCCCAAAACTAACGCCTCCTGGATACGAGCGCAGTGACTTTAGTCTCTTCGAGGCGGGTTTTTTTACAGGTCAGTTTTACGGTGGAGGAGTTGCCCAAATTCCGCGATTCGCAATTGCGGGCGCGAGATCAAATGCTGTATACTACTTGCCACGTTAGTGCATAAAGGTTAGTGCACACAGGAAGATAAGGAAGACGATGAAAAGCGACATCCATCCGGAATACTATGAAGTGTCAGTCTCCTGCGCCTGCGGGAACACCTTCAAGACCCGTTCCACGCGCCAGGGGGACCTCCGCCTGGAGATTTGTTCCAACTGTCATCCGTTCTTTACCGGCAAGCAGCGGTTGGTGGACACCGCCGGCCGGGTGGAGCGTTTCAACAGGAAGTATGGCAGCAAGCGGAGCACGGGCGCCGGGAAAGAGACCACTGTCGTGGCGGAAACGGCTTCCTAGACGCCTGCAAGAATTTCTCCCTCACGAATCCTCCCCTTTTTTTGTTCCTGCGCATCGGGTAGAATCACGCCATGGATGTTGCGAACGCGGCGCGGCAGTTTGTGGTGACGACCGAGCCCCGGGTCACGCTGCGAAACTACTTGGACCGGCCTTTTGATTCCGCCATCGCCGCGGCGCGGAGTTGCTATTCAACCCGGGTGATCTCGCCGGATGAGATCACCGAGAAACAGCGCCTCACCATCGGCTCCGCCACCTTCAACGGCGGCCACCACACCGTCTTTCAGCACGCCCACTTCGAGTTCGGCCTGGAGAACGTCTCCCGCCAGTTTGTGTGGAACTTTCTGCACAGCCATCCGTTTTATAACTCGGAGCAGTCCAGCCAGCGCTACGTGCGCCTGGACCAGGCGCGGGCCTTTATTCCGCCCCTGGCCAGGGAGGCGCAGGGCGTGTACATGCGCGCCGTGGAGCGTGCCTGGGAGTTTTACCGTTTGCTCTCCGGGAAGCTTGCCGGACGCACGCGGGAGGCGCTCTACGAGGTGTGGAAGATCGGCCCGCAGAGCGCGGAAAAACGCCGCCAGCGCATTGACCGGCAGGTGGAGAAAAAAGCCATCGAGGTGGCCCGTTACGTTCTGCCGGTCGCCGCTTTTACTTCGATGGTTCACACCCTCTCGGGCGTGGTTCTGCACCGGCTCTACCGGATGCGCAACTCCGGGGACACCCCCTATGAGACCGGCATGGTCATCGACCAGATGGTGGAACGGGTAAAAGAAATTGACCCGCAGTTTTTTGAGCGCATCGGAGACGGTCCCCTGGAGGAGGAGCAAATTCCCGAGACCCGGCTCGTTGCCGGCGCCGGAGCTTCCGAGGCCGCCCAGGCACGCCGGGAATTTGACCGCGAGCTGGGCAATATGACCTCGCGGATGATCTCGGCTTCGCCCGATGCGGAGTCAATCGTGGCGCGCTCCTTCCGCTACCTGCTGGGCTTGAGTCAACGGCAGATGGACGACGATCAGGCGCTCGAACAGTTGCTGAATCCGGCGCACAACCGGTATCGCCTCGAGACGCTGGACTTGGCCGTCCACTCGCCCATGATGCGGGCACTGCATCACGTCTCCTACACCTTCCTCAAGAAACTAAGCCACACGGCGGACTCCCAAGACCAGCGGCACCGGATGGTGCCTGCCTCGCGCCCGCTGCTCGCGGCCACCGACTGTCCGGAGCCGGACTACATCACTCCCGGCCTGATCGCTGGAAACCCGGAGGTGGAGGGAATCTACCAGCAGGCGATGGAGGAAGCATGGAGCGCCAAGAACCGGCTGCTGGAGCTGGGCGTGCCGCCGTCGGTGGCGATCTATGTTCTTCCCAACGCCGTCAGCGTCCGGATGGTGGAAAGCGGCAGCCTGCTGCACCTGATCCACAAATGGACCATGCGGACCTGCTTCAACGCTCAGGAGGAGATCTACCGGGCTTCGATGGAAGAGTTGGAGCAGGTGCGCCGTGTGCATCCCCGCCTGGCCCGCTACATCGGACCTCCCTGCGTGGTGCGGAAAGGCAACGCTTACCCGGTCTGCACCGAGGGCAGCCATTTCTGCGGCGTTAAAGTCTGGGAAAATTTTCCCGCCGTTGAACGAAGGCTGTAAGCCTGACGGTACGAGGCCCTTTGCTTACCGTTCTGCCTGGGTGTTGGGATTTCCTGTATCGATTTTGGAGATCGGATGTCGCACCCAAACGTTGGGGTCGCAGTAGAGGCCACAGTCCTTATCCCGGTCAATGGAGACGGGCTGTAGAGCGCCGGGGACCACGTACCGGCCGCTCTCCGGAAACTCCATTCCGGTCCACTCCTCCCATTCTGCCACGCTGCCCTGTACGCGCATCGCCTCCGGAGCAACCTGCAATTGGACGCCGCCCAATCTCCAGTGAACGCGGAGCCAGAAATCGAAGGGCGAACCATCCGGCCGTTTCCATTCGACGTAGCGTTCGATGGGGATTAGCGGATATTGATCTTTCATGGTGGGGCGAACGGGGGCAATTAGGTCATTGAGGCGGCGTTGGGTTGCAAGCTTTATCATCTCGCGCAGGATTGCGCCGCTGAGCCCTTGCCTTCGGTGGCTTGGTGCGACGACAGCCCCGAGCGCCGACAGTGTAGTAGCGTTGTGCCCGCGCTGGTGGCAGATGATCGCCCGCTCCAAGAGATCGTCGAAGTTCATAGGAAGGCTCGCCGGGTTCCCGTCCCAGACAAGTGGAATCGTGTGTCCGACAGCGATGACGTTACCGTACAAATCGCAAAGCACAAGTTGAAATTCGGTGAAAGTCGTGTAAAGGGAATTCCAGTGAAGAGTATTAGCATGGAGCAAAAACTTTGGCCATGCGGCGCGATTTAGGAGCAGGATTTGTTCTGCTAGCTCCGGCTTTTCTTGGAGCGTCACGATGTTGTACCGCAAGTGATCCCTCTCTAGCGGGAACAGAAAATCGGAAAGAGATATGGAATTTGGTGAAATCTTCGGCGGCGATGCAGGCGGTGTCACCGCCGGTTCGGTTCGATAATCACCTTCAGAGAATTATCCCTGGGATTCGCCACCAGGTCGAACGCCTGGGCGATTTGATCGATTCCGAACCGGTGTGTGACCAAGCCATCGACGGTGACCTTTCCGCTGCGAATCAGCTCCATCGCTTCCTTCATGTCGCGCGGCGCGGCTCCATAGCTGAAGCTGAGGGAAGGCTGCGTGGTCCAGAATTTGGTCAGCGGGATCAGCAGTTTTTTATCCGGGCCGTCGGCGGCAAAAAACAGGATGTGCCCGCCGAGGTTCACGCAATCGAGCGCGCTTTCTGCGGCCTTTTGCGATCCGGTGCAGACAAAAACGCGGTCGGCGCGCGGCAGTTTGTCCGTAGCGCAAATCATTTCATCCGCGCCGTTTTGTGAGGCAGCCTCCAGCCGTTTTTGGTTGGTATCGACGGCGTAAATTCTGCCGGCGCCGAGCGCGCGGGCCAGCTTGATGTGGAGCAAGCCCGCCAGGCCGCTTCCCAGCACCAGCACGGTGCGGGATTCAATCGGAGCGGTCTTTCGCACGCCGCGCACAACGCAGGCGAGCGGCTCGACAAAGGAGCCCTGCTCGAAGGTCATGCTGTCGGGCAGAGCAAACAATCCTTTCTCGATGCATGGATCAAAGAGCCGGACGTATTGCGAAAAGCCGCCCGGCTCGATGTGCTTCCGGTGCATTTCCTCGCATGCCGTCTCGTTTCCGTCCTGGCACGGGACGCATTGCAGGCAGGGGAAATGGTGGGAGACGACGACCCGGTCGCCGGTTTTGAAATTGCGGACCGACTCGCCCGCCTGAACGATGCGGCCTGCGATTTCATGCCCCGTATTGATGCCGCCTTTCTCCCGCGTGCCCGGCTCGCGATACCACCGCATGGTGTCGCTGCCGCAGATGCCGCATGCGGCGACCTCCACCAGGACCTCGTTCTGGCCGATTTCGGGCACCGGCCTTTGCTCCACCTGCACGTCCTCGTTGCTGAAGTACAGGCCGAGCTTCATCGTCTCAGGAATGGTCATCCTTTGCTCCCCTTTTTACTCCTCTTCAACTCCTGAAACAATTGATAGGCTTCCTTGGGTTGCATGCCGTCATGGATCACCGCCCGCAACGCCCGTATCATGGCTACCGGCTGCTTGTGTCTCCAAACGCGCCGCCCGAAGTCGATCCCCTTGGCGCCTTTCTGGATGGAGTCGTAGGCCAGCTCCAGGCTGTCTTTGGTTTCATCCACGCCCTTGGGCATCTTGCCGCCTGCCACGATGACGGGAACGCCGGCGGCCTCGATCACCCGCTCAAACCCCTTTCCGCAATTATAGGTCTTGATGATGTCGGCGCCGTGCGCCACCAGGATGGCTCCGGCCCGCGTCAGGAAGTCGGAGTCTTTCTCCAGATATCCCAGCGCGGTTCCCACGGCCACAACGCCGAGTATGGGAAGATCGATCTTCCGGGCCGCGCGCGACATGCTGGCCAGATTGTCGAGCGTCTGCGACTGGTGTTCCGTCTTCAAGTAAACCGAGACGGCGGCGCCCGCCCCCCCTTCTTTTTGCACGTCTTCGGCCTGCAGGATCAGCCTTTCATTGGCGATGGTGTCGGGAACGTTCACGACGCTGTCGAGAAGCTGGAACTCGTCAAAATCTTCGCCCGTGGCCGTTCCGGAGTCTATTTTTGCTTTGTATTCCTGGTAGGCCTTGTCGAAATCCTTGCCGGTGCGTTGCTGGTAGGCGAGCTTGGCTGGCTCCTGGAGATAGCCGGGCACGGGGACGTTCATGGTGGTGGAGCATCCGGAGGCGCGCAGCATCACCGGCAGGTTCACTCTGCCTTTGAACGCATGGCGCAGAACGCCGGGATCGGTCATCAGCACGTCCACATAATCGAGGAGCGGGGAAAGCACCTCGCCGGGTTTTTCCAGGCCGGCGACGACGCCGAAATATCTGTGGTCGGCGGCAAGCACGACAATCCGCTCCGATTCTCCGAAAATCTTCTTTAATCCTGTTGACATATCTTTAAGCTGTTCCATCCTCTCTAAAATCTGATTCCGCCGCTCGACCGCAGCGGAGTTTTGTCTCTGTTTTGCAGGGCTCTGCTTTTCAGGGCTTCCTGTCCCGGCTTTGCGGCCGCTGGCGGCTTTTCTTATGCGGGGGCCGGAGGGCCCGCAGTTTCTCCGCCTCCTGTTTGGAGAGCAGCGCCTGCCTTCCCAATAATTTCGCAACCAGCGAGATGCGGGCAAACTGTTCCACGGTCTCCATGTGGAAGAACGCCCGAAGCAGGTCTTTCCCGAAGGTGACCACGCCGTGATTGGCCAGGAGGATGGCGTTGTATTGGGAAACCAAGTTCCGGAGCGCCTTGTTAAGCGCAGGGCTGCCGGGCGTTGCGTACCGCGCGAGGGGCACG
The DNA here is from genome assembly GCA_022567475.1 of Acidobacteriota bacterium. Taxonomy (GTDB): domain Bacteria; phylum Acidobacteriota; class Terriglobia; order 2-12-FULL-54-10; family 2-12-FULL-54-10; genus JADFGZ01. The sequence continues at coordinate 7,875 of JADFGZ010000002.1, read as the reverse complement.
CGTCCCAGCGAAACCACCACCTCTGGAAGGACGGCTTTGTCCAGTGCAATTCCCGCCACGGCGTAGCCGGTGGCCGCGGGCGGATGGGCGTGGACGATCCCACCGACATCAGGACGCCGGTGGTAGATCAGCAGGTGCATGGGCAGCTCGGAGGAAGCGTTCCCCCGGCCTGCAATCTTGTTCCCCTGCATATCGACCAAAACCATGTCCTGGGGACGGAGCATCCCCTTGCTGGCGTTCGCCGGGGTCACCAGAACCCGCCCGTCCTGCAAGCGCGCCGAGATGTTGCCGTCCGTGGCGGCCAGGAAGTTCTTCTGGTGCAGCCACCTGCCAACCTCGGCGATCTGGCGGCGAAGCTGGCTTTCCGTCCTGGACATGATTTCTGTGGCCGGCTCCAATAGGGGCCACCCCCGGCAGGCTAACGCCCGATATTACAACAAGCCCCTGGGGCTGTAAAGCAGAGCATGGTCCAAGAGGAAGTGAAGACCCCGCCAATGGCTGGGCAAAGCTGTCGGAAGGCCTTCTCCGTGATCCGGTTTATATTTCCGGCATGCACTTCTAGGCCGGCAGAGTTTCGCCTGCGGCATCCAGTTGGTTGCGGGCGTGATAGGAGCTGCGGACCAGCGGTCCGGCCTCCACGTGCCGGAAGCCCATCCGTTCCCCTTCGCGTTTCAACTCCGCAAACTCCTCGGGGGGATAGTAACGGATGATGGGGAGGTGGTTGACCGTAGGCCGCAGGTATTGGCCCAGGGTGAGTATGCGGCAATCGTGGTCGCGGAGGTCGCGCATGGCGGCCAGCACTTCGTGCGGTTCCTCTCCCAGGCCCAGCATCATTCCGGACTTGGCGATGATGCGCGGGTCGATTTCCCCCACGCTGCGGAGCAGGTTGAGGGATTGCTCGTAGCGCGCTCCCGGGCGCACCTGCCGGTAGAGTCGCGGAACGGTCTCCATATTATGGCTGAGCACGTCGGGACGCGCCGCGAGCACCGTCTCCAGCGCCGGGCGCGAGCCTTGGAAGTCCGGGATCAGCACCTCTACTTTGCACTCGGGCCGGATGCGGCGGATCGCCAGGATGGTCCGGGCAAAAAATTCTGCGCCGCCGTCTTTGCGGTCGTCCCGGTTGACCGAGGTCACCACGGCGTATTGCAGGCCGAGATGGTCCACCGCCTGCGCCACCCGCTCCGGCTCCTGGTCGTCCACCGGCAGCGGAGCGCCTTTCGGCACCGCGCAGAAGCCGCAACGGCGCGTGCAGACGTCTCCCAGGATCATAAACGTGGCGGTGCGTTGCTCCCAGCATTCGCCGATGTTGGGGCAGCGCGCGCTCTCGCAGACCGTGTGGAGGCGAAGGCGGTTCTTCAGAACCTTCAACTCGTGATAGTTGGGGCCGCCGGGAAACTTGGTCCGGAGCCAGTCGGGCCGTTTTTTTTGCAAGGTGACTAACATTTCATGCTCCGATATACCGAGGGCCGCCGCCGGCATGTGTAGCGCGATCGGGCCCGCCCCAGAGAGCTTGCTCAACTGCCGATATAGCGGGCATAAAGGCTGCGCGCGATTCCCGTGTCGGTGGTGCCTTTAATAATAGCCCGGCCGTCGGGGAAGATCGTCATCTCATACGGGGCGAGTGAGAATTGGAAGACATAGGGATTGAAGCGCACCGCGCCGTGCGGCTTCAGCTTTCTCTCAAGCTCCGCAAAATCCAGGGGCCGCTTGCGTTCATGGATCTGCACCGAGTTGCGGCCGCACAGCGTGATATGAGGCGAGCCGCTCCCGGCGAGGTAGACGAAGTCCTTCCGCTGGCATGCGCGGCAACCCTCCGCGGGCGGGCCGGGGTCAACGGCCTGGAAGCTGTTCTCCCAGACGTCGAACGAGATCAGCTTGCCGTGCAGGGCGGCACGGTCGCCAACCAGCAGCTTCAAAGCCTCGGCCACCTGAAGGGAAGCAACGGCGGAGGCGGCAGAGCAGAGAATTCCGTCGGTGTCGCATGTGGCCTGCATCCCGGAGGGCGGCTCTGGAAACAGGCAGGCGAGGCACGGGCCGTGGCCCGGAACGATGGTCAGCGTCACGCCGTAGCTGCCGACAGCCGCGCCATAGACCCAGGGCACGCCGTTTTGCAGGCTGAGGTCGTTTAACAGGTAGCGCGTCTCAAAGTTGTCGGTGCCGTCGAGCAGCACGTCGATCCCTTGCAGAAGTTCGGTTGCGTTCTCCGCCGTCAGGTCGGCCACGATGCCTTGCACCTTGACGCCGGAGTTGGCTCGTTTCAGGTGAGCTTCCGCCGCCACCGCCTTGGGGAGGCATTCGGCAGCATCGCGTTCTTCGAAAAGCGTCTGGCGTTGCAGGTTGCTCTCCTCCACGTAGTCGCGGTCGATGAGGACCATCTCTCCCACGCCGGCGCGGACCAGCAGGGAGGCCTGATGGCTGCCGAGCGCCCCGCATCCTACGATGGCAACCCGCGAGGCTAATAGCTTCCGCTGGCCCGCCTCGCCGATGCCGCGATACAAGACCTGCCGGGAATATCTTTCCAGGTTCTCTGATGCCACAGAACCATTATAACGGAATTCGGCATCGCGGAATCAGGCGGCAGGGGTTCCCAATTGCCGAATGCGGCGGGTTAGGAACTCCGGCTGCTGTCTTCTGATTTTCTCCCGTCCCTCTGTGACCATAGCCGCCGGTTTGGAGAAAACTTCCCCCCGTTTGGAGTAAACTTTTCAGCGATGAAGTTTTTCTCCTCCATCCGGCCAGCGAAGGGCAATGGAGGCAAGGCGGCCAGCTTTGCTCCTACGCTGGAGTGGGCGGCGGAGCAACGCCAGGCAATGGTCGCCCGGCAACTCCGCCGCCGCAGGATTCGTGATGAGCGGGTGTTGCAGGCCATGGGCGAGGTCCCCCGGCACGAATACGTGCCGTCCGAGCACAGACGGATAGCCTACGAAGACCATCCCGTCTCCATCGGCCAGGGGCAGACCATCTCGCAGCCTTACATGGTGGCCGCCATGACGGAGGCCCTGGAGCTGAGGGGAACCGAGCGCGTGCTCGAGGTCGGCACCGGCTCCGGGTATCAGGCGGCGATCCTCGCCCGTTTGGCAGCGCGCGTTTACACCATGGAGCGCGATCCGGAGCTGTTTCGTTTGGCCGGGGAGCGTCTGGAGCGCCTGGGTGTAACCGGTGGTGATACGGTCGTCTTGCTCCATGGCGATGGCAGCGAGGGATATCCTCCGGCGGCGCCTTACGATGGCATCCTGGTGGCCGCGGCAGCGCCCCGGGTTCCGGACTGCTTCCTCGAACAACTGGTGGAAGGCGGCCGCCTGGTGATTCCCGTGGGAAGCCTCGATCAACAGGAGTTCCGGCAGGTCCGCAAATGCCAGGGGAAGCCGGTGTCCCGCGTCCTGGGGCACTGCCGCTTCGTTCCGTTAAAGGGAAGGCACGGATGGGAGAACGCTTGAATCATCTAAATCATCAGGAGCAACCGGGCGCGGCAGCAGCCGGCTCCACCAGCGCGCCGGGACGCTCTTCGGAGGTTGTTCTCAGCGTGGTGATCCCGGCTCACAACGAATCCGCCCGGCTTCCCGCCACGTTGCAGGCGGTGCTCAACCTTTTGCAGTCGCGTTCGGAAGCTTTTGAGGTGCTGGTGGTGGATGATGGCTCCACCGACGATACGGCTGAACTGGTCCAGCGCGTCTGCCGGGAATCGCCGGAGGTGCGCTTGCTGCGGCATCCCACAAACTTCGGGAAAGGGGCAGCCGTGCGCAACGGCATGCTGAACGCGCGCGGGGAATACATCCTGTTCACCGATGCCGACCTCTCCGCCCCCATCGCGGAGGCGGAACGGCTGCTCGAACCTCTGAAGAACGGTTACGACGTCGCTTTTGGCTCCCGCGGGCTGCGTCCGGAGTGGATCAGCCAGCGCCAGTCCCGCATTCGGGAAGCTGCCGGAAGGCTGTTCAATTTCTGGACCCGCAGCATCGCAGGGCTCAATTTCAGGGACACGCAGTGCGGCTTCAAGGCCTTCCGCCGGCAGGCCGCCGAAACCATCTTCGCCCGCCAGAGGATTTCCGGCTTCGGGTTTGACGTGGAGGTTCTCTACCTGGCGCGGAAATTCGGGTATCGCGTTCTGGAGGTTCCCGTCCACTGGGCGCATTGCGAGGGCAGCACGGTGCACATGCTGCGGGACAGCGCGCGCATGTTTATGGACCTGCTGAGGATTCGATGGAACAATCGGCGGGGGAAATATGCGCTCGAAGCCGGAAATTTCCCCGAGGCCTCTCGCTTTCCGCAGCGGTAAACCGGCGGCGCTGGCGTTAATTTCTGCCGGCCTTTATCCGCAGGCTGCGGATTCGCCGGACCCTGGTTTCCAGAAACCCGTCGGTTTCGTGCTCGTCCACAGGACCTTCCGATATGCATTATATTTCTCTTGCAAAAAAAATAAAAGAGCAATAAAATGCAAACTTGGAGGACGGCTGGCAGTGCAGGAAGGTTCCAGCCGGAGAGAAGCGAATTTTAGGCGAGCGATAATCATCGACTATTTCAACAAAGACGCCGGGTGTAGCCCGGGTAAGGAGTAAGGCAATGGCAGTTAAGGGACCCAGGCTGCGCAATTTTGATGACTGGGTGGATGTTTTTCACCAGTGGCGCGACGACATCGGTTATCCGACCAAGCTGATCGGCGAGGATTATGTATTTGAGACGAAGCTGGGAGAGCTCGAGAGCGACGAGATTGAGTTCGGGCACTATGCCGGCAACCCGAAATGGGAGAGGTTGCTCGACGTCCCGGACCAGCGGATTCGCGACTCCCTGGCGCACCTGATCGAGTTCCAAGGGGACACCGAGTTTGCCTCGGTCGAGCAGCAGAAGAACCTGCTCGAAAGGGCCCCGACCCAGTATGACCTGGAAAGCATGATCCGGGTCAACCGGGAAGAGATGCGGCATGGATGGCAGATGGCCTACCTGCTGGTGACCCACTTTGGGGACTCGGGTAAAAAGCAAGCCCAGAGGCTGCTGGAGCGGCGGGCCTCGGCCCACTCGCGCCTGCTCGGCGCCTTCAATGAACCGGTCCGTTGCTGGCTGGATTTCTTCACCTACACGGATTTTATCGATCGCGACGGCAAGTACCAGCTCAACATGCTCAGCCGCAGCGCCTTTGCTCCGCTGGCCCGCAGCGTGCGCCCCATGCTGCAGGAGGAAGCCTTCCACATGCTGACCGGCAATACGGGCCTGATGCGCATCGTGAAAGCCGGAAAGATTCCCATTTCCCTTATCCAGAAGTACTTCGACAAGTGGCTCTCGACCGGCGCCGACCTGTTCGGCCAGGACGGGTCCTCCTCGGCGCACTGGGCCTATGAGTGGGGATTGAAAGGCCGCTACGACGAGCATCTGTTTGACGATGGGCCCAATATGGACAAGTTGAATGAGCTGTCCCGCTCCCAGTACTTGAAAGAGGTGGGCGCTATCGTGGACTCGCTCAACAAGAACATCCCTGCGGACCAGCCGAAGCTGCGGATGCCCGACGAGAAGTTCCGCAGAAGCATTGGGGAATACGCCGGCAAGACCTACAGCGTGACCGGCGAGCTGCTCTCGCAGGAAGCGTATGAGAAGCACCTGCAAGAGGTCCTTCCGACCGACGCCGACGACGATTTCTTGATCGGCATGGAGAAAGAAAAGGGCTGGATTATAGACCCTAAACAGAAAATGTAGGTTTCCAGCAGAGGTGGTTTCTTGGCTGACAAGCGATACGTTTTCGTCTGCATGAACGTCGATTGCCGGGCTCGCGGGGCCGGAAAGGTGATGGACCGGATCCAGAATCACCTCCAAGAGGACGGTTGCGGCGACGTGGAGTTGCGCTCCTACATGTGCTTCGGCAGCTGCCACGAAGGTCCCCACGTGGTCGTCTACCCGGACAAGGTGTGGTACGGAGGCGTCCAGGAAAAAGACGCCGACGAAATTGTGGAGAAACACCTGAAACAGGGGGAGACCGTCACGCCGCTGACCGGCAAGGTGGACAAGGTCCTGGAGGGGATGATCTACCAGTTGCTGGACGCCGGGATTTTCTAGGAACTTCTCCGTTAGAGCTGGAGCCTTTAGAGATAGAGTATTAAAGCGGACGCACTTCCGAGTGGATTTGTTTTTCACCGGAAGGGCGTCCTTTTTTTTGAACCTGCACCGGAATCTTACCGTATTTTCTCAACCACTGTGATGGGATAGAACTGCGGCGCATCGTTTCCGAGTCCGCCGTCATCCGACCGCAATTGAACCCGAACCGCCTTCCCACAACCAACCTCGGCCCGCGAAGTCGACAGACCACATTCTGATCAGCCCGATTCCCAGGTGGAATCCGGCGTGCGCCACACATCAATAGGGTACAATCGTTCGACGCCTCAATGCCCTTATCTGCCGGAACTCGATTGGACTCTTACGAAAGCCTTGTGCTTATCGGCTGAGGGCAAGAGCGAGGTGTACCACCCCAGGCCGAAGGAGGACGCATACATGATTACGAACTCACATACTGGAACAAGGATTGACGAAGTCGCGGCGGGTATCTATCGCATCAATACGCCGCTGCGCGTAGACGCCATCCCCGGAGGTTTTAACCTCAGTCAATACCTGATTGTCGACGACGAACCGGTGGTGTTCCACACGGGGTGGCGACGATGGTTTCCCTTCGTCTCCGAAGCCATCTCGAAGGTGGTTCCACTCAAGAGCATCCGTCATGTCGGTTACTCGCACTTTGAGGGCGACGAATCGGGTGCGATGAATGAGTTTCTTGCCGCTGCCCCGCTGGCGGTGCCGTTTGCCAGCCAGGTCGGCGTGCTGACGTCACTGGAGGACCAAGCCGACAGGCCGCCGCGCGGCTTGGCCGATGGCGAAGAGTTCTCTATTGGCAGTAAGACGCTGCAATGGATCTACACACCTCACGTGCCACACGGCTGGGACTGCGGCGTGTTGTTTGACAAAAGCTCCCAAACGCTGCTCTGCGGCGATCTATTCACGCAGCCTGGTGCGGACACGCCGCCGTTGACTGAATCGGAAGTCCTGTCGGCCAGCGAAGGCATGCGCAAGGCCATGGATTACTACGCACACGCGACCAACACAAGAACGATTCTGGAACGGTTAGCCGCGCTGAAGCCCACCACGCTTGCCTGTCAGCATGGGAGCGCTTATCGCGGTGACGGCGCCGCGTTGCTGCGCGAGCTGGCGGGCATTCTGGATCAAGAGCCTTAAATGGACGCGCTTCCAAGTGGATTTGTTTTTAACCGGAAGGGTGTCCGTTTTTTTGAAGCTGCACCGGATTCTTACCGTCCTCACTTATACGCGGCGCAGACGACGCGCTTGCCGCGCTGGTGCTGTTCGTAGGCGCCGGGCGGAGGCGGCACAATCTCGGTCCTACGGAAACCTGCCTGCTTCAGCATAAACTCGAGCGCCTTCGGCGAAGGACACAGGGCCAGCGGGGTGCCGCCCGTCTCGGCGATGTCGGCGTAGAACTCGTCGGACTCATCGACCGCCGCGAGCACGCCCTGGTAGGGCCGCGTCCACTCCCTCGCGCCCCATTCGGTCTCGCCCTCCACCTCGTCGATCACCTGCGTCTCGACGATACAAAGCTCCTTGGTCATGGCGCTGACGTTCCGCAGGCAGAGCATCGGGTTCTCCAGGTGATAGAGCACGCCCAGAAAAAGGGTCAGGTCGTATTGGCCGGTCTCTTCCACCGACAGCCGCTCGCAGTTGCCTTGCCGGAAGGAGATTTGCGGAAACCCGAGGGCCTCGGCCACGAACCGCGCCTTCTGCAGATTGCTCTCCCGCACATCGACCCCGACCACCCGCTTGATCCCCTTCCTGGCCATTGCTATCGAGTAGAAGCCCTCGTGGCAGCCGATGTCGATGCAGGACACT
>JADFGZ010000375.1 GCA_022567475.1 Acidobacteriota bacterium | reverse complement strand
TATCCCCACATCAAAACGCCTACCGTGTTGCGTTACAACCTGAGTTTGCAACGCTCGTTTCCGGGAGAGTGGAACGTGCGAGCAGCCTACGTAGGCGCGCGCGGGAACCACTTGGTCCGGGGCTATGAGACGAATTTCTACCCTGACCCGGTTGTGCAGCCCGACGGCTCTCTTTTTCTGCCTCCGGATCAGGGTCCCATCAATCCGGCCTTTGGCGCCATTGGCCTGACCACGACGGATGCGCAATCCTTCTACAACGCGCTGCAAGTTTCCGCTAGTCTTAGTTCGAGAGGCGGCCTTTCGGTCCAGGGCAACTACACGTTCAGCAAGTCTGTCGATGACGCCTCCAGGCCGTCCAGCGGACCCAGTTCGAATTACACGCGCCAGTACCCCTTGATGCGCACGCTGGACCGCGGTTATTCCGACTTCGACATCAGGCATCGGTTGTCGGCAAACTTCTTCTATGCGATTCCCGGTGGCACAGGACAGGGCTGGTGGAACTCCGGTCCTCTGGGGCTGGTTTTAGGGGGATGGAGGCTGGGAGGAGTATTTTCGTTTCGCTCCGGAACTCCCTTCCACCCCTTGGTCAATGTAAAAACGCCGGGGTATTTGTTCTCGGCCAACCGGCCGAACTTGCGTCCGGGGGCGAGCAATAATCCGACAGATGGAGTTTCTGCAGGCTGCGCCGGAGCGGCGCCCGGCCAGGCCTTGGGGGGGCCGGAACAGTATTTTGACCCATGCGCCTACAGCGTTCCGGCCCCCGGCACGCTGGGGACCGCCGGGCGGGATACGATCGTTGGCTCCAGTGTCTTCAATCTGGACCTTTCCCTGCAAAAGGAAATGATTCTTAGAGGCGAGAAGCGGCTTCAATTCCGGGCGGAATTTTTCAACCTTCCCAACCACGCCAATTTTGCGCTCCCGACGCGCGGCTCCAGCATCGTTTTTTCGGGCTCCTCCGGACGGCCGAATCCCACGGCGGGGCGGCTGCAGAGAACCATTACGACTTCCCGGCAGATTCAATTCGCCTTGCGACTCTCCTTCTAATCTCTTGATCTTTCTTCTATCCCAAGGCGTTTTCATAGCTGTTGTATGGGGAAAACCACGGCGAGGGCGACCTTTCCCGTGGTTGCCTGCTTCAGCATGGACGACGCGGTACGAAAAGCGCTGGAACATGCTCTAATAAGAAAATATGGGCGAGGAGAAAACTAAGCCGGAAAAAGCCAAACCGGAGCAAGCCAAACCAAAGAAAAGTTCGCGGGAGATGATCGCGGCGCTTCCGGAAATTTGGGGGTTGCTGCGTCCGCGCCGGCGACTGCTGGCGGCAGGCTTCGTGCTGATGGCCGTCAACCGCGTCTCCGGGCTGGTGCTGCCTGCCTCGACGAAATTCCTGATTGACGACATTATCGGCGAGCGGCAAATACAACTGCTGCTGCCGCTGGTGGCCGCTGTGCTGCTGGCCACGCTGGTGCAGGGCGCCACGTCATTTGCTCTGACGCAAACTCTTTCCAAGGCGGCGCAAAAGTTGATCGCCGAGCTGCGCCGCAAGGTGCAGGAGCACGTGGGGCGGCTGCCGGTGGCGTATTACGACGCGAACAAGTCGGGCGCGCTGGTGTCGCGGATTATGAGCGACGTCGAAGGCGTGCGCAACTTGGTCGGCACGGGCCTGGTCCAGTTCGTGGGCGGCTTGCTCACGGCGGCGATCGCCCTGGTGGTTCTCTTACGCATCAGCCCCTTGATGACGCTCATGGCCTTTGCGTTCCTGCTCATTTTTGGAGTTGCGCTGCGCAAGGCATTCCGCACCATTCGGCCCATTTTTCGCGAGCGCGCCAAAATCAACGCGGAGGTCACCGGGCGGCTCACCGAGTCGCTGGGGGGCGTGCGCGTGGTGAAGGGCTATCACGCGGAAGCGCGGGAACACGCGGTGTTCGCGGGCGGTGTCGAGCGGCTGCTCGACAACGTTTTTCGCTCGCTGACGGCGATGTCGGTCCTCTCCTTTGCCTCGACGGCGCTGATGGGTGTTGTGGGCGCGCTCGTGATGTTTCTCGGCGTGCATCAGGTGCTGAGCGGCGCGCTCACGCTCGGCGGGTTTTTCACATACACGGTGTTTCTCGGCTTCCTGGTGGCGCCGCTGTTTCAAGTCGTGGGCATCGGCACGCAGTTGACCGAAGCGATTGCCGGCCTCGAGCGGACCCGCGAGGTGTTGCGCGAGCGCCCCGAGGACGAAGACCCGCGCCGCACCGTAGTGCTGCGGGAGATCGTGGGTGAGGTCGAATTCGACCGGGTCCGCTTCGCGTACGAAGCGGACAGAACCGTGCTGCACGACGTGTCTTTTCGCGCGGGGCCAGGCACGGTGACGGCGCTGGTGGGCTCCTCGGGCTCGGGCAAATCCACGGTGATCGGCCTGATTGCGGCGTTTCACGTGCCGCAGGAGGGGCATGTGCTGGTGGACGGCGTGGACCTGGCGACGGTCCGCCTGGATTCTTTTCGCACGCATTTGGGAATGGTGTTGCAGGATTCGTTCCTGTTTGACGGCACGATCCGCGAGAACGTGGCTTTTTCCATTCCCGAGGCGAGTGACGAGCAGATTCTCGCCGCGTGCCGCATCGCGCGCGTGGATGAGTTTGCAGAACGTTTTGAGAATAAATACGACACCGTGATCGGCGAGCGCGGCGTCAAGCTGAGCGGCGGGCAGCGCCAGCGCGTTTCAATAGCGCGCGCCGTGCTGGCCGATCCGCGCATCTTGATTCTGGATGAGGCGACTTCCAGCCTCGATTCGGAATCGGAGGAACTCATTCAGGAAGGTCTCGGATACCTCATGCGCGGGCGCACCACTTTCGTCATCGCCCATCGATTGTCCACGATTCGGCGCGCGGACCAGATTCTTGTCCTCGAAGACGGCAGCATCCTCGAACGCGGCACGCACGAGTCGCTCTATGCAGCGCGCGGCCGCTACTACGAGCTTTACACCAAGCAGCACGGCCTCGAGGCGAACCTGTTCCTGGCGCCCGGGGAAGGCGATAGGACCGAATCATCCGTCGGTGCTCCTGCCGACGAAAACACAGCGAGCAGCACGGAGCCCGACGCGCTGCGATTGTTGCGCGGGCGGTCGCTTTAAGAGCGGCCTTTTCACATCCGGGCCACTTTCACTGGCCGTATATAATGGCTGAAGATGATTGGTAAGCTGCTGCTGCTGTTCATTCTTGTTCCGGCGGTGGAGCTGGCTCTTCTCATTGAAGTGGGCCGGCACATCGGCACACTGGCTACGTTGTCGCTGATCGCATGCACGGGAGCCTTGGGCGCCTTCCTCGCGCGCCGGCAAGGGTTGCGTACTTTGCAGCAGGTGCGCAGTGAGTTCAATGCCGGAGGGCTGCCGGCCGGGCCCATCGTGGACGGCGTGATCATCTTGCTGGCGGCTGCGTTGCTCCTCACGCCGGGAATCCTCACCGATGCTCTGGGCTTTCTCTGCCTGGCGCCTGCCTTCCGCACAGTACTAAAGAGAACGCTGTGGGTCCGGCTGATGCGTGCCGTTCGAGAAGGTCGAAGCAGCGTGACGGTGCGTTACAAGCAATAAGAATTGGCTGGAGCGGTTCCCAAAATAACTCAATCTACCAGCGTTTGGTGACTGCTTGCTGATCCCTCGACTTCTCCCTCGGCTTCGCTCGGGACATGGCTCGCCGTGGGCTTTTCTTGAATTTACAAACCCACGGCAAATTGAAACTGCCAATTTACCGTGGCTACCCGGCGCGCGGCTCTGACTATTCACTAACCGTGCAACGGTTCTAGTCCTCGGCCAGGGCTTCGGCTTCCGCGATTTGGGCCGGGGTCATTTGCTGGGCAACCAA
>JADFGZ010000374.1 GCA_022567475.1 Acidobacteriota bacterium | reverse complement strand
ACCGCTTCCTCACGGCCTGCCCTGAGCCTGCCGAAGGGGTCGCGGCTCGGAATCGCCAGCACTGCTTCGCTGGGCGTCAGAAACAGGGTGTAACCGCTGCCGCGAGAAAGGAACTTCACCTGGGGGTCGGTTTGTCCCAGGTTCTCTTCAAAGCTCAGGGGCAGCTTGCCGTAGGCCGCGAGGACCTGCTGTTTCCGATCTCCCGCAGGCTTGTTCTCGGGAAGGACGGGACCGGAGCCAACCAGAACCAAGGCTGCCAGGCCGAGGAGAATGAAGGAAGCCAGCAAACCGGAACTTGCTCGGGAAATGTTCCAGAATGTCATTTCTCCTCCTTGCTCCGGTGCGGGGTCATGGGTATGAGAGGCGAGGCATCAGGCAGTCTCTTTGATGACGATCTCAATTCCTTGTATTACAGGGAGGGGGAGATTGCGGGACACCCGCAGGAGAATCCATTCCTCCAGAACTTCCTCCAGCTCTTCCCGGCAGGTTTCCAGCCGTTCGGCATTGGCATACACGCCCTCAAATCCGGGGACCTCGCCGTAGAAGCTTCCATCGTCCGGCAGAATTTCGTACCGGGCCTCCCGCAGTGCCGCCTGAATGTAATTCCTCAACATGTTGAACTATCCTGTGCCCCATTATCCGATCCGGGGGCTTCAAAATCAACCGGGGTTATCAACCAGGGCTGCCTTCCGCGCGATGGCATACTGCCTGTTGAACAGGTCGGAAGTTGCATTCACGGATCACCGCTGCGCGCCGATGCTTTGCTCAATCGCCCGGACGAGGGCCGAGGCGTGCCGGTCCACCTGCTCGGCGCTTTCCGCTTCGACCATCACGCGGGCCAGCAGTTCCGTTCCGCTGTAGCGCACCAGCAGGCGGCCGGAGTTGCCCAGGCTTTTTTCGCTGGCGCGAATCTGTTCCATCACCTGCGGCATGCTCTCCAGCGGCGTCTTCTCTCGCACGCGGACATTGCGGAGCGTCTGAGGAAACACGGACAGCCCCCGCAGCAGCTCCTCCAGGGGCTGCCCGGTCTCGGCCATGATGCGCAATATCTGCAAGGCCGTAAGCAAGCCGTCGCCGGTGGTGGCCAGATCGCTGAAGATCACATGCCCGGACTGTTCCCCGCCCAGGTTGACGCCGGAGCGCAGCATCTGTTCGAGCACGTACTTGTCGCCCACCGGCGTTCGCTCCAAACGCAATCCCTCGCTTTCGAGCGCCCGCTCCAGGCCCAGGTTGGTCATCACGGTGCCGACTACGGTGTTCCCCTTCAGCAGGCCGCGTTGCCGCATGTAGCGGCTGGCAATATGCAGGACACCGTCACCGTCCACGATCCGGCCCCGGCCGCTGACGAACAATGCCCGGTCGGCGTCTCCGTCAAAGGCCACTCCCAGCGCCGCCTTTTCGCGCAGCACCGCCTTTTGCAAATTCTCCATGTGCAAGGCGCCGCAATCGAGATTGATGTTCCGACCGTCGGGCTGGCCGGCCAGGAGGATCAACTCCATCCCGAGGCCGGAGAACACCTCCTGAACCATGCGGCTGGCCGAACCGTTGGCGCAGTCGATGACCAGTTTTCCGGAGAGCTTCTTGCCGGAGGGAATCGAGCGGCGCAGAAAATCAATATAGTTCTCGGCCAAAGAGCGGTCCGGCTCTTCCGCCATCCGGTAAGGCTTTGCCCCGGAGCCGTCTCGAGCCCCGCTTGAAGCATGGCCCCGTCTTGAAGCATGGCAAAGATGCGCCCTTCGACATCCAACTCGCCCGCATCCGGCAGCTTGTATCCGTTCGAGGCGAAAACCTTGATGCCGTTGTCGCGGTAAGGATTGTGCGAAGCGGAAATCATCACCCCCGCTGCGAAATCAGCCGAGGCGGTGAGATAGGCCACCGCTGGAGTCGAGACAACGCCCGCCGCAACGGTCTCGACGCCCGCCTCCTGCAAACCGGCTGCCACGGTTTCCCGAATCCAGCGGCTCGACTCCCGCGTGTCCTCTCCAATCACCACCCGCGGGCCGATAACCACCCGTGGGCCGGTCACCACTTGCGGACCGGAAGCCTGCGAATGAAGATATTGCCCCAGGCACTTCCCGGCAATAAAAACGGTGGTGGCGTCCAGCGGAGGCTCGCCAGCCACCCCCCGAATGCCGTCGGTGCCGAACAGTTGCTTTTCCATGCGCGCGGGAACCTTTCTGCTGTGGTTCAGGATGAAGAGGAAACAGCTTCAGCGAGGCGTTTCCGCCGTCTCGCCAGAATCATCGGCAACGATCCATTCCAAGGTGAGCTTCACTTCCGGGGGAACCAACTGCACCACCTCCAAAGCTGCGGGAACCTCAACGCTTTCCGCGACCAAAGGGAAGGTGCGCTCGCCAGGTCCGGTAACGGAGGAAAGATCGACAGGGAGCCTGAAGTCGCTGCGCCTGGCCTGCCGCAAGACACGGCTGGGACCCCGGATACGCAGTTGAGCGGTCTGTTGTTCGCTGAAGACCGCCAGATTGGCGGGGACGTTGCGAAATTCCAATGGAACCTGGAGGACGGTCTCGGTGACGGTGTCGCCGCCGAAGGCAACCCAAAGCCCCGCAGCCAGCGCCAGCGACAGCAGCTTCAACCCGATGTTTTCCGTAAACCATTTTTTGAGCCGGTCCATAAGCGATCCTGCGCCCTCATGCGCTCCGGGTAGAAGCGGGCGGTGTCCTTTCCAATGTGGGTGCGCGAGGCGCCATCGGCCTGGCGCGGGAGACGGGCTGCCGGAAAATTTGGCTCAGGCGCTCGGCCAATTGCTCCGCCGGCAGATTCAGCTCGATGGACCCGGCGGTGGCCAAGGATATGCTTCCGGTCTCCTCCGAGACCACAACGGCCACCGCGTCTGTCTCCTCGGTGATCCCGACAGCCGCCCGGTGCCGCGTGCCGAGCTCGGTCCCAAAAATGGGGTTGACACTGAGAGGCAAGAAGCAGGCTGCGGCGACAATCTTGTCCTTGCGCAAAATTACAGCGCCGTCGTGCAGCGGAGCACGGGGCTGAAAGATGGCCACAAGCAGGTCGTAGCTCAACTGCGCCTGCAACGGGATGCCGCTCTCCGTGTAGGTGCGAAGTCCGGTGTCGCGTTCGAGCACAATCAGGGCGCCGGTCTTCTGGGAAGAAAACTGACTGGCCGCCATGACGATATCTTCCGAGGCCTGCTGCACCACCAAGGAAGAAAAGTCCGTGCGGAAGGGATTGCGTCCGATCTTGGCCAGCCCGTTGCGAATCTCAATTGCAAACAGAACGATGAAGGCGAAAACCAGAAAGGGGAGGACTTGATTCATCAGCCATTCGACCGTCTGCAACCCGCCCCAGCGCGCGCCGTAATAAAGCGCCACCAGCAGCGCCATCCCCAGCAGAATTTGGGGAGCCTGGGTCCCTCGGAGCATCTGCAAAATGTAGTAGATAATAAAGGCGAGCAACAGGATGTCGATCACAGCGGACACGGACAGCGGCGGCAGCGCGGCAAGCAGAACGAGCATCAGAAATCCCATACTCTCTCCCCTGTCCGAACCCTGATCTGAACCCTGATCTGAACTATGATCCGAACTAACCAGTTATTCTAACGTAGCGCGCAGGCCGGAAGAAGACGCAAATCAGGATTCAGGGGGGAATGGACTCGTCAGAGCATCCAACAGTCTATGCTCCACCGCGCCTTTCAAGGAAAATTGTGAGCGGCACCCCCGCATGACGATTGAATCCCACAAACCAGGCCGAAACCCAGTCCCAGAGGGACGAAAGATATTAGGGCCGTTTTACGAATGGTGTAGACCATCCGAGCCTCTTCCCACGGCTTGCGCCGTGGGCTATTGTCTACCGCCCCTCCGGGGCTCCAGAAGCCGAGCAAGCCGCCAGCAGCATTTTCCGTGATGGTGTATAGCAGTGTGACCGCATG
>JADFGZ010000373.1 GCA_022567475.1 Acidobacteriota bacterium | reverse complement strand
GATGGCAAGTGGGTGCTGTGTGACACGTCACATTGTGGTTTTACGAGACGGCCTGACCCGAATTTCCGATAGCAGTGTGGGCAAACCTGCCGGAGAAGGAATTTCGCTCGCCTTTCGCGCTCCCGTTCCCGCTTTCTGGCTATCTTTGCGATCTTGTTTTGGGCACGGCATTCCGGGTGGAAAAGCGCCCTGCTTCCGTCTGGCAACGACTGGCCGCAGCCTCGGCAATAATGGATCATCGAGGCAGCATCTCCTGGACCAGAGAGTTAAGCTCTGGGGAACACTCCGGGCAACAACGGGCGCAATAGCAAGCCAGCTTCCCGTCCGGTAGTTTTTTGACGCCATGCAAAGAGTTCGCGTATTCCCGGCAGCTACCGCACGGGCCAGAACAAAATCTAAGGACAACGCATTGCAAGCGCTCCTTCGTTCTCATGCGGTATTCCCTCCGCCGTGGAATCCTCCGAAACTCGCCCACTCACCGGTGAACACGAGCGGCACGGCCCCAGTCGGTCCGTTGCGCTGCTTCGCTACGACGAGATCAGCGCGGCCTTGAAGATCGAGCGGAACAGCCTGCCCACACATTTTCAGACGCTGTTCTTCCCGGAATAGAAAGCAAACTATATCGGCGTCCTGTTCGAGGGCGCCGGAATCACGCAGATCGGAAAGTCTCGGCCATCCGCCGCGTTCCTCTGATGCACGATTCAGTTGAGACAAAACGATCACGGGGATCTGCAATTCCACGGCGAGAGCTTTGAGACTCCTGGAAAGCTGCGCAACTTCCTGCGTTCGGTTCTCCGCGCGTGGGGCGTTCATCAGCCCGATATAATCGAGGAGCACCAACGAAAGGCCCTGCTCCTGTTGAATTTTTCGAGACCGCCGCAACATATCGCGCACATCCAACGAGGCGGCATCGTCCAGGAAGATAGGTGCCTCTTCCAGGCGGGCGATTGCGCTCGATATTCGCAACAGTTCTTCACTGGAGAGGGAGTTGCCCCGCATTCTGCTTTGATTGACCATAGCCTCCGCACAGACCAGACGAGACGTGATGGACTCCAGGTTCATTTCCAAACTGAAGAACAAAACGGGCAATTTCAATTGGAGCCCGACGTATCGGGATACGTCCAGCCCCCACGAAGTCTTTCCCATGCTGGGGCGCGCTGCCGAGATGATTAAGTCTCCCGGTTGTAATCCGCCCGTTAGATCATCAAATTCAAAAAATCCCGTTTCTAATCCTTGTGATCGGCGCTGCGACTGGAGAAAGTCGTCCAGGGAGGCACTGTTTCCCCGCACCATCACGTCGCGTATGGAGTACGGACCTGTTCCGCGCAAACCGGATACGGCTAACTTCCCGACAGAAGATTCGAGCTCCGATACGAGCTCCAGCGGGGAGTCCTCGCAACGAATGCTGCGCTCCGCGAGCGTGTAGCCGATGTGGGTTAGTTTCCGCAGCAACGCTTTGTCTTTCACGATTTTTGCGTAGTGGCGGATGTTTTCAAGTTTCGGCATCCCATCTGTCAGGCTGCTGATGAAGGTGGCGCCGCCAATCGCTTCTAACTCGCGGTGGTGTGCCAGTTCTTCGGCTAAAGTGGCCAAGTCCGCGGGGCGATGATCTTCGAGCATCTGCTCGATACGGAGGTACATTTTCCTGTGGGAATCCAGCGAAAAGTCTTCGGCTGAGATAATCCCGTCCACCTGTGAGAACAGCGCATTGTTCATCAGCAGGCAGCCCAGGATGTGCTTCTCTGCATCGACGTTTGCGGGTAGTACGATTTGTTGTTGTTCGCTGGTCGGCATCAATTCCCCTTACCCTGCGCTCGGGTCCCAGCCCTTTCGGGGCTGTTTGGTTTCCTTGCGGTCTCGCGCAGCGTTTGCTCGTTGGTCGCCTGCCGGGCATGCGCATATTCTGGATGTGAGGTATAGGCGATGGAGAATACCTTCGTCGTCTTCCCATCGGCGTGGTTGCCGTAGCGGTTCGAATGTTTCAAAATTGGTTCGGCGCTCGTTGGGCGTGTGGGCCGGAAAGCTGAGGTGGAGGAACACGCGCTCCATACCGCTGTCGCTGCATCTTGGGCAACCCACTACCATCCCAGCCACCTTTCCATGATTGCGAGATTTTTAAACGCGTAGGTTGCCGGATCGTCATACTTGATGCCGTTGGTCTTCGGGTCCCGGCCCATGTGCCAATCGCTCCGGCAAAATTCCTCGATTATGAGCTGCGCCGCGCTTTCCGTTTTGCTCATCAATTTGTCGGCATCGTGTTCTGGACACTGGAGTGAAATAGCTTGGCGAAGCTCTTTTAGTCCACCTGTGAGCATCTGTAACCGGGTGGGACCATTTTGTCGGCCCGGCTTTGAATGGAGGGCGTAACTTCGTTTTCCTGATTTCTCCAAGAAGAACGGGATAAGTTTCTCGACAATTTTTAAGAAAGCCTCGTCCTTGGGTTTCCCATTCGTTGGTGCTGGTGAGAGTTGAAAGTTTCCGTTCTGCTTGGGAAGGGGCGGAGGGGATGAACTGTTTTTCTTTTTCTCTTTTTCTTTCTTGTCTTCCTTATATACCGGCGCTGTCATCGCCCCCACCTCGCCATTCTCATTGACATCATCATTGACACTGTCATCGACATCGTCATCGCACGGGTCAAAGGCTAGGTCATCAGAACTTCTTGATTTCACAGCGTTTAATCGCATTCCTTTCATCGCACCAGTTGTAACCTCGTAATGATTCACCAGCACCGGGTATTCACCGCGCCGTCCTCGCACTGGAAAACGGCGGATATATTCATCCTTTTCGAGCCTTTCCAGGGCATCGCGGGCAGCCCTCTCGGTAAACCCATACCGTGACACAAGCACCCCCGTGGATGTGCAAACCACACCTGTGGAGCTGTCGGCGTCGAGGATGAGATGGGTGTATACAGCGAAGCGGGTAGGTGGCAGTTTTGGCCGGTGCTTGTCAGCGTGGATTTCTCGTCTGAGTTTTACGTACCCATTGTTGCCCGATGCGCTTCTGCTCATGCCTGCACCGCCATCTGGCTCTTGATGGCTCTGAGCATTTTATAGACCGGTGCTGTCGTACCGGCCTTTATGTCTTGACGGAGTTGGTCAGCTTTATCATCGCCGAACTTCTCCCTCACCAACTTGTCCAACTCAATCACGCGCCGTATAGCTCTGCCGGAACAGCCTACCCTCACCCCCGCCAGGTCGGTGATCCTGCCAAAGCGTTCCCGTGTGCGGGTAGCGTGGCCCACTTTGCCTGGAACGCTTACGCCACGGGCAGAAAGCCAAGCCAGCTTCCGGCATCGTGCTGAACAACACCTCCGGGCTGATCCGCGCCGTCTCCGCCCCCCCGGAGACCCAGTGACCCGTTTGCCGATCTGACCGAGTCGTCCGCCGTCGTTTGGCCCTGCCCTTCGTTGAATCGCCAGGAACCGAGGAGACCAGCTGTTCCGCCGCTCAGCCCCGCGTGCCGGAAATTCCGCAACTGCTCCGCGGTCCGCATCCGACCCCACCACTCGAGCCTGCTCCACCCCTTCACCCCGTTCCGCCTCGTCTGGGAGTAGAAACTCCCTCTCCTGAAAGAGGCGGCTATTCCGAGGGACCCTCGCTGCTCGACGGCGTGGAACTCGAGGCGGCGGCCGGCTGCTATGGCTTCGGTGGAAGATCGAACCAGACGATATCGTTGATGCTCGGATCACGCCCGAGCGCGGTCCACTCCCTCTCGAGACGGGCAAGGGCCTCAGAAGAAGAGACAGACCAGGGTTAAAGCGGAGTCTGCCCGGGCAAGGGTGGGAAAGGTGGCTGGGCCCTTTCGGGGTCAAAGGCAGGACCCTGCGCTCGTGCAAGGATAAACGCAGGGCCCTCCTGGGCCAGTAGCCCGATTGGCAAGTGTCCGCCGGGCTGAAACGAGCCATTGGCT
>JADFGZ010000372.1 GCA_022567475.1 Acidobacteriota bacterium | reverse complement strand
CCCGCAGAACAATATCAGCATCGGGTTGTTTATCGGCTATTTTGGCAGCCAGCAGAGGGGCGGAGCCATTCATTCTCCCAAAAACTGCCTGCCAGGAGCCGGATGGTCAGCCCTGGAAGGCGGGCTGGCCGCCATCGATCTCCCCGGCTATCCCGAACCGGTAAATGTGAACCGTTACATCATCCAAAAGGGGCTGAACAAACAACTCGTCTTGTACTGGTATCAATCCCAGGGGCGCGTCATCGCCAGCGAGTACGCCGCCAAAGTTTATCTGGTTTGGGACGCGGCCACAAAAAACCGCACCGACGGCGCTCTCGTCCGCTTCATTACGCCCATCATCGAGGGAGATGAAGCGGCTGCCCTGGAAAGGGCCAAGGGATTCGTACAGGAAACTTTCCCTCACCTCACGGAATTCATTCCGAGCTAGCGGTTGTCCCGGCGCCGCAAGACCGCTCCGAAAACTGCGCCTGCAATCCATTTCCCGGTTAGATCCCCAATTAGATACTTAGTCAGATTCCTAGTGAGACGGATTGTCCCTACTTTAGCCCGGATTTCCGTTTCAAAACTCCGAAGCTAAGCTTATACTGACCTCCAACGCTGGCGAGTAACCCGCATCGGCTTGCCAGCGCCTTGTTTGCCTCTGTGTGAGCGGTGGCGAAGAAATGCCGTTTTCAGGGTGATGGAAAGGAGCGCAGGAACATGCCGGACCGCCGGGCGCAACGCCGGAAGAATACGCTCAGGACCGCCGCCGCCGGATTGATCGTCTGTCTCCTGGCCGGAATCGCCAGCAGCCAGACGGGGAATCGAAGCCGCGATACGCGCGCGGACTCGCCCGAGGCCGAGTTCCATATGGCGCGCATGATTTATCGGGGGCTTGGCGGCGCGGGTTCCAGGGGGTTCATCAATCCCTATTGGGCCATCGACTACCCCATGGCCGAAGCGCATTTCTTGCCGGCGCTGCGCCGGCTGACCAACCTGTCGGTAGCCGATGACAGCCGGCATCTGGAAGTGACCGATGATCGCATTTTCGATTATCCGTTTTTGTTCTTGCAGCAGGTCGGGCACTGGCATCCCAGCAGCCAGGAAGCCGCTCGCCTGAAAGAGTATCTGCTGCGCGGCGGGTTTCTGCTGGTCGATGACTTCCACGGCGAGTATGACTGGTCCATATTTCAGTCAGGCATGCAACGGGTGTTGCCGGACCGGACGATCGTCGAGATTCCCGAGGACGACCCGCTCATGCACGTTTTCTTTGACTTGGATCAGCGCACCCAAATTCCCGGTCTGCGGCACTTGCGCTGGGGACGGGGAGGCCAGATCGTTGCGCGAATGGCGGGGCAGCCGCATTGGCGCGGCATATACGACGATCTCGGCCGCCTGATGGTCGCCATTAATTTCAACATGGATATGGGCGACGCCTGGGAGCATGCCGACGACCCCTATTATCCCGGCCCCATGACCGCACTGGCCTATAGCCTGGGGGTAAACTACGTCATCTATGCGATGACTCATTGAAAAAGATTAGCAGGCTGCTCTTTCTCCTGGAGCGGATGGGCCGCAGCCATGCCAGACTCCCGGTCACCTCCAGCCAATTCGGGTGAGAATTTCTCCGCCCTCAAAGCTCAGCGTGGGTAATCAATTTCCATGGAACCTACGATCCCCGCGGTCAATCTGCGTCTCCAATTCGAATCGGTCCGCGAAGAAATTGACGCCAGCATCCGGCAGGTGCTCGAAAGACAAAGCTTCATCCTCGGCCCGGAGGTCCAAGAGTTGGAGCAGGCCGTGGCGCGAGCGCAGGACTGTTCCCACGCCGTGGGCTGCGCCTCCGGCTCTGACGCCTTGCTGTTGTCTCTGATGGCCCTGGGAATCGGGCCGGGCGACCCTGTGCTGGTGCCCGCGTTCACCTTTTTCTCGACCGCCAGCTCGGTGGTCCGCGCGGGGGCTACGCCGGTGTTTGTGGATATCGATCCCCGCACCTTTCACATCAGCCCGGAGGCCGTCCGGCAGGCGCTCGCTTCTCACAACGCCGCCAAGCCCGTCCGGGCCGTGATCCCCGTGCACCTCTACGGGCAATGCGCCGACATGGATGCGCTGTCGGAGATGGCAAAGCAATACGACCTCCACATGATTGAGGATGCCGCGCAGGCCATCCTGGCGCGTTACGGGCGGCGCGCGGCCGGCTCCCTGGGCGACTGCGGGTGTTTCAGTTTTTACCCGACGAAAAATCTAGGCGGGGCCGGCGACGGCGGGATGATCACCACCCAGGACGCCTCGCTCGCTGAACGGCTGCGCGCGCTCCGCGATCACGGATCGGTGAAAAATGGTTCGGTGAAAAAATATACCCATGCCTGCCTGGGCATCAACAGCCGCCTGGATACGTTGCAGGCAGCGGTCCTGATCGTCAAGCTGCGGCATCTGGAAGAATGGACCGAACTCCGCCGGAAGAAAGCTTCGTTTTACCGGGCGGCTTTTTCCGACACCGGATTGTCGCACCCCTCGGCGGCCTACCCCACGCGAGAGGCCCCCGTGGTGCTGCCCTATGTAGCGCCCGATGCCGGTCACGTCTATCATCAATTCACGGTGCGTGCCTATCGGCGCGACGAGCTGGCGCGGCATCTGGCAACAAAGGGCATCGAGAGCGCCGTCTATTACCCCATCCCGCTTCATCTGCAAGAGGCGTTTTCTTATCTGCGAGTGCAACCGGGCAGTTGTCCGGAAAGCGAGCGCGCCGCCGGGGAGGTGCTCTCCCTCCCCCTCTATCCGGAGATCACCGCAGAGCAGCAGTCTCGGGTGGTGGAAGAGATCAAGAGGTTTTACAGCTCTTAACAGATTGCTGCAAAACCTTTCCTGCATGCAATTCAATCAGGCGATAACATGTCTGGCGTTCAGAACCCATTTGATAATGAGTTTGCAGCTCAACTTTACGATAAGGGGCGACCTTTCTTTCACCCGATGGTTATTGAAAGAATCCGCAAAAAACTGGGTATTACCAGAAAGGTGGAGCGTGCACTGGACGTTGGGTGCGGTACTGGCCTCTCATCAAAGGCATTGCTCGAAATCGCAGAACGTGTTGACGCGATCGATGCCTCCTCATCGATGCTTGCGGTTGCTTATCGCGATCCGAGAATAACGTACCGCCTGATGCCTGCTGAGTTGATCGACGCCTTTGACGCGTCATTCGATTTGATCACGCTGAGTCAGACATTGCACTGGACGCACCAGGAGACGTTTTTTCAAAAAGCTGCCCGGCTCCTTCGACCGAAGCATTCTGTTGTGATCTACGACGATTTCTTTCTTTGGAATGCCGATGAGGCAACTCCATTTATGAATTGGTTCAAAAAGAGCTATTTAATCCATTTCCCCTCACCTCCCAGGAATAGGATCCCGCTCAATTCAAAGGGTGAGTTCTGTCCGAATGGCTACGCATTTGGGGGTTACGAAGAGTATTCATATACTGAAGCTCTCACAATGAATCGC
Source organism: Acidobacteriota bacterium (assembly GCA_022567475.1). Taxonomy (GTDB): domain Bacteria; phylum Acidobacteriota; class Terriglobia; order 2-12-FULL-54-10; family 2-12-FULL-54-10; genus JADFGZ01. The sequence continues at coordinate 444 of JADFGZ010000372.1, read as the reverse complement.
CTGATTGACTACCTCGTTACGCAGAGTAATGTAGTAGCTGCGGTGGAGAGAGCGGGCGAACCGATCGGAAGAGCAACCGAGTGGCTTGAGAATGAGCTGCCTCCCTTTTTTGCCTCAACCTCCACAGTCATGTTCAATTTCGGTGGACCAGTTTATTATCTAACCAGAATATAAATCGGAAATGCCGGTCATGCGGTGCTGCTGCACCGCACGCAGCAGGCTGGCGGAAAGCACCTAGACTTTCGGTGGACTAAGGGAGGATAGAAGACATATGCCGCCAACGAAAAGCATCTTTTTTGCATTCCTGCTCAGCGTCCTGGCCGTGGGCATTTGCCGGGCGCAAGAGCCTCAATTCCATCTGGAGGAGGCCACCATCGCCGACGTGCATCGCGCCATCCAGCAGGAAGAGATCACCTGCCAGGGGCTGGTGCAGGCCTATATCAA
>JADFGZ010000085.1 GCA_022567475.1 Acidobacteriota bacterium | reverse complement strand
ACGCGAAACCGTTTGATTCCGGCTTGATTGGACAAACTATCCAGAACACATTCGAGTGGACTTTCGATGTGGAAGGGACCTACGACTATTTTTGCCGCTATCACGAAATCCTTGGGATGGTGGGCCGGATTGTGGTGGGGTCGCCGGGAGGACCGGCCGAACAAAACCCGCCCGGTTATGGAGCCCGTGAGGGAAAGGCGCCGGTCTTCCCTTCCCAAGCCAAGCTTTTGGCAGCCCTCCCCTCTCAACAGATCGTTGAGAACAAGACCATTTCTTATCCGAGGGATTTGTTGGTTCGGACCTACCCGTACGGAGATACATAGCGACAGCACGCTATTCGCTTACGATTGGCTCCCGCCGGCGGGCAAGAAGGCAACAGGTGATCAAGCCAGGTTGCCTGACTAGATTTTCCTCCAACCAACGAATCCTCGTCCTTTTCAATTCCGGCTTTCGTTGGAACATGCCACTCCCCTGCCTCGCCCAAAATCCACCCAAAACCGCTAATTTTGCGCTATCTCCGGCGGAACAATGTGGCCGCGACCGTAGTCGGTGTGGCACCCTTGGCATTGGTCATCGGTAAAGGTGGCGCGATTCTCAGGATGTATGCTCTCGTGGCAGTGGGAGCAAACCTCGCGGTTTAGTTTCCGGATGCTCGCTGCTGTAATGTGGCACATGACACAGTTATTTTTGGCAACAGGAAAGTTGTCGCGGTTCATGTGAATGATATGCAGGTATTTGTCCAGCCGGCGCGATCCGTTGCGCGAGTTGTCATGGCACATCACGCACTCTTGAAAATTATCGACAGTTAACGGCTCCCTGCCCGCCATCGGGGGAATCAACAGGCCTATATCCATGTCTGTTTCCGGAACATGGCATGCGATGCAGCCGAATCTCTCAAACGAAGTTCTTTCCCGCTTCCCCACCTGAATGGGAATCGCAAAAGTATTCTGCAGAACCTGACTTCCATATTCCCTTCCCCCGGAGACCCTGATTTCATATGTGCCGTAGGCTTCCTCCGGCAGGTTTTCGGGAACGTGGAGTTCTACCACCATGCTTGTGCCGGATGGATCGAGGGGAGCCGCTTCCCTCTGCGTGCTCAAGCTTTGCCCCTTCTGGCCTAGACCCAGCGCAGGTGAACGCAAGTGGTATGCGTAGCGGTTCCCTTTGAAATCGTTCAGCCATTCCTCATGGTAAAAAGTAGGATCGTGCCGGGGACCGTCCAGGTGAACGTATAACCGGGTGATGGAGTTGGCGGCAAACTCGGAAAGTTTCAGCACGCCGCCCTGATCGTCCCGCACAGTGAAGGTGGCGCGGATCACATCCCCCGGCATATACAGGTCTTTTTCAGGCTGGAGTTGCGTCTGAATCTCCATGCCGTAGGCAAACGGAGAAGAGATCAGGCGAATCGGAACGAGGATCGCCTGTTGGGGATTTTTGTCCCAGACAATCCGAAGAGTCTTGGCCTGCTGCGGGATCACCAGCCGCTTGGAAAGGTTGGTTTGGATCGCAAAGACGATCTTCGCGACCGCGCGCTTCACCTTGGCCGAGCTTCTGTCCTTGTGCTGCGCAAAATCCTCATAGCGGAATTCCGCCCGGATCATGTCGAAGTCCCACTGCTTTTGGCGATTCAGGAAATCTTGATTGGAAAGTAGAAGGGGCTCGCCCAGCCGAACTCCTTCCGCGTCCAATACGGACAGCTCCAGGGCATTGGCCTCGTTCATCCACGCTGCCCCTTCGAAGACGTGGGCAAAAACGTCGGCAGCCGGACGCACGGCTTTGTAGTTTCGCCAATAGGCACGCGCCTCCCGAACTCCCGTCCAGTCGAGAACCTGAAAGCGCGATTCATCCCGCAGCCACTCCAGAGCTTCTTCGCTGCTCGCAATGTTTCTGTTTTCTGCCTCCAGGACGATTCTGTCAAAGACATACTCTTGCCCCGCCACAAGCTCCAGTGGGGCGCGGGGCTGCCCGTTGTGGATCGACAGAGTGATTCCGGGCGGCTCGGCTGGGGAGCCCATGTCCTCCGGATTGGAGGAAGGCCTCCCGCAGGATGAGACGAGCAATATCCCCAAAACGAAAACCACGAAAATAATTTTGCTCTTCAACATGGATTAGTTTGGATTGGTTTGCTTTTGCTGAATTCCGTCAAATTTCAGGCAATCCTACCATGAAAGGCGGATTGTGCGATTATCATTCCTTGATCCCTTAATCCCGAATGCCTTCCATGGAAAAACCTTCGTGAAGAACCTCAATGTGAGCAGCCTCTCCCGATAGCGCTTCGCTGTGTTTACCACCGGTCTCAGGGCTCCCGAAACAAATCCCGATGTATACTCTCTGTTGCCCGAAAACCCAAAATGGAAATCCCGGGTGGACGGCATTCTTCAACTAACAGGAGGTATTCTTCATGCCCCATATTCAGATCACGCTTCTGGAAGGACGTCCGGCGGAACAAAAACGCAAGATTGTCGAGCGCATTACCGACACCATGGTCGAGGTGACCGGCACCAGTCGCGAAGGGGTGAGTGTGGCTTTTGTGGAGGTTTCTCCAGACAGTTTTGCCCGGGGAGGAGTGCTGGTCATGGACCGGAAAAAGAACTGAATCCGTTTCTGCTGCAGGAAAGCCCCTTCCAAAAAACTGGCATAGGAGATTCCGGATGAATTTACAGGGAACGGTTCAGGTGAAGGCCTCCCGGGACCGTGTTTGGGAAGCTTTGAATGACCCGAAAGTTCTGGAGCAGTGCACGCCCGGGTGCAAGCAAATGACGCTCGCGGAGGATGGGTCCTACGATATCCTGCTGGAGGTGGGCATAGCCTCCGTCAAAGGGCGCTATACAGGCAAGATTCGGATCAGCGACCGCATCCCGGGCACTCAGTACAAGCTGGCAGTGACGGGAAAGGGCGCTCCAGGTTTTTTGAACGCCGAAGGTATCCTCCGACTGGAAGAGCAAGGCGAAGAGACTCGGATCGAGTACAGCGGCCAGGCGCAGGTGGGAGGACTAATTGCCGGTGTGGGCCAGCGCATTATGGGTGCAGTGGCCAAGCAACTGGTGGGGCAATTTTTCCAAAGTTTCCAGAAGATTGTGGTCCAATCCGCAAAAGGAGGCAGTTAGAACTCAAGCGCACGGAAGAAGATTTCGCGAACCCTCGGTGGCTCCGGCAGGCCTCGGCTTTGCCCAATGGCAGCGAGAGGAAGCGTTTCAGGAAGCAGCTATATGAGCTTGGAGACTGACCCGCGAATCTTCAGCTCGATGATAATGTTCTCCTCCTCGCAGTTTTCCGGTGGAAGGGACCGGTGAGCAATCCCCCGGGGGATGACAAACATCTCGCCGGATTGCAGGGTAATGTTGCCCAACTCCGTCTCCCAGTGGATGCTCCCCTTGTAGCAAAAGATCACCTCGTCGGCGTCCATATTGCGATGCCAAAAAACCATCGGCTCCTTCGTCCTCTTGGAAAGGTCCAGCCGCACCCCTTCGGCTTGCAACAGCGGCAAGGGCGTCCCCTCGGCCTTGGCGTAGTTCGATGGCCGCAAGCTCGGATCGTTGACGTTGATCTTTTCCAGCTTGACCTGCTTGCTCTCGACGGAAATAACCTGCACGGGAGAAGTTTCGCGTTTCAAGATCAGTTCTTTTCCCTGCCAGGTGAATTTCTCGGTGTAGGTCATGATTCTTTTCCTTTCTCAAAAACTCAGATCATCGGCGGCCTAAGAATCCCGCTTCCGGAATACCTTCTAACAGAGGCCGCCAGCCTCTACGAACGAATGCCGGCCGCCGCTATCGCCCGGGAGACATAAACGCGCGCAAGGTGGGAGCGAAAATCCTGAGAGGCATGCATGTTCTCCATCACATCCACGCCCTCGGTGATGGCGGACGCCGCCTCTTCAATTATTTTGGGTTCCAGCTTTTTCCCTCGCAGTCTCTTTTCCGTCTCTTCCGCCCGATAGGGCTTGTCCGTTACTCCGGTAACCCCGATGGATATCTCTTCGCATGTTTGGTCGTCCCTTGCCTTCAGGCATAGGGCGATCCCGACCATGGCAAAATCCGATGGCCTCCGGGCAGCTTTCCGATAGATCATTTTGTGGTCCGGCAAGACCGGCACGCGAATCTCGGAGAGAATCTCATCCGGCGACAAAGCAGTTTCCATCATGCCAAGGAAGAAATCATCCGCTTGGATCCATCTTTCGCCTTGAGGACCGACCGCCTTTAATTCCGCTTTCAGAGCCAAGATCGCCGCCGGCATGTCACCGGCCGGGTCGGCGTGGGCCAGGCTGCCGCCGAGTGTCCCTCGGTTGCGCACCTGGACATCGCCAACCACAGAGGCCGTTTGCGGCAAAAGAGGACATTTGCTTTGCAACAGTTTGGATTCCTTGATCTGGGCGTAGGTGGTGAGCGCGCCGATTGAAATCGTGCCGGACGGTCCGGCGCCTTCTTCGCGGATATAGTTCAACTCTGCGATGCCTGCCAAATCCACAAGATACTTTAGGCTGGCCAGGCGAAGCTTCAGCAGCGATATAAGGCTTTGTCCCCCCGCGAGAGGTTTCGCCTCTTCTTGGTATTTGGAAAGAAGAGAAACAGCCTCGGCAAGAGATGCTGGAGCGAAGTATTCGAATTTGCTAGGTATCATAAACCACTCTCACAGGAGGGGCCCGCGGATGCAGGGAAGAAATTGCTCATCAAATTTCCTTGGTCTCCTTGACGGCCTTCACGACCTTTTGAGGTGTAATCGGCAGCGAGACCACTTTAACCTGGAAGGGAGAAAGGGCGTCTTCTACCGCGTTGGCCACAGCGGCTACAGAACCAATCGCCCCCCCTTCTCCCACAGCCTTGGTTCCCAAAAGGGTGTACGGGCAGGGAGATTCCATGTGGGCGAGCTCAATTCTCGGCAGTCCACCGGCCAACGGCTTCATGTAGTCCATGAAGGAAGCCGATAAGGGCTGCCCGTTCTCGTCATAAACGAATTCTTCCAAAAGGGCCGCTCCGATTCCATGTACCGTAGAGCCGATGGTCATGCCTTCCACGATCCCGGGATTGAGTTGCTTGCCGCAATCATGAACGATGACGTATTTGAGGAAGGTTATTTCTCCGGTCTCCACATCCACCTCCACCGCAACCACGTGGACGGAATTGGAATGGGTAATTTGCACATTAAAGTCATCCCTGCTGGGAAGTTTCGCCATGGGGTTTTTGTAGTAGGCGATCTCCTTCAATCCCGGCTCCACGCCCTCGGGAAGCAGTAGAATTTTTTTGTAGGCCAGAGAAGCAATCTCCTGGAATGAAACCGATTTCTGCTCGTCCTTACGGGAACAGACCGCTCCGTTCTTCACTTGGAGTCCCCCCGTTTCCACTCCCAACACGTGGGAAGCGATCCGAACCATTTTGTCTCTGACCTTTTTGGTGGCCATAATGACCGCGCCGAGATCCACATCGTTGAACTTGTTGGAATAGGCCCCGGAATGGCCGAGAAACGGCGAGACCAAAGAATCGAGGTGTGAATCGACCGACACTCTTTCCGGATGGATGTCCAGCATATCCGCAATCACCTGGCTAATGGTGGTTGCATGGCCCTGTCCTTGGTCTACGGAACCCATCACCACATTCACGTTCCCATCATAGTCGATGCTGACGATCGCGCCCTCGGCGTTCCCCATGTATTCAGGGACACCCCTGGAGGTGTAGTAATATCCCAGGTTCGAGGTTCCCGGCTCTATTCCCGCGCTGATGCCCAAACCGATGTACTTCCCGTTTTTCCGCATTTCTATCTGCCGCTTTTTTAACTCGTCATAACCGCTCAGGCTCAATGCTTTTTGGAGACATTCCGGATAGTTTCCGCTTTCGTAGATTTCACCCGAAGGGGTGGTGTAGGGCATCTGCTTCGGCTGGATGAAGTTGCGGAAGCGAATCTCGACCGGGTCCAGCCCCAGTTTCTTGGCTGCGATGTCCATCATCCTTTCGAGAACAAAGATCATGGTGGGCTTGCCCACGCCCCGGTTCTGAACCGTGGGACCCTTCTGGGTCACGACGCTGAGCAACTCGGCCCGAGTCGCTCTGATGTCGTAGCACCCGACCATCGTGGCGAATTTGATCAGCCCATAGATGCCTGCCGTATGGACGAAGGAGCCGTCGTTTTCAATATCCTTGATAAAGAGGCCCAGAATCTTCCCGTCTTTTTTCATGGGCAGCTCAATCTCCACATCACAATCGGGCGCATGGCTGCCGCCCAGCAGGTGCTCCCTTCTGGTTTGCACCCACTTCACCGGCTTATCGACCTTTTTGGCCAGCAGACAAAGAATGACGATGTGGGGCCAGATGGCGAGTTTGATGCCGAAGCCTCCGCCGCTGTCGGGGACAATCAGCCGGAACCGGTTATTGGGAATGCCCAGCGTGTTGCAGACATTCGCGGTGCTCCTTCCCGGCTGCTGGTCATTCGCCCACACGACGAAGGAGTCGTTTCCCTTCTCGTGTTTTGCGATCATGGCCCAAGTTTCCAGCGGGGTTGAGCTGTACCTGTGAACCCGGAAGTGTTCCTTGACAACCAAGTCGGCCTCTTGGTAAGCGGCATCCATGTTGCCGTGCTCCAGCGTGTCATGAAGGAGCACGTTACTCCCGGCCTCTTCAAAGATCAACGGGGAGTCTTTCTTCAAAGCGTCCGCAATCTCCACCACCACCGGCAGCGGCTCATACTCCACATCGATCAGCTCCAGAGCGTCTTCGGCAATGTAGCGGTCCACGGCGGCAACAGCCACAAGCGGCTCGCCCACGTAGCGGACCTTTTTGTCGGCCATCACGTACTGAATGGCAGGCTGAGTGATGGCCCTGGCTACGATCGGTTTCGTCTGCTTCGCCACCTCCGGCCCGGTCACCACGGCGATGACCCCCGGGAGCGCCTCGGCCTTGCTGGTGTCGATCTTTGTGATGCGCGCGTGAGCGTAAACACTTCTCAGGAACGCGACATGCGCGCAATCCATGTCCAGATCATCCACATAGGCAGCCTCGCCTTTGATTAAGCGGATATCCTCGTCTCTCCGGACCGATTTGCCGACCCAGTTCCTGGTCACAAAGATTTCATCTAAATTCATCATAGGGATTTCCCCGTGGACGCTCTCATCGTTTCTGCCGCATATTTTATGGCGTCTACAATTTGCTGGTAGCCGGTGCACATGCACATGTTTCCCTCGAGTGCCTCGCGAATCTCGGCCTCGCTGGGCGCCGCGTTAGACTCGAGCAAGGAGGAAGCGCTCAGGAGCATGCCCGGAGTGCAATAGCCGCACTGCACGGCGAATCGATTCAGGAAGGCTTCCTGCACGGGGTGCAGGCCATTCCCGGCGAGGCCCTCGACGGTGGTGATCTCGGCGCGATTGGCTTGAACGGCCAGCAGCATGCAGGATTTGACGGGCTTCCCATTATAAAGAATCGTGCAGGCCCCGCAATTTCCCGTATCACAACCCACGTGCGTTCCAGTGAGCCGCGCTTTCTCGCGGATGTAATGGACGAGCAGAAGCCTGGCCTCCACTTCATGCTCGTAGTCCTTCCCGTTGATTCTCGCTTGGACCCTGTGCATGGCTCTCCCCTAGATCACCGGCCACTTGGGCCTGATCTTTTCCTCCAGGTTGGTTTTTTTCAAAATGCCCGGCATGAGGCGCGCGATTTCATCGTAAATTTTCTCTTCATCCACCGTTTGCAGCTGGCGGCCTTCCATCAAAATCTTCCCGTCGCAAATCACGGTGTCCACGCTGCCACCCGTGGCGCTGTACACCAGGTTCGAGACGGGATTGTAGAGAGGCTGCCATTGCGGTGTGCGAGTGTTGAAGAGGGTTACGTCCGCTTTTTTGCCGGCCTCGAGCGAGCCGATTTCTTTTTCCCAAAGGGCGCAGCGCGCGCCATTGATGGTCGCCATCTCAATCACCCGCTCGGGCGGCATCACACCCGTGTTCAGCCGAACTTCCTTATAGACCCCCGCCTCCAGCGACATCTCTTGCACTAAATCTACGATCCCCGAGGAAGCATGGTCCGAGCCTAACCCCACCGCCAGGCCCATCTCCAGAAACTCCGGAATCTTTCCCATCAGAATACAGCCGTACCCGTTGTGCATGCTGGAGCTGGGCGAAGAGACGATCTTCACGTCGGACTCTATCATCCACTGCAACTCATGCGGACTCACCCATGCCGAATGCACCAGAAGCAGATTGGGTCCCAGCACGCCGAGACGGTGTAATCGCTCGATCTCCGGCACGCCGAATTGTGTCTTGGAAGCTTCCATCGTGTCCCTGGAAAAGCAGGCATGCGTTTGCACCCCGGTCCCATACCGGTCGGCTAGTTCTTTGAGACGTGTAATCAACTGGTCCGTTGAGTTGGGAATGCCTCGGAATTGAAACCAGGCGCGAATCCGGCCGTTGTAAGCGCCGTTCCATTCCTGGACCACCTTTTCCGCCCGCTCCACGGCTTGATCGGTGGTCTCAATGAACCTCTCCGGCAGTTTCCCAAAGCTCGATTTCGTGATATCCAAAGCGCTCTTGGCGACGATGCAACGAATTCCAACCTCTCCCACAGCCTTCGCCGTTTGGTGCGGATGGTAGGTGCCGGCGTCAATAAACGTGGTCACCCCGTTGCGCAGCAACTCCAAAACGCACAGCATGGCGCTCCAGTAGCTTTCCTCTTCGGTTAATAACCCCTCATACGGATACATGCGCTCGAAGAGGAACTTCTGCGCGCTGACCCCATCCGCCAGACCCCGGCTGAGATGAAAGGCGCTGTGCATATGGCCATCGATCAAGCCAGGCAATATCACCTTGCCGCGGGCATCGATCACTCGCCGGGCCGATGCATGCTGCTGTTCCAGGTCATTGGTTTTGCCGATCTCAACGATCTGGCCGTCCCGGATAGCGATGGCGCCGGAAGTAATAATGCGCCGCTGGGCATCCACAGTGATGATCCAATCCGCATCCCGGATGAAGATATCAGTCATATCGCTTGAGTCCTTTGAGCCCTTCCGGATTGGCCGCTCGTTGGCTGGAAATTACCCATTCCGCAGTCATCGTTTTTCGACTTGGGAGCCAGGGAAGATTTGCAATATTATCCATACCGCTCCAAATTGCAAGCAAAATCACTGGATGGTGCGCCCTGGGAGAGGGAGTTGTTTCCCTTGAGCGGATATCTTTCTTCTGCTACCCTTCCCCCCGCCGTAATTTTTGGTTGAGCGGGCTCCGGCATTGAACCCATCATTGAGTCTATTGAGGAAGCTATCATAATTCTCTTTTCCAGGAGATCACCCAGGAGTCACCCAGGAGGTCACGATGATCCTAGATATCTTTCCGCACATTTTTCCCCGCCCCTTTTACGAGGCCATGCTGAAGACCGAGCGTGCCGCCTACATGCAGAGACGCGTCAGCGCCATTCCCGTTCTGCTCGACCTGGAGTTGCGGTTCCGCATCATGGATCAGTTTCCCGGCTACCAGCAGGTCCTCACGATGGCCTCGCCTCCGCTGGAGGCCGCCGGGACCCCCGAAACCTCGCCCGAGTTGGCGCGCATCGCCAATGACGGGTTGGCCGAGTTGACCTCCAAGCACCCGGACCGCTTCCCGACCTTTGCAGCTTCCCTGCCGATGAACAACATGGATGCCTGCCTGAAAGAGGTGGACCGCGTCGTCCAGCAGCTTGGAGCACGGGGCGTGCAGATATTCAGCAACGTGAACGGACGCCCTCTGGACGACCCCGAGTTCCGTCCGCTGTTTGAGCGAATGGCCGCGCACGACCTGCCCATCTGGCTGCACCCGATACGAGGCTCCTCTTTCCCTGACTATCAGACGGAAAAAAAGTCCCTCCATGAAATGTGGTTTATCTTCGGATGGCCCTATGAAACTACGCTCGCGATGAGCCGCATGGTCATGGCCGGCATGTTTGATGAGTTTCCGAATCTAAAAGTGATTGCGCACCACACGGGCGGCATGGTGCCCTTCTTCGAAGGCCGCCTTGGACCGGGACTGGACACTTTGGGTTCCCGCACGCCGAAAGATGAACAGGACTTGGTCAAAACCAATATCAAAGGACGCCCGCTTGATCACTTTCGGAAGTTTTACGCCGACACAGCGTCGTTCGGAGCGGTGGGACAGATCGTATGCGGCATGGGTTTCTTTGGGGTGGACCACATGCTCTTCGCCTCCGACATGCCCTTTGACCCGGAAAAAGGCCCCGGCTTTATCCGCGACACCATCCGCGCAATCGAGGCGATGGCGATCGCTCCGGCAGACCGCGCCAAGATTTATGAGGAGAATGCCCGCCGCGTTTTGAAGCTGCCCAAGGCGAGTTCCTAAGAAACTCCGGGAGCAATCCGAGAATAGCAGGCTCTTTTATTTTTGGTGCTGCCTGCTCTCTATTTTGGTCACGAAGGGCTCTCCACCAAAAACTTTTCCCAAGTGTTTCTTTCTATCCGTGTAGAAGGGGGCGGGGATGGAGGCTGCACGCGCAGAGGAAAACGGGACCAGAGAACGCGGCAGTGGCCCCCCCACAAGCAGAAATCGGCTCGTTTCGCTGGGAATTATCCTGGCAGCGATGGCGATTGTATTGTTTGCCGTTCCCCGTCCGGAGGCTATCCAGCCGGAAGGCTGGCGTCTGCTGGCCATCTTTGTGGGAACGGTCGTCGCCCTGATGCTGAACCCGATTGCGGGAAGCGCAGCGGTGCTCCTGGCAATCACGGCCACCATGGCTACCGGAACGCTTTCGCCCGGCGAGGCCTTGTCGGGCTATTCCAACCCCACCGTTTGGCTGGTGCTGGCGGCTTTTTTTATCGCCCGTTCCCTGCTCAAGACGGGCCTGGCGCGCCGCATTGCCTTGAACTTTGTTCGGCGCATAGGGCACACTTCGCTTGGGCTGGCTTACTCCATTGTCTTTTCCGACGTAGTCCTGGCCACCATTATCCCCTCCAACACGGCCCGCAGCGGCGGCGTGCTGCTTCCCATCACACGGAGTTTGGCGGAGATCTACCACTCCCGCCCGGGAGCTAGCAGCGGCCTGCTGGGAACGTACTTGATGCTGGCCCTATATCAGGGAGACGTGATTGCCTGCGCAATGTTTCTGACCGGACAGGCCAGCAATCCGCTCGGGGCAGAGCTCGCAACGCAGATCGCTCATGTGCCCGTCGATTGGGCGCGATGGCTGTGGGCTGCTCTGCTTCCCGGCCTGGTTTCTCTTGCGCTGGTGCCCTGGGTGATCTTCCGGCTGGCCAAGCCCGGCATCGTGCGCACCCCGGCCGCCACAGAGTTTGCCCGGAAGGAGCTCCAGGATATGGGACCCAGGAGCCGCCAGGAAAATATCGTGCTGGTTATCTTTTTCTTCGTTTGCAGCTTGTGGATTACATCGAGCTTTCATTCGCTCACCACAACCACCGTGGCTCTGCTCGGCGTCTCGGTCCTGCTGGTCAGCGGCATTCTCACCTGGCAAGACGCCTTGGAAGAACAGGCGGCCTGGGACGTCTTCATCTGGTACGGTGGGCTGTTCGCGATGGCGGGCGCATTGAACGACTTCGGTGTTACTGCCGAATTTGCCCGTTTAGTTTCCAGCCTCTTTACGGGATGGAGCTGGTTATGGGTTTTGCTCCTGATTGGATTGATTTTTTTCTACGCCCATTATGGCTTTGCCAGTATCACGGCTCACATGGTTTCCATGTACCCGCCTTTTTTGGGCGTGTTGCTGCTGCTCGGAACGCCGCCCGGGGTAGCCGCCTTTCTCCTGCTCTTCTTTGCTAATCTCAACGCCGGCTTGACCCACTACGGAACCGTCCCCGCCCCAATCGTCTTTGGGGTAGGCTACGTCTCGCAAGGACTCTGGTGGAAGGTAGGATTCCTGGTGTCGCTGGTCAACATTACCGTCTGGCTGGTGGTGGGTATGGCTTGGTGGAAAATCATCGGTCTGTGGTGAGTGCCGCATGGAGAGCGTCCGCCTCAGGGAAGCATCGCAATTTGAACAAGACAAAAGCAGGTGGTGAGGGTATCATTTGCAGGAAAGTACGGTGCAGGAAAGTACGGCGCCAATCGGCAATTCCATCTCAAGACTGAAAAAAGGGCATCGGATATGTCTCAAGCTTCTGATATGCGTCGGCGGGTGAGTCTGGTTTTGATTCTTGCAGCGGTCGGAATCATCGCGGGTTATGTGCTCAGAGGCGATGGCGAAACCCCTGCGATCTTCGGACGAAGGCCCGCAGGCTATGCTCAGTTAGTTTCCATCCAGCCCCTGCCCTTGATGGATGAAGTGATGGATGGGATGGATGGAGTGATGTGCGAGTGGGCGCCCGCCAGCAGCAGCACGCCGCTGATGGCTTCCCTGCTGCAAGAACGGCAATCGGGCGGCGCGGCGGCGCAGAGCGCCGACCCGGACAGACGGGCCGAAGCGGCCCAAAGAGACCCCGTGCGTGTCATCCGGGATTCTTACGCGTTGTACAGCGCCGTAGCGGTTGACCCGATTCGCAATGAAGTGGTTCTGACGGATGAAAACCTCTTCAACATCATGGTCTACGACCGGCTGGACAACACCCCACCCTCGGCTGCCATGAGCGAGCCGAAGCGCATGATCGGGGGCCTGAAGACGAAAATTGAATTCCAGTGCGGCCTCTACATCGACCCGGCCAGCGGGGATATCGTCTATGCCCCCGACCTGGGTGAGGGGGCGAAGTTCCACGGCAAAGCCCTTGGCGACGGCAGACTGAACATGTCCGTGCGCTGGGACCACTACACCAAGCAGATCGTCGTCTTCCCCTGCATCTCCAGGATGCTCTTCAGCCTGGTGGATCCCGTGCATCTGTTTATGCCCCCCTCGGTGAAAGTGAAAATCATCGACAGCAGCGGCAGGCCTCCTAGACAGTTCGGCTACCTCTTCGGGTTCCAGTCAGCCTCCTGCGTGGTCTTTGCCCCGCGCGAGGGGTTAGGTGAGGATGGCCGCCTGAAGATACTCGTGGGAGGAGAGCTGCTGATCAACAGCCCCGGAGGAGCGGACGAGAAGGAGGCTCGCGGCAGCGGTTACGACCTCCAACGAGACGCGCTGGTGCCCACCAGTTTCCTGGCGGTGAGAGACATGTGGCGCCTGAACGAAGCCAGGCTCCAGACCATGCGCCGCCACGCTATCGAGAACCAGAAGCTCGACCGCCTGCACGAGGCCGGGCGCAGCCTCATCGAACGGGCCTCGAAGGCGATGACGGAAAAGCGCTGGTCGGAGTACGTGGCTCTCATCAGGGCAGCTGGGGGGGTGACTCGCCGCGCCTATCCGGATGTGGTCGGCACCCTAAACGACGTAATGCAGGGCATGATCTTCTTTCTCGCCCTCGTCATCCCCGCCGCCTTCTTCGGAGAGCGCCTGCTCTTCGCCTCCGCGGACATAAGGCGCCAGCTGGCGGGCTTCGGCCTTCTCCTGCTCGTCATCTGGATCGTCATTTCACAGATCCACCCGGCCTTCGACATCGCCCATCCGCTCGTCATCCTCCTGGCCTTTGCCATCATGGCCATGGCGGTTTTCGTCCTGTTCATGATTTCGGGTCGCTTTAACCGCTACATGCGCGAATACCATGCCCGGCAGGCCCAGGTCCACGAAACAGACATCAGTCGCGTCGGCGCGGCTTACACCGCCTTTACCCTGGGTATCTCCAACATGCGTCGGCGGAAGCTGCGCTCGGGCCTGACCCTGCTGACCCTCACTCTCCTCACCTTCACCGTGCTCTCCTTCACCTCCTTCAAGCCCGATATCCGCTTCCTGGTGTTCCCCCTCCCACACGACGGGGACTACGAAGGGGTACTGATTCGAAATCGGGGCTGGAACCGTCTGGGGGAGAACACGCTGGACTTCGCCCGCTCCCACTTCCAGACGGGGGGTGTCCTCAGTCCCCGCAACTGGTACATAGCCGCCGACGACGAGGAGAGGAAGTACGTGGAGGTGAGGAGGGGGGATCTCACCGTCCGGTCCACGGGTTTGCTGGGGCTCAGTCCCCAGGAAAGAGAGATCACGGGTGTCGATCGCTCTCTGTCGTCGGGCACCTTCTTCGCCTCGAGTGACGAGAGCTCCTGCCTCCTGTCTCAGGAGATGGCCGTCAGCCTCGGCATTGCCGCCGACGAGGTGGGGCGAGCGGAGGTTCAGATTTTCGGCAGATCCTTCGTCGTGCGCGGGATTTTCGACGCCGCCGCTCTGGAGGAGGTGCGGGATCTCGACCACGAGCCCCTGACCCCAGTTGACTTCATGATGTCCGCCGCCCCCGCCCTGGGGCCGAGCGAGTCCGTCGGCATGGCGGTGACAGACCCCGTCTTCGAATTCTCGCTGCGGCCCTTCGTACACCTGGAGCCGGACAACGTCCTCATTCTTCCCTACGAAACCCTGCGGGAGGCCGGTGGAACGCTGCGGTCAGTGGCGGTAAAATTCTCGGAAGGGGCCGACCCCCGCGACCTGGTGGAGGACT
>JADFGZ010000084.1 GCA_022567475.1 Acidobacteriota bacterium | reverse complement strand
AACATCCGGGTAATTCGCATGACCTGATTCCCCCCCTTGATCTTGTTTGGTTGCCGATTATATAGACCAATATTATGGAAAGCAGGGCGGCGCGGCTGGTAGCTCCAGCTAAGCTAGACCCGTTCCCCTGATGGTAGATGTATACAAGGCGCCGTTAATCCTTTAGAACCAGCACGTATCTCCCCCGCGTTAATATACACCAACTGGGGAACGGGTCTGGCACCAGACCCCTTTATCGCCTCATTGTCTTATCGTCCCACGTGAAAGAGCATTCTATTCCTAAATAGAAAATGGGAGCAAGGCGTGCCTGCTCCCATTTCTTTAGGAAGGGTGTTTCTCTCCTAGAAAATCAGCTTCAAGGCGAACTGAAGCTCTCGCGCAGAGGTTCGGGTGTCTTCAATTTCTGCTGCGCCGACCTGGTAGCGAATTTCCGCGTCTTTCTGGGGTTTCCGGTCGAACACACGAGCATTAGGCACACCGAAGTTGGGCCGGTTGAAGAGGTTAAAGAACTCGGCCCGGAATTGGAGGTTGATGTTCTCTGCCCACAGCGGCGTATCCTTCATGAAGGTAAAGTCCACGTTTGTGGTTCCAGGGAGGGTCAGGGTGTTCCGCCCCAGATTGCCCATGAAGAAGGTTTCGGGATCACTAGGGTCCCAAGGCATAACGAACTGAGACACATCGAAGTACGCGTTCGGGTTCTGCGATCGGACGGGATTCGTATCGCCTCCGGCGACCAGGTCGAGCGTGCTCCCATCCACACGGTCGAATCGGTCCCGGCCATCCCGCGGCTGTTCGGCATTAATATTAAAGGGGCTTCCACTGTTTAACCGCAGGATGCTGCTGAGGCTCCATCCGCCCAACACCTTGCCGGCGGCTCCTTCCAAATTCCCACCCGGGAGGTCCACCACGAAGTTGGTATTCCAGGAGTGCCGGACGTCGAAGCTCGACAGCCCGTGCTCTTTTTCCCCGAAGTAGCTGCGCCGGTCGCCAATGCCGAAATCCCCGCTGCCGAGCCAGCCGGAACTGTCGTCGGTGGATCTGGAGAACGTGTAGGAACTCTGAAACTGGAAGCTCCGGCTGAACCGCTTGGTCACGGTCATCCGGAACGCGTGATAAGCGGAGGCGCCATCGGTGTCGCGCCAGCGCATCCGGTTGTAGTTTGGATTGGGTTGCGGTTCATTCACCAGGATCAGCCGCCGGCCGTTCACTTCATCGATTTTGGAGGGGGTCACATTTCGCATCAACCCTCCCCGGACCAGATGCAGTCCGCGGGTTCCGGAATAGCCGGTTTCGAGCGTCGTATCGGGAGCGATCTGCTGCTGAATATCCATGCTCCACTTCAGCACGGTCGGTTGCTCGACCCGGTGTTGGAAGAAATCAATCTGAGGCCTTCCTCCCAAACCCGGTATGCTCAAGATGTCATTTTGGGTCCTGTAAGCATTCGGGAAGTCAATTTTAAGTCCAAGGTCTTCCAAATCGTCATCTTCTGCCTCGGCCACCGCGAAGAAGGGCGCGGCCCGGTTCCCCGGCGAACGATAGATGTAAGCCAGGATCTGCTGGTGGAACACGCCGAAACCGGCGCGCACGGAGGTCTTGCCGGTCTGGAAGGGATCCCAGGCCAACCCGATCCGAGGGGCAAAGTTTTTCAGGGAGGGGTTCAAAAAGTAGTCATCACCCACGTCAGTATTCTCCGTGTCGTAGGTGGTAAAGAAGGGGAAGGAGAGTTCACGAAGGTTTGCTACTTTCCCGTCCACCTCGCGGGGTACAGAAATAAACTCGTACCGCAGGCCGACGTTCAGGGTGAGCCCCGGCCGAACACTGATGTCGTCGTGAATGTACAGGCCAGTCAGATTTTGTCTCCAGCCTCGGTGGGTGTCCGAGCCGGGCCTGATGAAATTCATCCGGTTTGGCTCATTCTTCATGAACGCTTCCAAATCATCAAATCGGAAAGTGCCGCCCCCGTGGAAATCCGAGCGCTCATTGACCTGAATCCTCTGGAACTGCCCGCCGAATTTGAGCGAGTGCCGCCCGGTGGTGTAGAAAATATCTTCCTTAAACTGAAAGTTGTTCTGCACGTAAAACTTGGGCAGCGTGGTCCCCCCGCCCCAGTCGGTGAGGCCGGATTGGAAATCAATAATCCCCGAGGCGAAATCGGCGCCGCTGAAATTGAATCCGCCCGGATACACAAACCCGGCCAGTTCTTTGTTCACACCGGTCAGCGAAGTGCGGTTAAAAGAGAAGTGGGTCCGGCTGAGCAAGGCGGGGGAAAAGATATGCGTTTCCTGCAGGGTGGCTAACCGGCTCGCGGTCTCCAGATCGGATGTTGTGTTGGGTTCTCGTGTCGTGTCGACTCTATCGGCGTCATCGAAGTTGAACCGGCCCATCAGGGTATCGGAGTCGGAGAACGTGTGGTCGATTCGAGCCATGAAGAAATCCTGGTTGGTTATGATGCTCCTACCGTCGGCGAACCGGGCAGTTCCATTGCTGCGGTCAAAAGGAAATGCGGGGTCAAGGCATCCGCTGCCGCAAACGACGTTGGGACGCGAAAAGGCATCCATAAACGGTTGCACGACCGGATCGATGCCGATGAATTCGCCATCGATTAACCCTTGCTGCGCCGCAATTCCGGGGACATTGAAAGTCTTGGTTTCACCCTTAATTGCTCGCAAGCCTTCAAAGCTGCCAAAGAAGAAGGTTCGGTCCCTGATGACCGGCCCTCCTACGGCAAAGCCGAACTGGTTTCTCTTGAATTCGGGTTTGACGCCGCCGCCAAAGGCGTTGTCCTCCCATTTAGCGGCGTCCAGGTTGTCATTGCGGAGGAATTCGAAGATAGAACCGTGGATTTGGTTTGTGCCCGATTTGGTGATCGCGCTGATGACCCCGCCGGTGTGGCGGCCATATTCGGCGTCATAGGCGTTGGTCACCACCTTAAACTCGCGGACCGTCTCGACGCCCGTCATCGTCCCGGCGGCGCTGCCAGAGGAGTTCGAGATGTCGTTCATGTCGGCGCCGTCCAGCAGGAAGCTGTTGGCGGTATAGCGAGTGCCGACGATGGAAAGCTTCCTTCCAAACCCAAAAGTGGGGCTGGTTGTATTGCCCGTTTCGGAAAAAGTCGCCCCCGCTGTCAGGGGAACCAGTTCGATGAAGCTGCGCGCGTTGAGGGGAATGTCCCGCATCTGCTGCGAATCCACCACACTGCTGACGGTGGCTGTGGTGGTTTCAATCAGCGGAGCCTCGCCGGTGACCGTCACCTGCTGGGTGACGTCTCCTACCTGCAGGGTAAAGTTCACGACCGCTTCCCGGCCGATGGTCAGGGTGATGCCGCTGCGAACGCCTGTCTGGAAACCGGCCAGTGATGCCTGCACCTCATAGGCGCCGGGAGGAAGGTTTGAAACGCGGTATGTACCTCTGTCACTGGCAACGGATGAGCGCACAATGCCGGTTTCGACATTGGTCACCAGCACCGCTGTTCCAGGCAACACGGCATCGGTTTGGTCCGTCACTGATCCGAGAATGGTTCCCGTGGTTTGAGCTTCGAGAGAACCTGTCCAGCAAAAAACCAGAAGGAAAAAGCAAATCACGGAACTATAAAAGACCGATTTTGCGACCGTACCCTGTGACGTCATTATTTCATCTCCTCGCAGGCCAAACTTGCGACCTGAACATTGTTGGCAGGATTAATCTTTCGCGACAAACCAACGCACTCTATCCCGTCCGGTTACCCAGATGCCGAATGAGTTCCGCTTGGCATCACACAACTTCGACTTGCATTACACTTCCTTTTTGGAAGCCCTATACTTTCACCTTGTATTACGCGAGGAGGAGAAAGTCAAGAAAAAAGTCCGTCCAAAAGCGTCTTTGCAGGGGCGCGTTGATCTCGAAGGCGGCCCTCAAAAGTTCAATTGACACCAGCGTCCCACAAGAGTTAGAGTTTTTCCATCATTACTAGGCGGAATCAGATTAACTGATTGATAGTATCTATCAAAACTCAACAGTGAGAAAAGGAGATTCAACATGCGAAGCATGTCCAGGCGAATGGTCACCTTGCTATTTTCGGCACTACTGCTGGTGACCTCGCTGCAAGCTCAGAATATCCCGGCGGAACTGATTCAGTATCCGGAACTCATCATCCATAACGGCAAGCTCGTGACGATGAATGATGCGACGCTAAGCAATTCCCTGGGAAGAACGGTCCAGGCAATGGCGATCCGGGGAGACCGGATCCTGAGCGTGGGCAGCAACAGCGAGGTGCTGCGTTTAGCCGGCCCTCAAACACGGCAGATTGATCTAAAAGGCCGCACCGTTGTGCCGGGGATGATCAACCCGCACACGCACGTCCACACGCGGGCTCTAGGCCGCTGGGTTGTGAATAATCCAGAGGCGGTGGTGGAGGTTGCCAGGCGGTTCTCGGTGGGCGGAGCCGATTATGGGGAGATCACGCGCGGCATCGAGCTGGTCATCAAGGAACAGATGGCAAATCCACTCCCGGGGCAATGGGCATGGATCAACCTTCCTTCCAGCGGAGCGAACGGGGAATCCGGCATGGGCATCGGCGTCAAGTACCTGAACGATGAGGCCATGACACGCGAGCAATTGGACCAACTGGCTCCTGACCAGCCCGTGTTTATTATCTCGCATCCGAAATTTTTGCTGAACACCAATGCGCGGGACGCCTTCATGAATCTTTATTCGGTGGACCCCACACCGGAAAACGAGGCGATTGCGCTGCCTCATGACACAACGATCAATCGTTCTCTGTATGTGGATCGTTACTTTGGAGACCATCTGGACCAGGCGGCCGATATCATCGAAGACGCCCTGTATCACCAGGCGGCCCTGGGATTCACTACCTTCAGCTCGCACATCGTCGGCCTGCGGGTGCATGACGCCTACCGGCTGTTGCAGAAAGAAGGGCGCATCCCGGTGCGGTTTGCCTATGCCGACAGGTTCTGCCAGCAGGTGGAGCCGGACATTGCAGGCTGCTTCGTCCGGAAAAGCGACATGGCCGGAATGGGCGACGACTATTTCTGGAATATCGGCGTCACGCTGGGAGGCATCGACAGCGGACCGCCTGCCATCTGCACGACGATGGAGGCCCCTCCCGAAATTAAGGCACAGGAACTTTGCATTCTGGAGCCAGGCAACGAGTATGACGACGCGATCCATGCCGCCTTGGTCCATCGCCTTCGCTTTGTGGTCAACCACGACTACGGGGACAAGACCATGGATTATGTGATGGACATCATGGAGCGGGTGATCGAGGAGGAACCCGCTATTACACTGGACTACATACGCTCCAAGCGGCTCACCTCCGATCACTGCGGCTTCTATCCCCGGCCAGCGCAAATTCCCCGAATGGCCCGGCTGGGAATGATTATCAGTTGCGGCGGCCGCATCGTGAACCGGAGCGCCCCGTGGCTTGATGTTTACGGACAGCAGTACGCCAGTTGGATTTCGCCCGTCCGCAGCATGCTGGATGGCGGCCTGATGACCGTTGCGGAGGGAGAGTTCGGAGTGGAAGGCGGAGAGGGTCCCACAGCATTTACTCAGTACTACCCTCTGATCACTCGCATGACCTCAGACGGACTCTCCATAGCTCCCGAAGAGGCTATCGACCGGAACACCTTGATGAAGATGTCAACGGTGTGGCCCTCCTACTTTGTCATCAAGGAGGACGACCTGGGAACGCTCGAGACAGGCAAGCTCGCCGATTTCATCGTCCTCAACAAGGATTACTTCACCATTCCACAAGACCAGATTCCCACGGTGTACCCGTTGATGACGGTCCTTGGCGGGAAAACCACCGTCTTGCGCGAGGAATGGGCTCAGGAACTCGGCGTTCCGGCTGTTGGCCCTCAGATGGAGTTTCGCTACGATCTGAACCGGCGGCGCGAATAAGGCAACGAGCAAGCAGGAACCGCAGGCAGTTTAGCGCTGTAAGGTTCTCCGTTCCCGTCTAAAAATTGCGGCGGGGGCGAAGGTTGCCGGAAGTGAAGCCGAAAGTGAGGTGGAAGACATTCACTTGGGGATCGGACGTCAGTCCGGTCCCCATTTTTTCTGTCCGTGTTGTTTCGGCAGGTGTCAAAACCAAAGGGAAATTCCCTCTTTTGTGCAAAAGACGCCGCTCCTGCCGTCAATTGCCCGCCCCTCTCACCTCACGCAATCTCTCAGCAGCATTCCCAATCCGGCGGAGGGTAACGTGACCGTTTCCCCAGGTAAACCGCTGGGCTCTGAGGATACCCTGAGCCGTTGGGTGCGGGCGGCATGGGTAAGGTCTTTCGGGCGCGGGATATCCAACTTTATGATGCGATGTGGCGATGAAGATGCTTCCGCAAATCTTCGTCTTCCCTCCCCGCCGAAACCCGTTTCACAATCCCCTGGCTATGATGTAGACTCTCCCCAGAATTAGGCCAAATTTCGGACAGAATACTGCTAGCAGGAATATGCAAGCTAGTGCAAGCAGCGCGGAGGCAAGCATATGGCAAAGAAATTGATCCTGATCGCATTCGTGACAATCGCAATCGATGTGTGCGGATGGGCCCAGCAGTCAGCTATTTCTGCGAAGCTTGGCTATCCTCAGATGATTCTTTATAACGGCAAGATCGTCACAATGGATGATTCCTCCTTTGATTCCAAAGTGGGTTCCATTGTGCAAGCGATGGCAGTCCGTGATGCGCGGATTCTTGCTACAGGAACCGATGCGGAGGTCCGGTTACTGGCTGGACCGCAAACGAAGGTCATTGACCTGGAAGGCCGGACGGTCCTGCCGAGTTTCATTATTACTCACGAGCACCCGATGGACTGGGCTTTTCAGGAACCGCGCGCCATGACGCACGTATTCCCTGATGATGACAATGAGGTCGTGATTCATCGCTGGATGCCGAATCTGCCTCCCAAGGAGCAGTTAGCGCTGTTTGATCCGATGATGCAAGCAGCCCTCGCGAAGGCGAAACCAGGACAGTGGGTTTGGCTCAGCTTCAACTACGGCCCCAACTATGAGCACGCCACGGAAATGGCGCAGTTGTTCGACAAAAGCATCACCAAAGAATACTTGGACGTGCTAGCCCCCGACACGCCGGTAAAAGTGCGCAACGGGTTCATCACCTCCATCGTAAATCAAAAAGCTTTAGACGCGCTGCTGGACGTTCATCCGGATTTGCAGGATCAGCAATTGCTGAGCAGGGGCGGAGGATTTAGCCGCCCGATGGAGCCCAATGCCATGTTCCGTGGCAAACAGCCCCTGCTGGCACAAGTCCTGAAGGCTGAACTGGAGTGGTGGGCCAGCTACGGAATGTCCGCCTTCGCCTCCGGCCCCTATGCGTTCGGCACGATGGCGGCGTATCGCCTTCTGGATGCGAACGGCGAAATGCCCGTCCGTTATGGATGGGCGTATCCGGGGCCGGCGATGGATCTGGAGACGATGCGGTATATGGCCAGTTTGCTCGGAACCGGCACCGACTACATCTGGCTGATGGGCGTCTTTCAGGGAGCCAATGGGGGCAATTGCAGTACGGCCCCGATTCGGGACGAGTGGAAAGAAAATCCGCTGGAAATTCTCAGGCGGAGAGAGTGTTTTGACGGCTTTTCCGGTCCGCAGTGGGGGGAAAATCTCGAGAACGCAATTCGGGGCGGGATGCGTGTTGCTGGAATTCACGTCAGCGGCGACGTATCCATAGACAACCTGATGGATGCCATCGAGAAAATCAGCAAGGAAGAAGGAATGACACTGGAGCAAATTCGGGCGAAGCGGCATGCCTTCGATCACAGCTCCGGGGTGCCTCGCCCGCAGCAAATCCCCCGCATGAAAGAGCTGGGCATGCTTGCCAGCCTGAACAACAACTTGCTTTGGGAACCTCCCGGGGTGGTTCCGAACATGGCAGGCACCGCGATGTTCGCCAGGATTCATGGGGTGGAATACACCAGTTGGATTTCACCTCGGAAGAGTCTGACCGAAGCGGGCGTGATGAGCACATTTGAAATCGACCGTCCCTTGGCGGACAAAATCTTCTTTTTCCTCCACAAAGGGATGACCCGGTACAATGAGAGAGATGGGATGGTGTACGGTCCCGGCGAACGGACCGATCGAATTATCCAATTGAAGGCGATCACTCGCTGGGGGGCATATTATCTCCTCAAGGAAGATGTCTTGGGGACCCTGGAGACTGGGAAGTTTGCGGATTTTGTTGTGCTGGACAAGGATTATTTAACCGTCCCCGAAAATGAGATTCCCAACCTCCAGGTGCTGATGACGGTTGTGGGGGGGAGGACGATCCATCTGACTTCGGGTTGGGCGAGTGATATTGGCATGCAACCCGTTGGATATACCACCTGGAAAGATAAGCTTCCAGCAGGTTGGTAGCGGCAGCCCATTCCCGGTCGCGCAGGGCGCTTTCCGTGCCGAGTGGCAAGTGATGAGTGGGAAAGCAGGAGTCAGGAGACAGAAGTCAGGAGTCAGAATGGCCTTCAATCCGAGCCGCGACAGTAATGGAGCGGATAGAAAACCGTGATGAGTGACAAGCGGCGAAAGAAGTCAGAAGGGATTTTTGGTCTTTTCTTAAAACACCCGGAGGAGGATGCATGCGCAATCGCAGGGAGTTCTTGAAAGATTTGGCAACGACATCGTCTGGCATATTTTTCGTAAGCTGCGGCATGGGCGCCTCTGCGGGCTGGTCTATGCAGGGCGGCAGCACGGGCAGACGCCGGGAGATTGTGGTTGGCGGCCGCCGGACGCTGACCGTGGACGTTCACGCTCATTGCTACATCCACGATACCTGGGAACTGATAAAGGACACCGATGCGGGCCGGCGGCTGAGCGCGTTTCCCGATTCCCCCCGGGGACGGGACTTGAACTTTGCCAATCTGGACGACCGTTTGAAAAAGATGGACGAACAGGGAATCGATATGCAAGCCGTCAGTCTTGGCTCGTCTTACCTGCACTACTGGGCGGACCGGGACCTGTCCCGCCAGATTCACCAGCTTCAAAATGAAAAAATCGCCGAGCTATGCGCCACTCATCCAGACCGCTTTGTGGGCATGGCTGGAGTTGCCATGCAACATCCCGATCTGGCCGCGGAGCAGTTGGAACACGCCGTCAAACGACTGGGCATGCGGGGCTGCATGATCTCCACCCAAATCAACGATGACGAGCTGGCCGCGCCCAAGTTTCACCCCTTCTGGGCCAAGGCGGAGGAATTGGGATGCCTGGTTTTCATACACCCTGTGGGTTTCCCGGAAGGCCGGGGGCGCTTTCAAGGAAACGGCAACCTGGGCAATGTAATCGGGAATCCTTTGGCAACCACCGTGGCGCTGTCCCATTTGATCTTCGAGGGGACGCTGGACCGTTTCCCTGGGCTGAAAATATGCTCGGCCCATGGAGGCGGGTTCCTGCCCTCCTACAGTGGCCGTTCGGATCATTGTGTGGACTTTGTCCCGGCGAACTGTAAACCCCTCAAGAAACACCCCAGCGAATATCTCAAGCAACTCTATTTTGATTCCCTGGTCTATACGCCGGAGGGGCTGCGACATTTGATCGCCGAAGTCGGCGCCAGCCAGATTGTTTTGGGCACGGATTTTCCTTACGAAATGGGAAATACCGACGGCGTCAATCATATCCTCGGCGTCCCCGGATTGAACGCCGCAGACCAGGAAGCCATCCTGGGCGGCAATGCATCCCGGCTGCTGCGTATCGGTTAGCCACGGATTGATTCGCGAGAATTGCATAGCTGGAAATTGCTGTGCGACGCTGCCTGCCAATGGTTTGCCGTGCAGCGTTTGCTCGAAGGGCTCCATCCTTGAGGGCATCAATGTCCTTTTCTGGAGCGTCAAATTTTAAGAGAAAACACTCGAACAGGGAATTGCTATGCGACATGTATGGAGACTTTTTCAGCTTGGTCTTTTGACGATAGCACTGCTGCCTTGGACAGATGTAAAAGGCCAAATCATTTCGGCACCCTCCCCCGCCAGCAACAAGCCAAAAGTGGCAGAGTCCTACGGGAAATTACCCCTCTCCTTTGAGGCCAACAGGAACCAATTTGAGTCTCCTGTACAATTCCTGTCCCGAGGCAGAGGCTACACATTGTTTTTGACCTCCACAGAGGCAGTGCTGGCGCTGAAAAACGGTGCATCGGACCGCCCGCAACGCGCGGGCATTCCGAACCGCGAGAGCCTGTCCCGAGCAGAGCCGGGCAGTGAGGAAGCGGAGGGATCAGGAGTCAGAAGCCAGAAGCAAGGAAATAACGGCGCTGTATTGCGGCTGAAGCTTGCGGGCTCGAATCCTGCGCCACAGGTCACAGGCATTGAGGAACTCCCCGGAAAGAGCAACTACTTCATCGGCAACGATCCCGAAAAGTGGCGGACCAATGTTCCGCACTATGCCAAGGTACGGTATCAGGACGTTTATCCGGGCGTGGACCTCATCTACTATGGCAACCAGCGGCAACTGGAGTACGACTTTGTGGTCGCTCCGGGAGCAGACCCAGAAGCGATCCAATTGGAACTCCAAGGCGCAGACCATCTCGAAATTGATGCAACGGGCGACTTGCTGCTCCACTTCGCCAGCGGGCAAATCCGACTGCGCAAACCGCTGATATATCAGGAGAAGAACGGGCAGGGGAGAGCCGGCATTCGCCAAGAAATTGCCGGCGGCTACGTGCTCCGGGGCAGGAATCAGGTCGGATTCCAGGTAGCCGATTATGACAGGAACCAACCGCTGGTCATCGACCCGGTGCTGGTCTACTCCAGCTACCTCGGCGGCAACTTTGAAGATTTTGGTAAAGGCATCGCTGTGGATTCGAACGGCAATGCCTACATCACAGGGCAGACCGGTTCCACCGACTTTCCCACGGCGACTCCCTTCCAGCCCGCTTTCGGCGGCGGCGGTTTCCCCGGCGATGTCTTCGTAACGAAGTTGAATGCCGCCGGCGACGCCATTGTCTATTCCACCTATCTAGGCGGCAGCGGTCTGGATTTAGGCGAGGGCATCGCGGTGGACTCGAGCGGCAACGCCTACGTGACGGGGAATACTTTTTCCACTAATTTCCCCACAGCCAGCCCCACCCCCACCGGCTCTGCCAATAGTGGTGGCAGCGACGCTTTCGTAACGAAGTTGAATGCCACCGGCGACGCCCTCGTGTATTCCACCTACCTCGGCGGCAGCAACGACGACTTTGGCTTCGGCATCGCTGTGGACTCGAACGGCAACGCCTACGTCACAGGCAATACCAATTCGAACGACTTCATCCCGTTAGCCATATTCCGAAATGATTTCCAGACTAGCTTCGCTGGCGGCGCCAGCGACGCCTTTGTTACGAAGTTCAATCCTGGCGGCTCGACGATTGACTATTCCACCTACCTCGGCGGCAGCGGCGACGACGCAGGCGAGAGTATCGCCTTGGACGCCAGTGGCAACGCTTACGTCACGGGGGAAACCAGTTCGGTCGACTTCCCCTCTGCCGGTTCCTTTCAGTCTGTACTAGGCGGCTTACGGGACGTTTTTGTAACAAAGTTGAATGCCGCTGGCACCGCCCTCGTTTATTCCACCTACCTCGGCGGCGACGACAGGGACGTAGGCTTCGGCATTGCTGTGGATTCCTCCGGCAACGCCTACGTGACTGGCGACACCCGATCGACCAACTTCCCCACCGCAAATGCCTTACAGCCGGGTTTGGGAGGCGAAACAGATCCCTTCGTGACGAAGTTCAATGCCGCAGGCTCGGCTCTGGTTTACTCCACCTACCTTGGCGGCAGTGACCTTGATAGCGGTCTTGCCATCGCCGTGGACTCCTCCGGCAACGCCTATGTGGCGGGCGGGACCAATTCGACCGACTTCCCCACGGCCAACCCCTTCCTGGTTGCTAAGGTCGGCTCCTTTGATGCCTTTGTGGCGAAGTTGAATGCCGCCGGTTCCGCTCTGCGCTACTCCACCTTTCTCGGCGGCACCGGCGAGGACATAGGCCGCGGCATTGCCGTGGACGCCACCGGCAACGCCTATGTGACGGGCAATACCTTGTCAACCAACTTCCCCACGGTCGGCCCATTTCAGACTAATTGTGTCGGCGGTGTGGATGGATGCGCTGACGCCTTTGTGGCTAAGATCAGGGAAGGCCAAATGACCATTGTAATCTCCCCGCCGCTTGCGATCGCCACGGCTTCGCCTTTGCCGGACGGCAACACCGCAACAAGGTACTCCCAAGTGCTGAGCGCTACGGGGGGTACACCGCCTTACAGTTGGTCGGTAACAACGGGTTCGCTTCCTGCTGGTTTGACACTAGATGTTTCAACCGGCGCACTCATTGGCACTCCCACAATTCTCGGAACCTTCAGCTTTACGGCCCAGGTCACGGATGCCGCTCAAGAGACTGCGGCAAAAGACTTTGCAATCCTGATCCTCGATAGCAGCTCAGCTTGTGTTGACTCGATTGCTCCCCTCCGGAAAGTTTTTCCGGCCGGCGGGGGCGACGGAACCATTGGCGTGATCGCCTCCAGCGCTTGCAACTGGACGGCTACGAGCAACGCAACCTTCATCACCATCTCCTCCGGTGCTACCGGTACGGGCAACGGCACGGTGAGCTATACCGTGGCCGAGAACACTTCTGCAGCCGTTCGCACAGGAACCCTTTCCATCGCCGGGCAGACCTTCACCGTCGAGCAAGCGGGAACTGCGCCGCTGTTTCTGCTCCGCCCGGAGTTGCTGTCGTTCAGCGTCCAGGAGGGAGCGACCCAACAGGAGCAGCAGATTGTCGCAATCTTCAGCCCAAC
Organism: Acidobacteriota bacterium; assembly: GCA_022567475.1. GTDB lineage: Bacteria > Acidobacteriota > Terriglobia > 2-12-FULL-54-10 > 2-12-FULL-54-10 > JADFGZ01. Next base: position 1,693 of record JADFGZ010000084.1, on the reverse strand, counting down.
AGCCGGGCTGGCGTTTACGGCTATGGCCACCAGCACCGGCGGGAACTGGTTGTCGGTCAACCCGGCCAGCGGGACAGCGCCCTCCAGCCTGTTGATTGCCGTGAACCCAACCGGTCTAGCGCCTGCCACTTATCAGGGCGCTGTCACGGTTGCGATACCCAATGCCAACCCTTCCACTCGGACCGTCCCGGTCACCTTGACGGTGGAGGCAGCAGGGGTTGCTGAGCTCGTGGTGAGACCCGGTCGTCTTGGTTTTCCGTTTGTGCTCGGCGCGGAGGCCCGCACAAAGCGGATCGGGATATTCAACGAGGGTGCAGGCTCGGCGGACTTTCAGGCCACAGCCAGCACCTTCTCCGGCGGTTCCTGGCTGACGGTTGCGTCCGCCAGCGGCACAGCCTTGCTGGGAACTCCCGGCGCATTGGCCGTAACAGCCGACCCCGATGGCTTGGATGCCGGAACTTATCGCGGGATCATTACAATTTCCAGTTCCACCACCGGCCAGAGCATCGACATTCCTGTGGTAATGACGATCAGCGGCATACAGCAATTGCTGCGGCTGTCGCAGCGCGGCCTGACGTTCCGGTCCGTTTCCGGTGTCGGTGCGGCCCCGCCTTCACAGAGCTTCGGGGTGCGCAATATCGGGCGAGGGACGCTGAACTGGACAACGAGCCCTGCGACACTCTCCGGCGGCGACTGGCTGACGGTAAGCCCGCCGAACGGCTTGACCGAGGCGGCCTCCGGGAATGTTCCCGAGATAACAGTCACCGCCAACCCGGCGGGACTGGCGGCAGGAGAGTACTACGGCCAGGTGCAGGTGTTCTCTCCGGAGGCCGACAACTCGCCTCAGGTGGTAACGGTTGTTCTAAATGTATTGCCTGTAGGCAGCGATCCGGGAGCGGTGGTGCGCCCTGCCGGGGTGGTCTTCACAGGAATTGCCGGAGGAAGCGATCCAGCCCCGCAGACCATCACAGTGTCGAATCTGACCGACAGTTCGAAGACGTTTGTCTCAGGCCGGTTCACCTCGGACGGTTCGGACTGGTTCACGCAATCGCCGATCAGCGGCACCGTATCGCCGAACCAGCCGTCCCAGATTGTTCTGCAACCCCGCATCGCCGGTCTGCTGGCCGGAGTGCGGCGAGGGACGCTGACCCTTGCGTTCGGCGACGGCTCGGTGCGGACGGTGGAGATGGCGCTGGTGCTGGCCGACACCAGTGGAGCGCTGCAACGCGTGCCGCCCATTGCGCGGCTGGCGGGCTGTACCCCGACGGAGTTGCAGCCGGTGTTCACGCTGCTGGGCAATCAGTTCAACGTCTCGGCGGCCTGGCCGGTTCCGATTGAGACCACTGTGGTCGATGACTGCGGCGATCCGCTGACCACCGGCTCGGTGTTGCTGACGTTCTCCAACGGTGACCCGCCGCTGCCATTGCAGTCGCTTCAAGATGGCCGCTGGAGCGGGACTTGGCAGGCACGCAACTCCGGGGTGTCGCAAGTCACAATCACGGCGACGGCGACGGCGGAGATATCCGGCACCACGCTCCAGGGAACAACGCAGCTTGTAGGCGGATTGCAGGCCAACCCGACGATCCCGCAGGTGGGAGAAGGTGCGGTGGTCAGCGCGGCGAGTTTTGCGCCGCAGGTCCCGGCCTCACCGGGCAGCCTGATCTCGATCTTCGGGGTGGAGATGGCCGACGCG
>JADFGZ010000083.1 GCA_022567475.1 Acidobacteriota bacterium | reverse complement strand
ACTGTTCTTGGCAAGGATATTCCGAATCGAGTTCTTTCGAAGCTGACGGGGGCAGATCTTCTTTCGTGCAGTGACCCCAAAAGGAACGCCTTCTTAGACCGTCTATAACGGCGTCGGCGTTGCTGTATAGCCCGCAGGTAGGGCAGGCATTTCCCTCGGCTTCACTCGGGACAAGCCTGGAGGCCTGCCCCTACTTTGGCGGCTGCGCTACACCAACCCTAAAAATGGCTTAATTGCCGGCGAAGCAGTAGAACAATCCGTCGCCGCCCGAGCCCTGCAAAGCTTCCTGGCTGCAGCCTCTGCTTGTGTGCGCCGAGTTCCACGACGTAGTATTGCCGCCCGAGCGGTCATGATGGCCGACCTGCGCTTGGCCCGTATCGCTGCTGGTCCAGTTCTGGCAGGTCCGGTCGTCGCTGCCCGTGATCGTCCTGCCGTGTGAATCGGAGCCCGTCAGGATATCGTGCCGGTTGGGTCTGTCGCCCCGGCCGTTGACCACCTCGCCCTTTTCGTTCAGCGCCGTGTCCTTGTAAAGATAGTTGCGGTCGCGTTCGATGTCTCCGTGCAGGTCGGCTACGTTTGGAGCGATGCGGACCCCCTTGGCGTTGTGCCACGGTCCCTGGCCGATGCGGTCGCGGGCGTTGACGGCTGCCTGTCCGCCGGAAGCGCTGGTGCTGAGGTAGGCGCGCCATGTGCGGTCGCCTGCCCCCGCTGCTGCGGCCAGCATCTGGCAGTGCCGGTCGGCTCCGGCCAAGCCGCCCAGATTGGCTCCGTTGCCGGGCCCCGTGCTCGTGACGAAGAAGCCCATCGGGGCGTCTTGCGCCAGCACCCAGTACGAGCCAGCCATAGACAGCAGGATCGCAGCAATTACATATTGCATCTTACGCATATCGGTTCTCCTTTACGTTGTTGCTTTGATGAGGACCGCCCATGGCCGTTCGCCTTTTGCCGGCGGCTAGGGTGATACAAAATTGCCAGCCACATGCAGGCTTTGGCCACACCGGCAGCGCAGGGACGCACAGCAATTCTCAAGCGCAGGGGCCGCTACCGCCACGCCCCTGCGACAGGACAGAATCTATCCATCTCTGATTCAGGCTATGGCCCAACTCTGATTCATGCTACGGCCGGATTGGTCCCGGTGCCGGCCGGTCGACTTTGTCCACTACCTTTAGGTTTTCCTTCTTCCAGTCGCGAATCCCGCAAAACGGACCCGCCTTGTAGCCCGCCTTCAGGAATTTTGCAGCAGCGCGCTCCGCGCGCCCTCCACCCCCTCAGTAGAAAACAAGCTCGACATCTTTCGGGATATCCTTCATCCGCTTGTCAAGCTCGGCCACGGGGATGTGGATGGCGCCGGCAATCGCGCCGTCCTGTTCCAGTTCCCAGTCTTCGCGAACATCGATCAGAAGGAATTTTTCGCCGCTGTCCAGTTTATCCTTCAGGTTGGATATGGCGATCCGCTCCGGCTTGCTGTTCTCTTGTTGCTGAACAGCCCCCAAGGGGCTGGAGGTGATGAACAGCGCCAGCAGGACGGATGCAATCACAAATTTTCCCGCCATTGTGCCTCCTATGTGTAGGAAATCGTTCTGGGGATCAAAAGCGCATTCTACCCAAATTGCGGATACAGAGCAATGGTTCGTGCCGAACGGTAGTGTGTCAGTTTCCGTTAGGCACAGCGTCACACGATTTGTCAGGGCACGGTTTTAACCGTGCCGTTAGATGGCCGTCTCCAGAAGGGCTTTAGCCCCTGAGGGAAATCAACCTCAGCGGCTAAAGCCGCTCTTCGGCACCTCGTTATCGGCACGGTTAAAACCGTGCCCTGACGTTGAAACTGACCCACTACCTGCCGAACCGTGCCCGTATTTCCAGCCGGTTCCCGAAGCAACAGCCCTATAGGGTGAAGCCCGGGTTCCCCTCGGCGGCTTCTACTGGGTGTGTTTGGCATGGATCGCCTCGGCGCGCGCAACGAGCTTTGCCGCTTCTTCTTCCCGGTTCGTCGCCCGCAGCAGCGCGGCATAGCTCCCCAAAGCCAGAGCGACGTTGGGATGCTCCGGCCCCAGAGTCTTTTCGAGGATTGCCAGCAAGCGTCTGTAGAGCGGTTCCGCCGCGATATAGTTCCGCCGGGCGAAGTACAGCCCCGCCAAGTTGTTCAGGCTCAGAGCCACGTGTTGATGGTCCGGCCCTACAATCTTTTCCAGGATTGCCAGCGCGCGCTGGTAGAGTGGCTCGGCCTTGTGATAGTAGCCGCGTTCGTAGTAAAGCGCTGCCAGGTTGTTGAGGCTCAGCGCCAATTCAGGATGGTCCGGCCCTGCGGTCTTCTCGATGATTGCCAGCGAGCGCAGGTAGAGCGGCTCGGCTTCGGTGAACTTGCCCTGGAGACGGTAAATATCCGCCAGGTTGGCAAGTCGTTGAGCCACGCTCAGGCTGGCCCTCGGCCCCGAACCCTTCTCAGCAATTGCCACCAAGCGCCGGTAGAGCGGCTCGGCCATGGCGTACTTGCCTTGGGCGTAGTAGAGTCTTCCCAGGTTGTGGAGGCTCAAGGTCACGAGCGGGTCCTGCTGGCTAATGGTTTGTGACACCTGGAGGGCGCTCAACAGCATTTTTTCGGCCTCTGCGTAATCGCCTTGCGTCAGAGCCTCTTTCCCGGCGGTTGTGTACTCCTCCCAGCGTGCGTCCTGACCCGAAGCTGTCGGGAGACAGAGCACCAGCCACAAGCATCCCATAATCAGCAGCCGTATATTGTGTTGCATCATTTCTTTTACCTCCCCTGCCGAGGAAAATCCACGACGTTGAGTTTCACTCTGCAACGATTTCTTCCGAGTGCGCTGGATCAGGCAATCAACACCTCTTGGCAGCCATCATAGACCTCGACCTCAGGCAAGTCAAAGCGAACCGGGCAAGTCGGATGCTGCTTCTTCCGTTCTATCTTTTTATATTCCCGAATCTCCTGCAAGGGCCTCCTCGCCCCTCTAAATCGCTCCCGTGCTGATCTCCGCTGCGATGATTCCCGGCGCTGTAAGACACGCCGATATTGTGTTTCTACAGGAAATCAATTAGGTTCATAATGCCTTTTGATCTATTTCGGCGAGGAGGAGATGCATGGCGCGATCCGGCATAGAGAATGCGGTCATTGAACTGCAACGCGAACAGAAAAGCATCCAGGAAACCATCGCGATGCTGAAAAATTTTTATTCTGTAACCAAATCAGCAAGGCGGAAACGGAGGCTTCGAAAGCCTCTTTCGGCACAAGCGCGGCGCCGCATTTCAATAGCTGCCAAGAAGCGTTGGGCGGCCAGGCGGGCTTCCAAAAAATAATCCGTCCAAAATCGCGGGATGTTCCCTGCCGAGTGGCGCGTCCATCATGGAGCTTTCTTTCAGGAGGGAATAGCACGGGAGAAATCGTGGCGGCTTCCTGCCTTGCGGAGCATTGATTTACATGCTTAGTTTGAGCCAATGGTCCACGGGATTCAGCTTGTTGACGACAATTCGGGTTCTCACTGTCTCCTGCGGACCGGCAGCTTGATGGCTTCTTTGATCCATCCAACCCTCTTTCTGCTGACCTGCTTTCTGCTGGCCTGGCCAATAGGAATGGCGCTCCCCGCCTCTGCTCAGGAACCTGCTCCACAATTCAGCCCCGGACATCAGCTTCCGAGTCCCTCCGCCGTGGCCGTACGGATAGAAGAACCGATTGTCGTGGACGGCCTCTTCGAGGAGGCCAGTTGGGCTCTCGCGAATCCCATCACCGAATTTTTGCAGCGGGACCCGAACGAGGGCGCCCCCGCCACGGAACGCACGGAGGTCAGGATTCTGTTCGATACCCTTCACGTCTATCTGGGGATCATCTGTTATGACTCCAATCCCGCAGGCATCGTGGCGACGGAGCTTCGTCGCGACGCCGCTATGGAGGGTGAGGACATCTTTGAGGTGATCTTCGACACGTTTCATGACCATCGCAACGGCTACCGCTTCCGCATCAACCCGCTGGGGACGCAGCGCGATATGACCGTCAACGACGAAGGGCAGATTCGCAATGAAAACTGGGATGAGAAATGGGATGCCAAAGCCCGAATCACCGAGGAAGGTTGGGTGGCGGAGATCGCGATCCCGTTCAAGGCGATGCGGTTTGCGAGCGGAGACGCTTCCGTGTGGGGAGTGAACTTTCACCGGACCATTGTGCGGAAGAATGAGGACGTGTTCTGGGCTGGCCACAACCGGGGCTATACCCTCACGAAGCTTTCCGGGGCCGGGCACTTGGACGGATTGGCCGATATCCAGGGCTTTCGGTTCCGGTTCAAACCGTACGTCACCGGCGGCGCCATCCGGTCTCCCGGGAGCGGCGAACCATTCACCAGCTATCGAGGGGACATCGGCGTGGAAGACGCAAAATTTCTGATTACACAACAACTGGCGCTGGATGTAACGGTCAATCCCGACTTCGCCGAGACCGACGTGGACCAGGCACAAGTGAATCTGTCCCGCTTCAGCCTGTTTTTCCCGGAGAAAAGAGAGTTTTTCCAGGAGGGCTCCGGGATTTTTCAATTCGGGACCAGACGCCGCTTTGGAGGAGCGACCGATCTGCTGCTGTTTCACAGCCGCCGGATCGGTCTTTCCGGAGACCGGGAGGAAATTCCGATCCTGGGCGGCCTGAAGCTGACCGGCAAACAAGGCCCGCTGGAGATGGGATTGCTGAATATGCAGACCGACCGCGAGGGCGCCGCGCCGGGCCAAAATTTTTCCGTGCTGCGGCTCAAGGGTAATATTTTGGCGAGGTCCTATGTGGGCGCCATGTTCACCCGCAACACCGGCAGCACACTCGGCGGCAGCAATCGCGCCCTGGGCTTCGACTCGAACTTCACCTTTTTTCGATACCTGAATCTGCAAGGGTTCCTCTCCAAGACGTTTTCCACCGGCCTGGACGGCAAGGACTGGGCGGGGAAAGGGGCGATTAGTTGGAATAGTGACCGCTTCGTGTTCCGCGCGGAGCATCTCCAAATTGAAGAGAACTTCCGCCCGGAGATGGGATTTGTGCGCCGTGCCGAACCGGGCTGGAAAGGGCTCCAGCAGACTCAGGCGGAAGCCAGGTACAATCCGCGGCCGGGACTCTCCTGGATTCGCCAATTCGGAATTTCAGGCGGATTGGACTATCTGGCCAATCAGGAAGGCCTGCTCGAGACCCGCGAGGCGAAGATCGGCCTGTCCACTGAGTTTGAGAGTGGCGACAGGCTAACGGCGGAGTTTAGTCGAAACTTCGAACGTCTGGTGAACCCCTTCCGCATCCGTGGCGGCGGCGGCACCGTGCCTGTGGGCGATTATCGCTTCCATGAATTCAGCATGCGGTACATGGCTTTCCGGGGCCGGAAGATCGCCGGCAGTTTGGAATTTGAAAAGGGCGGCTTTTTCGACGGCACGATCACAAGCTTTGAGGTTTCGCCGGCATTCAGGCCGAACGCCAAGCTGTCGATTGGGCCGGGATTTGAGTGGAACCGGATTTCCCGCCAGAACTCCACGTTCATTACTCGGGAGCTGAACACACAAGTCAATTATTCGTTAAGCCAGAAGTGGCTCACGCGCACGACGATCATCTTGAACAGCCAGGACAAAGAGGTCTTGGTCAATTTTCGGCTCAATTACATCTTTCGCCCGGGCGATGACTTATTTGTCGTCTACAGCGAATCGCGGAACTACGGAGAGAGAAGCGGCCTGCTCAACAGGGCCCTGATCGTGAAGTTGACCTATTCACTGGACCTGTAAAGTGAAAAAAAGCGGGTTGTGCGTGAACGGATACGCCACGCGCGCCCACGGCAAGGGTCGCGGAAGCATTGGCGGGGGCTGCGAATTCCGATTGGAAGCATTCGTCGTTCATCGTTCATTGTTCAATGGGCCATGTGCAATCTTCATCGTTTGTTATTGTCTATCATTCCTGACCCACTAGCTGATCCGTCATCCATTGGACAGTCGCCGATCCTATTTGGTTAAATGGTGGCCGGAGTATTGCTGTTCAAACTTTGCAGGATGCGCTTGCTGAGCGCAATGGAGACCTATAGATGAACATGCAACCGCATGAATTTCCGCCCCTTGAGTTATATCGTCTGCTGATCCATTCCGTAGCGCCGCGACCCATTGCCTGGGTCTCGACGATCAGCAAAGACGGCATACATAATTTGGCGCCCTTCTCATTTTTTAACGCGCTCTGCGCCACGCCGCCTCTGCTGGCCTTTTGTCCGGGTGTGCGATCGCAGAAATCCCGGCAAACCCTTGGGTCCGGCGTAAAAGACACTCTGCGAAACATTCGTGAGACCGGCGAGTTCGTCGTCAACGTCGTCACGTTTCCGCTGGCGGAGCCCATGAACCTGACGAGCGGGGAATATGAGGCTTCGGTCGACGAGTTTGAGGTGGCTGGATTGACGATGAGACCATCGCAGCACGTCAAACCCGCTCACGTGGCCGAATCTCCCGTTAACTTTGAATGCAAAGTTTTCCAGATCCTCGATTTTGGGACCGACACTGCCGGCGCCAGCCTGGTGATCGGCGAAATTGTTTCGGTCCATTTGGAGGAGAAAATATTGCGTGAGGGCCGGATCGACGGGCAATTGCTGGACGTGGTGGGCCGCATGGGCGGCGCCCAGTATTGCCGGACCACAGAACGGTTTAACATGGCCCGGCCCGAGATCAAACCACAACGGCAATAGGTTGCCTGCAAATGGATCAGAAACTGAAAGGCAAAGTCGCTCTCATCACCGGAGGCGGAAGAGGCATCGGCAAGGCGGTTGCTTTGGCTTACGCGCAGGAAGGCGCGCGGGTTGCTATCTGCGCGCGAACGGAATCTGAAATCGAGCAAGCTGCCGCCGAAATCCGCGGCCGCAAAGCGGAGTGCGCAGGGTGGACCTGTGATGTGTCGTCAGAAGAGCCGGTAAAAGAAATGGTGGCGCAAGTGCAAAAGAAATTTGGCCGGATCGACGTTCTGGTCAACAACGCCGGCGTCATGACGCGCCCGGTTCCGATGACGGAACTCGACGTGAAGAAATGGGACTATACCATCGCCGTCAACTTGCGCGGACCGTTTTTGGTCACGCAGGCGGCGCTGCCGGGCATGATTCAGCAAAAGGGCGGCTCCATCATCAATGTCTCTTCGATGATCGGCCGCACGGGTTACGCCAACTTTATTGCGTACTCGGCCTCCAAGTGGGGCTTGGAAGGGTTCACGCAAACTCTGGCGGCGGAAGTCGGCTCATCGAACATCCGTGTCAACTCCGTCGATCCGGGCGTTGTGGCAACTAAGGTGTCCGGCTACCAGGGAAGCAAGCCCGAGTCGGTGACGGAGGTTTTTGTTTTTCTCGCCTCGGATGCTGCCAAAAAAATTACAGGGAAGATGTTGAGTGCGTCTGGGTGGAAGACGCAGGTGAAATAACATCGGTTTGCCCGGTGTCTATAGCGCTTTCACAGTTCGTGTCTAGTCAGAGCCGCGCGCGCCTGTCCCGAGCGGAGCCGAGGGATCAGCAAGCGGACCCATACATCAGTTTTTCAACAACCTCCTAATACAACGGCTTTCCTCAAAAGAAAGGGCCCTCCGAGGTAATCCCCCGAAGGGCCCTGCTGGATTTCAGCCTTTTCCTTCTATATTCCGTCCCCTTCCAACAGTTCAATGTAACCTATACGGTTGGAAGTATTCCCGGACCACCAGATGCGGTTCGGATTGTTCTGGTCCACCTCAATCCGGCGATGATCCTCCTCGGCGTTCGCCAAGGGGAACTCCACCCATTCTTCGGTTCTGGGATTAAAGCGGGCGATTTTGTCCACGTGTTGCTGGGCAACCCAAATCAGATCATGCTTCAGGTCCACGCTGATCGCATAGGTGCCGCTATTCTCGGTTGGGGGTGTAAAGACCGACATTTCATAAGTCTTATAATCGATCTTTAGAATCTTGCCGGCGCCATGCAGGCCGAACCAGACGTTGCCTTCCGAGTCCGGTCCTCCCTTGCGCGGGACGGCGCCTTCCACGGGAATCTCGAACTCTTCAATATCGCCGGTAATCGGATCGACGCGGGCCATCTTGTCCATGGCGTTCAAAGCGACCCAAACCCCTCCGTCGCCCGCAATAGCCATCCCGTAGGGGCTGGCGCTGCGTCCCGCCTTGACCCCGGAAGGAATTTCAAAGCCGGTGAACTCCCCGGTTTTGAGATCCAGCCGGATGGTGGTGTTATTGCCGATGGCGTTGAACCAGACGGTTCCATTGGGATGGTCCCGCATGGTGTTGCCGCCGGGCGCGCCGGTTCGCAGCTTGGTGGTCATCGTAAAGCTGGTAAACTCTTCCGTTCTCGTGTCGTATGCCATCCACCGGCGGTTGGGGCCGTAATCCATAAACCACAGTTTGTTGTTAGCGCCGGCCCAAATGGCGTTCAGCTTCACGGTGCTGGATTCCCCCGGCGGGGTGGCGATCTCGGTGTAGGTCAGTGTCCTCGGGTCCAAGCGGCCCAGCATGCCGGTCTTCCGCAGGCTGACCCAGCCGTTTCCGTCCGAGTCCACGGTCACTTCATGAGGTTCCGTATCGTAAGTGGGGATTTCAAACTCCACGGCGATGTATTTAGTGGCCGCGCCCGTCAGCAGAGTCCTGGGCAGGCGGCTATTGGGATCCGGCTTCGCCCTTGCTGGCCCGCCTGATTCGCTCTCGCCAAAGTTTTTTACAGCGTATTCGAGCAGGACGTCTGCTTCCTGATCGGTCATGCTCATTCCAAGTTTGGAGCCCTTCATGAACATGCGCATGTTGCTGATGGTTTCTTTCCACTGTGCCCGGTCTACCCGGTGGCTCGCGACTTGGTCGGGGCTGCGGTGGCAACCGACACATCTTGTTTCAATGATGGCCTTGCCCGGCCCTTCCGGCAGGGGAATAGGCTCTGCCGCTCCTCTTCCTGTTGCCATGCCCGGCTGTCTTCCCGGCCACGCTGCCGGCAGCATCGGCGCCTGCGGAGCCGTGAGCGACAGGTTCACCGTCGCGGGCTGTCCGGCCACCACGTCTGTCACAGCCGACCATTCGCTTTGAAAACCATTTCCAATCCCCTGCGCCACATATTTGCCGGGGGGAAGATTCTTGACCGTATAACGGCCTTGTGCCTGGGTGATGACCATAAAGGTCAGCCGTCTCTCGTCATTCTTCAACTTGACAAAGGCGCCGGAGAGGGGCGTCCCGGACGAATTCTTGACTACTCCCTGAAGGCTGCCCTGCAATGTCTGCTGTGCGAACATCGAGCGGGCGCCGACCAAAGCGGCCAATGCCGCCACTGCAACAACCATCTTTGGATTCATATGACTGAACATCGTCTTTCCTCCGTCCCCGATTTGGGGTGTTGGGGCATTCCGGTGAAAAATGTTCTTAGCGGCTCGTAATATATTCTAACCGGGATTCCCACCTTGGGTTCCCGAATAGCTGAGAGTATACACCCGATCCGCCTCCATCCTAACGGTTCCAGCGCGATTTGCATTCCCGGATGCCCAGCACCCGGGAGGGGCTAATTCCGCCGCCCATAGCAATCTGAGCTTGAGCCGACACGCCGACTGGCGTAAGCTTTTGAGCCAAGATGAAATTCAAAGATGAAACTTAAAGCTGAAACTCAAATCGGAAATTCCGTTTCAGGCCGCTGTTGCCAGGATGGTAAACGGAACTCCAGGCGGGGAGCGAGTATATGGAACAATCATATAAACAAGCAAATCTAAGAACTGAAGCGTCTCGATTTTGTCTGCCACGAATCCGGACGATGACGATACGGATCCGAACGATATTGCCGGCCATGGTTCTTCTGTTGCTGGCCGGGGCGTGCGGGTATGAGCAGACAGCCACGACAAGCCAGCCACAGCAGCCGAGGAAGCAGCTTTACAATCCTCCCTACTCCAATGAACCTGTCGAGCCATTCCGCATCATCGACAATATCTACTATGTGGGGAGGGAAAATTACTCAGCCTTCTTGATCACCACGCCCGAGGGACACTTTCTTCTCGACACGATGGTTGAAGAAACAGTGCCGAACCTCAGCGAGAACATCCAGCAACTGGGCTTTCAGTTGGAGGACGTCAAAATCATACTCCAGGCCCATGCACACCGTGACCACGTTGGAGGGATGGCAAAGTTGAAAGAGTTGACCGGGGCGCAAGTCCTGGTGATGGCCCAGGACGAGGCTGTGCTCGCCGATGGCGGCACGAGCGATTTTCGCGGCGACGGCAGCGTCCTTTGGGAGCCGGTCCAAGCGGACAAGACGCTTCAGGACGGAGAAGAGGTCCAGCTCGGCGGCGTCACGATGGTCGCGCATCTCACGGCGGGTCACACGAAGGGCTGCACGGCATGGACCACCGTGGCGGAGGAAAATGGCCGGGAATACAACGCCGTCTTTGTCTGCAGCAACCGGGTCAGCGGCGGGGTTCCTTTGATTGGAAACAGCAAGTATCCAACCATCGCGGAGGACTATGCCAGCGGCTTCCAAACCTTAAAGACCCTGCCCGGCGATGTGTTCCTGGCTTCGCACGGGTTCATGTTTAACTTGGAAGAAAAACTGGAGCGTTTGCGGCAGGGCGCAGAATCCAATCCGTTTCTTGATCCCCAAGGATTTCAGGAATACATTGCCGATTACGAACAGGCATTTCTCGATGCGCTGGAGGATGAGCGAGCCGCTACGCCTTAGTCAGGGTCCGTTCGGCGCAGACCGCCGTGAAATTTGACGGAAGTTTTTTCCTTCGGCTGGCTTGTTCCTGCAAGGGCGACGGATAAACTTCACTCACCTAAGGAGGGGCAAGAATGCGCCAGGCAGCAATCTTCATTTGTCGCGGCATGGGCATGACCGGCGCCTCGCGGGCAAAGGAATCGCTCGCCCTGCGCCGGCTGATAGTTTTTCTGTGGATGGCGCCGTTGATCCTGTCCAGCTGCTCCTCACCCGGCCCGGAAGTGACCTCGCTTGAACTTTCTTCGCTGGAACTTTCCCCGCCGGAAGTTGCCTCGCCGGGTCCCGGGCGGCAAGTGATAGATCGGATGATTGCAGCGCACGGCGGGATGGAGAAATGGCGGTCTGCGCCGACGGTGAGCTTTGAGGTCACTGTCCAGCCGCCCGGATCGGTTGCTCGCGTGACGGTGGAGCAAGGAGCGCGCCGTGCCTACCATGATTATCCGGAGACGGGCGCCCGAATGTCCTGGGACGGAACGCAGGCTTGGAGCGAGAACTGGCAATATCCCGTGCCGCCCCGGTTTTATGCGCTGGTCAATTTCTACTTCCTGAATCTCCCCTGGGTTGCGGCAGACCCGGGTGTGATCCTCAGCGAGCCGGGAACCGGCAGGCTCTGGGACGATCCAACCGAATACATCACGGTGAAGATGGCTTTTGAACCCGGCGTGGGAGATACGCCAGACGACGACTACGTTCTGTATATTGATCCGGCCAGCTACCTCCTGAAAGCGGCCGAATACACCGTTACAGGCCGTCCCGAGTCAAACCCGCCGGGAATTCTTGTTTACGAAGAGTTCACAACGGTGGACGGCCTCACGGTTCCGGCGAAGGCCTCGGTTTACGGCAAACAAGACCGTACCTTCCAGCGGACCCGGATGGCGCGGAACTGGTCATTCCGTGAACCATTCGATGAATCGCGGATGGTGATGCCGCCGGGCGCGGTGGTGGATACCTTCGAATTCGCCGGGCCGGAGCCGTAAGCCGGTGGCATCGAAAGCTCTCGATAGAAGCTCTCGTTAGCGGAACTGCTGGAAAGCCCCTCCTACCCCGGCCAATTTACGGAAAGGTATTCCTGAACGCTCCCTGGCGGCTCACCGAACTTATACTGTCACCGAACCTTTACTTTTACCGAACCTGCACTTTCACCATCTTCGATGGCGGACGGTAAGCGGGAATCCACAGCGTGGGCCGCTCGGCGGTCCGGTCTACCGTCAGGTCGCGGGCCTCATACGGCAAGGGCATAAAGAATTCCGTAGTCGTCTCGGTTCTCATATCGAAACGGAAGATTCGGCTGCTGTTGAAGTCCGTCGCCCAAACCCACTGATTCTTATTGTCGACCGACGTAGAGTAGGGCGCAGGAAACGGGGGGCCGAAAGGCTTCGAGCCGGGAACGAGCGCAAATTCTTTGACCTCGCCTTTGTTCGCATCGAACATGCCGATCCTGCCGGCAAAGTAGAGGCCGACCCAGAGGCGGTCCTGCGCGTCCATCTCCCCGCGCCGGGGACCGGATTGCGGCGTAGGCGTGGGAAAGTCGGAGTACTCTTCCGTTCTGGGATCAAACATTCCGATTTTGCCGTTGCGCCATACGTTCAGGATGGACCGGCCTTGTGAATCTACCTCCATGTCATAGGTTCCCTGATCCGTAGGAATCGTGTACTCCGTTACTTCTCCGCTCTCCATGTCGACCTTGTAAAGGGTGCCCTCGTCGTCGGTGTGCCAAACGTTGCCTGCCGGGTCCATTCCAAACATGTTGGAGCCCGAAGTCCGGGGCGTGAATTGTTCCGTCTGGGGATTGAAGCTGATAGTAGCTCCGCGCAAGCCGAACACCACATTCCCTTGGGGATCAAAAGTGAGGTCGTGCGAGCCTCCGCCTGGATTGCCTGCGCGAGCCTGCCCCGCAGGCGCGCTGACCCTTCCGCTCCCGGAAGGTATTGGATACGGAAATTCCTTCACTTCACCGGTCTTTTTGTCGAGCCTGCCCAGAACGTAGGAGAAGTGGTCCGTGTACCATCCGTAATTTGCATCTACGATAATATCGTGGGGCCATGCAAACCGCCGGTCCCCGCGAAGCATATAAAGTTCCCGGCTCCCGCCCCGGGGAATGTCGTACTCGGTCACTACAATACCCGTGGAAGCCTCGCCCGTTGGCCGGGGGCGCAGTTGGAACGGGAGCTGGTCGGAAGAGCCCGGCCCCCGAATCGAAGCCAGGTATTCAGCCAGCGGTTCCAGAAACCTTTTTTGGCCATAAGCGCTGGTTCCGGGAGCGTTCCGCGAGACGCGGCGTTCCCCTGCCATGCGGCTGATGATCTGAACCCATTCATCTTTGGTATGCGGGTCTTTGAGGGCCCACTGCAACGAGTGGCAGTTGCTGCACTGTGTCAGCAAAAACTTCATGTCATCGCTGCCGGGCAGCGCGACCGCAATTTCCGCGGCAGTCGCATCACGGAACAACGGTTGCCGGGATTGCAAAGTGAAATCCAACCGCTCCGTTTTCCCGGCGGTCAGCAGAACGGCTTCCCGGTTGACATGCTCAAAGTCAGGAAGCTGAATGGCTACGTTATAGGAACCTGGAGCCACGTCCGACCACTCCGGAAATGAGTACTCACCCCGGCTGTTGGTGTAGACACTGACCGTCATGTTGCTGTTCTCGCGATGGGCTCGAACCGGAATCCCCGCCAACGGCCCTCCGCTGGAAGAGGTAACACGGCCGTCAAGAAGCGGCGCCTCCGCGGCGAAGGATGCGGCCGGCAACACGCAGGCGCAGACGGCCGCCAAAACGGCCATCAGGATGGCTGCCCGGTATAGCTCCGGGTATAGCTATGGATATTGAGTCTTGGGATAGTGAGCCTTGTCGATTTTGTGGCATTCATCATATCGTTGACCATTGACCTTTGACCTTTCTCCAGATTTCTTGGAACTCCGCCGGAACACTCGAATACAACCTTGCCTGTGTCTGTCCGGGATTCTACGCCAGTACCCTTGCAGGTCCAATCGGAAATTCTGATAGCTTCATTGGTAGTATCACGGCGGGTGGTATCACGGGTAGTGTGTCAGTTTCCGTTAGGCACAGCGTCACACGATTTGTCAGCGCACGGTTAAAACCGTGCCCTGACAGGGAAACTGACCCACTACGCCTTAATCCTTACTCCTCAGATTCCTGCCTTGTGCTGGCGCCGGTTTTGGTGTCCAATTTAAGCCGCCGTCAGGCGTCCGCCTCAGACGACCGCGCCAGACAATCGATCGTCGCGCCGTGTCTGGTAAATGAGGCAAGCTGTGAGGAGGTGAGCAATGGGCCGTGCAAGCCACCGCATGTGTCTTTTCGTACTGATGCTGTTCGTACTGACGCTGTCGATACTTTTTCCCGTGAAGGGCCTTGCCGAGACACTCCGGGTGGCGGTGATCAGCGAATCGGCCAACAATTGGCCCTTGCTGGTTGCGGAAGAGAAGGGCTATTTCAGCCAAGAGGGCCTTCAGGTGGAGATGATCGTTACGGGAGACTCGGGCCGCCAGCTTGACGGGCTGGCTCAGGGCGACTACGACATCGCCCACCAAGCTGCCGACCATTTCATTCGGGCCGTGGAACAGGGCAAGGACCTGTTTGTGTTTATGACCATCTCGCGGCCCATTTTCGACTTTGTCGTCGACCCCGCGATCCGATCCATCGGCGACCTCAAAGGGAAGACCATTGCCCTCGACCGCCCTACAACGGGATACTGGCTTCTTTTCCGGAAGGTTTTTGCGGAAAACGGCCTGCCGCCGCAAGATTAT
>JADFGZ010000371.1 GCA_022567475.1 Acidobacteriota bacterium | reverse complement strand
GCGCGTTGCCGGCGGCATGCTTCCTGAGTGCCGGTACGCGCGTAGAACTCCGCAGGGTAGCGGTCGCGAACGGGCCCTTCCTTTTGCGCCAAAACCAATATGCAGTCGCCTCGCCATGCGATCGGGTGGCCGGACCTCACCAGCTCTCGCAGAACCGAGCGGTTGGGAGCGCCGACTCCTCCTGCTGTTCGCAGCGTGAGGATGCTGAACCC
This sequence comes from Acidobacteriota bacterium, assembly GCA_022567475.1. Lineage (GTDB taxonomy): Bacteria > Acidobacteriota > Terriglobia > 2-12-FULL-54-10 > 2-12-FULL-54-10 > JADFGZ01. The sequence continues at coordinate 3,730 of JADFGZ010000371.1, read as the reverse complement.
GGCGGCGCCCGCCAGCCGCACGACTTCGCCGGGGGTGTATTCCCGGTTGTGGTGGTCGGTGGGCAGTCCGCCCACTTCGTATTGTCCCCAGAAGTAAGGGCTCTCGCCTCGCAGGGCGGCCTCAACGCCTCGTGCGCTGGTAAGGTTTGGAGTGCTCAGCAACAATCTGCCGCCTTGTTTCAGCACACGGTTGATCTCTCCCATGACGAGCATCGGGTCCGTGCTCAAGTGCTCCAGCAACTCGCAGAGCAATACCACGTCAAAGGATGCGTCGGGATAAGGCCAGGGAGCCTGCTCGACATCGAAATTGTCCACGGGGAAGATATGGGATTCGTCTCCGTTTCGGTTTGCCACAGTTTGGTTCCACTGCTGCGGTCCATCCCAGAGGTCGGTGCAGCGCACGTCGTAACCCTTCCAGCGCTTCAGAGCAGGTGTTTGATGATGGTAGGAAGCGCCCACCTCCAATAGCCGCTCGCCCGGAACGGCGGACGGCAACAACTCCAGGGTGACGAGATAACGGCTCAACTGATTCTTAAAGTACTGTTGAGACTGTTCCTCCTCAGCAACAAAGTCACCCAGATAGTTTGCCATGGTCTGCAGAGCCGGCTCCCCGCGCTCGGCCTGCTTCCGGCGGCACTCGGCCACGAGTTGCTTCAGTTGTTCTTGCTCCGGCGCATCCATGGAGGGTATTCCCATTTCGAGTAATCCGACCGCCTCTTCCAACCTGTCCATGTTCACGAGCAGAGTTCCCAGATTGACGAGAGCATGGCCATTCTTCGCGTTCAGTTCCAGCGCGCGCGTGTAGCCTTGCTCCGCTTCCGCCGGGTTGCCACTGTGGAGTTGGGCGGTCGCCCAATCATTCCAGACCTCGCTGCTCTCCTGCTCCCCGATGGCACGAGCGAGCATACGAGCGGCCTCCTGGAATTTAGCTTCGGCATATAGCCGGCGTCCCTGCTCGTGCGCATTTTCTTGCGGCATCGTCAAATCCCCCTCTGGCGGCAATTTCGTTTCTCCAGTGGGCAGAAGCTGCCCAGCAACCCTGCTTTTTGCAGTGCTTGGCGGACTGCTGCCACTACCATCAAGCAAACCGGTGGCCACTTTGTGTTCGGGGTCCGCTTGCTAATCCCTCGGCTTCTCCCTCGGTTTCGCTCGGGACATGGCTCGGGACAAGGCTCGGGACAGGCGCGCGCGGCTCTGACGATACAGAAACTGTGAAAGCGCTCTAGACCGTTTTTATGGATTGTGTATCCCGTCAGGGCACGGCTTCAGCCGTGCCGAAAGGTTCTCCAGCCAAGTGCGCTTTAGCGCCTGAGGTGAGTCTTGAACACTGCGTGTTCCAGCGATTCAACCCCGACCTCAGCGGCTGAAGCCGCTGTCGCGATCCAGGTGGCGGCACGGTTAAAACCGTGCCCTGACAAGAGCGCAATATGGAATACACAAACTCTGAAACAGGTCTAGTCCCTGGTGGATTTTGTTGCAGGCGTGCTGGAGGACGTGGAGGAGGTTTCCTTGCTCGGCGTGGTTTTCTGCGAAGTTTCTGCGGGTTTTTTTTCTCCTTCTCCTTTTCCCTCTTTCCCTTTTCCGTCAGCCTTGGTTTCAGCCTCTGGCTGGGATTTCTTGGCATAATCGGTTACATACCATCCGGTGCCTTTGAATTGGATCGCAGGAGGAAAGATTAAACGGGTCACGGGCCCGCCGCAATGGGTGCAGACGGTTACAGGATCATCGGAAAATTTTTGCAGGACTTCGAATCGTTGCTTGCAATCGGAGCACTCGTACTCATGCAGTGGCAAAGCTAACCTCGCTTCCGGCTCGGAAGGAGCCGCTAAACCAATATTTTTATTTTAAGTTGTTGCTTTCGGCGCGTCAAGGCAGGTTGCCGGAACAGGCTGCCGTAACTCATTCGAGACGCAGGCTTTTCAGGTATTTCCGAAACGCGTCGCCCAGGTCCGGGCGGCGGAGCGCAAAATCAACCGTGGCCTCCAGGAACCCCAGCTTATTGCCGGTGTCGTAGCGTTTTCCCTCAAAGCGCCATCCGTAAATTCCTTTCTGTTGGAGAAGCGTTCGGAGGCCGTCGGTAAGTTGAATTTCACCTCCAGCTCCGGCCTGCGTGGCTGCCAGCACCTCAAAAATCTCCGGTTCCAGGATGTAACGCCCGATGATGGCCAGGTTGGAAGGGGCGGCTTCCTTGGGAGGCTTTTCCACCAAGCCGTCCAATTTGTACAGCCGGTCTCTGGTTCCATTGTAATCGACCGGCTTCCCGCTAATCACACCGTATTGGGAGATGGATTCAAGGGGTATTTCTTCAATTGCCACGATAGGAGCCGAGTATGCTTCATAAACGTCCAGCATCTGCCGCAGGCAAGGGGTTTGTGCATGGATAATGTCATCCCCGAGCATCACAGCAAAGGGCTCATCCCCCACCAACTCCCGCGCCATCAGGACGGCGTGGCCCAGTCCCAGCGCCTTCTTCTGCCTCACATAACTGATATGGGCCAGGTTGGAGACCTTCTGAACCGTCTCCAGCAAGTCCTGCTTGCCTTGCTCGCTTAAGAGGTTTTCGAGTTCATAGGAAACATCAAAGTGATCTTCGATGGCGTTTTTGCCGCGCCCGGTGATGATGATGATGCTCTCGATACCCGAGTCCACGGCCTCTTCGATGACGTATTGGATGAGGGGCTTGTCCACCAGCGGCAGCATCTCCTTGGGCTGGGCCTTGGTGGCCGGCAGGAAACGCGTCCCCAGCCCGGCTGCGGGAAATACTGCCTTGCGGACTTTTCTTTTCATGAAGCTTGTTTCTCCCCCATCACTTATCACTAATCACTGCTTTTCTGACCGCTCCATTACGGCCCGCCGCCCGAAGGGCTCTGGACCGCAGGGTAGTCGCGGCTCGGATGGCTGTCTCCTGACTCCTTCCCTCCACGATGTCATCCCGATCCCGCCTTAGCGGGAGAGGGATCTGCTTTTGCCCGCTCCCTCACAGCCTGCCCTGAGCTTGTCGAAGGGGTCGCGGCTCGGATAGGGTCTACATGAACTATGATGCTCTAGATGGCAGGCAGATTTGGAGGCAGGACGACGAACGGAGGGCCAGGGGCCTTACTGAGGTCTTTCCAAGTATCTACTTGCTATCCCGCGATCACTGACCTAGCGCACCGGGAACTGATACCACACCCTCCCGTTCCCCGTCGAAGGTGTAACTACTTAAGGGCGAGTCCAACGGGGCTAAACTGTTTTGCGCAGTACTGCGTAATATGCCGCGGGCAGACTCCGGGTCAAGCGTGGCCGCACCTTCCCACATCAGAGCGACCACTCCGGTAACATGTGGGGCTGACATGCTGGTACCGGAAAGCCGGGTGGTGCCGCCGTCCAGCTTGGTAGAGAGGATTCCCACCGATTGTATAAAGCAACCCCTGCTAATGTTTTCCTTCTGTGCCCCGGGAGCCGATACTGTTACTCCGATCCCGCCAATGAATTTACCTCGTTACCGGTTTTTTCCGCTTTGAGGACCTGGCCAAAAACCTACCCCTCGTCGTATTTTTGGGCTGGCGGTGCCATCCTGTCGGTGGTAGGGACCCGCAAGGAAATAAATATCCCATCTGGGGGCCGATGCATCCCGTCTGGCTTCGTTGTTCGTCGGTCACGTAAATACACTATGCTCCCTCCTCACGCCTCGCCATACGGGCGCCTCGGCCCCCAGTCTGGAACATCTATTCCCTTGCAGGTCCCTTCC
>JADFGZ010000370.1 GCA_022567475.1 Acidobacteriota bacterium | reverse complement strand
TTTGCGCCAAATCGGGCATAACTGCCTTCTTCAGAATGATATGGGGGCGGGCCAGCAACAGTAGACGCAGGAAGCACCCTTGTATTGAGAAGGGAAGTCATGGTGGGACGCTTAGGGTGGCCCGGCCCGCTGGAGGAATCTGGAGGAACAGGCTATAGAGACACAAGGCGAGTGCATCGGTAGAGCGAGAGCGGCTTGCTGGGATCAATCGTCCCGGTCTCGCTCGCGCCGCCGGCGTCTCCGGTCCCCGCGGGAGAGCATGTCGTCGAATTCTGCTTTCTGCTCGTCATCCAGAATTTCGCGGATGCGGGCGGGCGCTTCCTGGCGCAAACGCTCGATCGCCAACTCCTGTTCCTGGTAAGCGTCGCGGACCACATCCAGGATTTCATTAAGCTGGGTGGCCTGTTCGGGTGTCAGATTGAGCCGGCGGGCAAACCGCTCGACGGCCCGTTGTCGCCGGGAAGAGGAGGGCGAGTCCATCCGGAACCGGACGGTCCCTGGCCCCCGGTCCACCCACAAATTGGTAGCCACCGCTCCGGCGAGAAGCCCGCAGAGGAAGACTAGCACCAGAAAGAGCGCAGCCCGCTTTCGTTGCGAGAACATTGTCTCACTCGACTTCTGTTAGATCGACCAGACTCATCAGCACCAGGTCACGGCCGAGGGCGCTATCCACATCTGATAAGGACAGGTTGGCAAACCGGGCCGCTGGGAGCTCCAATTCCAAAAACTCCACACCACTCTCCGCTGGCCGGAAGGTCAGGGTCCAGGCCATCAGGAGGACCGCGAGGGACAGCAGAGGGTAAGCCAGCCGGGGACGCAGCGCGGCGGCCAGATCGCTAAACCAGCCATCCCCCTTCCTCTTTTCAATGGCCTCCTGCACTTTGGAGTAGAAAGCAAGACTCGGTTTCGGAGACTCCTCTCGCGGCCGCAACCATTGCAGGCAGAAGCGGACGATCCTTGCTTCCCGTAACGCCTTCCCGCAGGAACGGCAGCTCCCGGCATGTTGCACAAAATCCCTGTCTGCTTCCGGTTCCAGCAGTCCCGTCAGGTAATCATCCACCTGGTCCCGTACATGGTGCCGCATGGCAGCCTCTCTATCGTTTCCGTTGCATCTTCCGGGCAATGCGGGCCAATTTCCGGCGAACCCGGAACAGTTTTACTTTGACCGCGCTCTCGCTCCAGCCAAAACACTTGCTCAAATCCTGGATGGAATGGCCTTCCACTTCCTTCAGGAGCAAAAGAAGGCGCTCGTCTGGAGAAACCTTTTCGAGCAGCAGTGCGACGGTCTGGGCCAGCTCCACCTGCCGATCCGGTGACACAGCGAAGGTCGTCGCATTTTCCAGTTGCCGGACCTCTGCTTCCGACAGCTCGGAAAGGCAAAGCAACTTTTGAGATCGCTGCTTGCGTAAGTAGTCATAGCACTCGTTGACGGTGATCTTGTAGATCCACGAGAGCAGAGCAGAGCGGGAGTCAAAGTTGCGGATGGCGAAATAGACTTTCGTGAACACCTGTTGGGCGACGTCCTCGACGTCAGCGCTCTTCCTGATCAGGGAATGAGCTATCGAAAACACTCGCCGCTGGTATCGTTCCACCAGCATCTGGAATGCCTCCGGGTCGCCCGCCTGGCAATTGCGCACCAGAACGGTTTCCCAGTCCGCTTCCGGAACTGCCCGAACCTGCGCCAGCACCTCGGGGACAGGAATCACTACGCCCATATTATCTGGAACGTCCATAGCCTGTATCCGGTTACAGAATTTTTGCTGTCAGGGGTGAATATTCCCGCTGCCCATCCCCCTACTTTTTCCAATTATAAATCATACTTCTCCACTGCCATTGTTTTTTTTCAACCGAGCAGCCGCGAGGACAGAGCCAGCAAGGGGATGAACCGGGTTCAACGATAGGTTTTTGGGGTGTCTTGCACCCCTGCGCTGCGAACCGGCAGTAAAAGGCGAGTTCCGTGTAGCATATCCGTATAACACATGGTGTATCCTAGCAGAGGGTAGACGGCTGTATCTCTCCTTGGCGGTAACGCTTTCATGTCCCACCCATACCCGTCAGGCCGGTGGATGCCCAGTGCTGAGTTCGGATGACTTCTGCATGTAACTTCAGAAGCCTTCATTTCGTCATAATATACTGATGCTTCTTTCGATGGCAAAGCGGTGCTCGTGCTTCCAGGGAGAGACGGCGCGTGTTTGTGCCTCTCTCATTTTGCGAAACTTTTGGCATATTGCCTTAGCGCTGGGAATGGCCACTGCCTTACCTGCCCAAAATCGGCGTTCCGGAGAAACAACGCTTCCTGCCGCCACCGCGATTCGGACTACGGAGCCCCCCCTGCTGGATGGAGTTTTAAGCGAAGAAATATGGTCGCAAGCTCCACTCGTGACTGGATTCCTGCAAAAGGACCCCCAGGAAGGCGCACCCGCTTCGGAGAAAACGGAAGTCAGAATTTTGTTTGACACCCGGAACATCTATTTTGGGGTCCTCTGCTACGACACCGATCCCGGCGGCATCCGAGCCACCGAGCTTCGCAGGGATAATGGCTTCGGTAACGATGACATCTTCGAGGTGATCCTGGATACATTTCACGACCACAGGAGCGGCTATTTGTTTCGGATCAATCCTTTGGGGACCAAGTATGACGCCACGGTCGCCGACGATGGACAGCGGACTAATAGGGATTGGGATGAGAAGTGGGAGGTGAAGGCTCAAATTCATGAGCAAGGATGGTCGGCGGAAATTGCCATCCCCTTCAAATCCCTTCGGTTTCTGAACAGTGAACGGCTCGTCTGGGGAGTGAACTTCCATCGCGACATTAAGCGAAAAAACGAGGATGTGTTCTGGACCGCTCACAGCCGGGACTTTAGTTTTAACGAGGTGTCGCGGGCGGGAAACCTGGAGGGATTGGCCGAGATCCAGGGCTTTACGTTTCGCCTCAAGCCTTTCGTCACCACGGGGGGAAGCCAGGTGGTCCGGCGGGGACAAAAAGAGAGCGATCATTTAACCGACATCGGGATTGAGGATGCGAAGTATATGATTACGCCGCAGCTCGCGCTGGACCTGACCGTCAACCCGGATTTTGCTCAAGCGGATGTGGACGAAGCGCAGGTGAACCTCACCCGGTTCAGCCAGTTTTTTCCCGAGAAGCGGGAGTTTTTCCAGGAGAGGGCCGGCATCTTTCAATTCGGGACCGGGGAGCCCTTTGGGAGGCCGCAGGTTCTGTTGTTTCACAGTCGGCGTATTGGCCTTTCTGAGGGTCGGGAGGAGATCCCCATCCGCGCCGGCCTCAAATTCAGCGGCACGCAGGGGCCTCTCGATCTGGGGCTGCTCAATATGCAAACAGGGCGCTCGGGCGAGACTCCCGGGCAAAACTTTACCGTAGCCCGGGTGAAAGGAAATATCCTCGCCCGATCCTACGTCGGCGCCATCTTCACCCGCAACACGGCTGGTCCGGCGGAGAGCGCGAACCAGGCCGCCGGCGTGGACGCCAGTTTCATATTTTTCCGAAATCTGAATCTGCGCGGCTTCCTGGCCAAAAACGATTCTGCGCATCTGAAAGATGGCCAGTGGGCAGGACACGGCCTGATAGATTGGGAAAGCGACCGCATTGAGTTCAGTGTGGAACATCTCAACGTCCAGGAGAACTTTAACCCTGAAATAGGCTTCGTGGGACGAGAAGATAGCAAGCGGACCGTCGCCGAGTTTGACTACCAGCCTCGTCCGAATATTGATTTGATCCGGCAAATGGAGTTCGGCACCGCTGTGGAATATTTAACCAATCAGAAGGGTGCGTTGGAGACCCGCGTGTATGAGTTGGAATGGGGAGCAGAGTTTGAGAGCGGGGACGACGTTAACCTAACATTCCTCAGAACCTTCGAGAGGTTGGTGGACCCGTTCCGGATCCGCGGCGGCTTAGGCACGGTCCCGGCCGGCGACTATGAATTCAACGAATATCAGTTTAGGTACAGAGCTTT
>JADFGZ010000082.1 GCA_022567475.1 Acidobacteriota bacterium | reverse complement strand
TAAACGCGCCATGGTTGCCTGCTGTGATCCTGTCACTGCCACCAACTGCTCTCCGCAGGCACCCCTCACCTCACTGGAGCAGCGGTCGCGGGTAAAATCGCTCAGCATATCAATTCGCCATAGACAGCTACCTAGCCCAGGTAGGGGGCACCTGAAAAAGGAACCATCGCCCTATCCACCTTTGGAAGTCCCCATCCCCCAATTGCTTTCCCCTCTCCTCTCATGTAACCTTTCCCAATATTCTCAATCTGGCGGGGTTAAAACTTGCCCATTTCCCCAGGCGCCCGTCTTGGCTCGAACGAGGTCCTCACCCGTTAGATGCAGGAGGCATGGGGGAGGTGTTTCGTGCCCGGGACACGAAACTCGAGCGTGAAGTGGCCATGAAAGATCTGCTCGAAGCCTTCGCCCAAAACCCGGAGCGGCCGGAATGAAACCCGTTGGGCGCAGCTTTCAGACCGCAGCTGTGTGTTCTGGTTAGGGCAGCCTGAGGTGCGCTGCGAATTTGCACGGTTAGCGACCCGTGAAGGAAGTTAGATTCATTTGGAGGTGTAACAATGAGAAATAAGATGTTGGTTGCGTTGTTTGTGACGGCGGGTCTTGTGGTGGTGTCGAGCCGGCTGTTGGCGCACCACTCGGCGGCGGGGTTATTCTCGCTGGATGAAGAGATAATCCTCAGCGGAACAGTGACGGCGTGGCGTTTAGTAAATCCCCATCCCGCGCTTATGTTTGACGTTAGGAATGATGCAGGCACTGTCGAATCCTGGATAGCAACTTTTAATTCTCTCCGCGATTTGAGAAAAATTGGTTGGACCAAAAGCACATTCAAGCCGGGGGATCAGGTCACGGTTCTCGGAAATCCCTTTTTTAGCGGCAAAAAGACCATTTTTCCTTTAGTTGTCACGACACCCGACGGCAAGAAGCACCAATTGCGCGAACCAAGAGTTAACAAGGAATACGCTGAATCTGAATGAATCTGAATAAGGAATTTCTTCGTGCGACGGAAGTGGGAGTGCGTTCCTGGGCACGCCGGAAGATCAAGCTGTTTGAGCGCATGGAGATCAGTGTGCGGGCGTGTCTGTACTCACCTCAATGCAAGCGGCTCAAAACACGTCAGCGGGTATGTTGATGCGCGGGCGAGTGTTGGTGTTTGTGTCGCGGCATGGGTTCGCTTTAACTTTTTTGTGAATCTCGAAAGGAGGGATTCTAAAATGCGGAAGTGTTTGTTGGTTTTGAGATTTACGATGATAGCGGTGTTAACCGTCTGGGGCGGTACAGCGGCACTGGCCCAGACTGCGCCCTCCCCCAACCGGGACCTGTCCGGAATTTGGGGCGTGAAGCAGGCTGCTAGACTCCCGTGGGCGCCGAACACGAATAGGGCCTTCGCAGTAGAGGTGCCGTTGCAACCGTGGGCACAGGAGTATTGCAGGTTCGTCGGGTGCGCACGGGGGGTTCGATTCACGGGCGAGCCTGGAGGAAATGCATATCTCATAGGTGAGGACCCCGCGCTTAGGAAATGTGCTCCGCGTGGTTTTCCACGGATCCTGCTCGACGGCGAGCTGATGGAGATAATTCAGTTTCCTAGCCGGGTGTTCATGCGTTTCTATGTCAATAACGAGATGCGCGAAATCTGGACGGATGGGCGCGGACATCCCGAGGATTTCGATCTGACGTGGATGGGGCACTCGATTGGCCGGTGGGATGGGGACACGCTCGTCGTGGACACGATTGGTATCTTCGGGGGGGAGGGTGGCAAATATAAATGGCTCGATCCGGCGGGGTATCCGCATAGCGACGAGCTGCACGTTACGGAGCGCATCCGGCGCACTGACCCGAACAGCTTACAATTCGACCTGACGTTCGAAGACCCGAAGGCATTTACAGCGCCAGTTCGGGCAAGGGTGATCTACGAGTTGCGCCCGGGCGAGCAGATTAGGGAATACATCCGGTGCGAGGACCGCATTTTTGCGGAGGGGGAGAACGAGGCTTGGCCTTTTTTCACCGGCGAATATCCCATGCCTCACGTCCCGATTGTCGATACCACGCAATGATGCAACATCCTGGTATTGTTCTGCTGTGGAGGAGTAGGAAGAAATAGCTCGGCACGTACGGGATCATTTCCAAGGTAAATAGCGTGCATTGCCCACGTGGAGTGTATCCGGTGGTCCCAGCGCGTGTTGTGTAAAGGCGGCAGGATTACTCGCATTGTGCGCCGGGGAGAATAGGGCCATCAGGTCAGTAGGAATACTGAGGATGCTAAGGACAGAAGACTGGATCAGAAGTGGCAATGTAAGCTTGATTTAGATAAGGAAGACTGGCGTATGATTTTGAGGACACAATCATGCCGTTATCACCTATTTTTGAATGGCTGGCGCGCACAGAAGTCGCAACTGCTATCAATCAGTCTCCCTATCTGATGGGTCTGTTGAGTTCGGTTCACCTGCTCGGACTGACGTTGATCGTTGGTAGTTCGATCGTTTCCTGCTTAAGGTGTTTAGGATTGTTGTTGCCCGAGCAGCCGCTCTCCGATGTCGCAAGACCCGTCGGGAACGGCATTGTCTTGGGCTTAGCGGTCTGTCTGGCAACTGGCTTCCTTATGTTCGCACCACGAGCAACGACGGCCGTCAAGGACTCCGCGTTTCAAATGAAAATGATCTTGTTGCTAGCTGCGGTCGTCTTTCACTTCACGCTCTATCGCTACGTCATGCGAAGCGACGCGACCCGACCGCCGTTGCTCCGCCTAACGGGCGTTCTGGGGCTTACGCTCTGGTTTGGAGTCGGGTTCGCCGGATGCGCGTTCGCCGTGTTCGATTAGGCGATGCATGTTGTGACCCAGCACCAAGGAATCCGGAAAACGCCTGGAAGTGTTTGCATAACCTAGCTAGCCCACAGATTCTATTGAGAAGAAATTGGGTTGTGCATCAGCTTCTAGTCAGTGCAAGAATCGGAGTGGATCTCAGATGTCGATTTTGGAATTCGTTCAATGGCTTGAACAAACGGGGGTAGGCGTGCTTGTCCGCGAATCCCTTTGGGTATTTCCGATCCTCGTGAGCATCCATATCCTCGGATTAACGGTGTCGGTGGGCACTCTGGTTTGGTTTGACCTTCGCCTCCTGGGCGTCGGCATCCGACACTGCTCAGTGTCCCGCCTATACCGGCGGCTGATGCCGTGGATTCTCGCGAGCTTTTTCGTCATGATTGTCAGTGGTGGAATGTTGTTTACGGGCTTTGCAACCTTAGCCTACGAAAATGTTTATTTCCGTATCAAGGTGGCCGCTCTGGTCGTGGCGGCTATTAACATGCTGATCTACCACCTGGTGACGGGGCGGCGCATTGCCCCGTGGGACGAAACCAGAGTGTTGCCCTTACCAGCCCGGATGGCCGGACTCGTCTCGATCATCGCGTGGACGGTGGTCATTCTCACCGGACGGATGATGGCGTACACAATGTATGGTATTGACTCCTAGCAGCCCCTGGTAAAAATGGCGTTTTTCAGGCCGCGCTGAGTTCTTGCCCTGGTGGGCATTGTCAAGTCAACTGGTAGCCGAGGGACCAAGCCACCATATCGAGTATTCAGGCGCGGTCTCGGTACACATATCTTGGAGCTGTCTCAGCTTGGGATCCGTTAACTTGACAATGCTATTAGGAGGGGCACAGGCCCCCTGAGCGGGCGCTCGACTGCCGACGGCAGGACACACGCCGGCTCCCTCGCTCGAAGTTCGATCTGGCAGCGCGCCGGAGGAGTCCGGGCGCACGCCGGTTCTTAGACGGACAAGGGAGATGGTGTGCTTTCCTCCCATCTTCTTTCGCCCCCTCCACAATCTCGGTCGCTGCCAGCAATAAGGGAATGTCTCTCGCGGCCTAACAACACTGGATGGCGGAAGCACCTTCGAGCGGGCGCCGGGATTGAAGGATCCTGGGCCTTTTATCTTCCCGGCACCATGATGTGGGCCGACGTCGTGCCCGCAAACATAACCCATGCGCCACCCTGGTCGCGGGTGTCTGGCAGTCCGGTGGATTGCGATGTGGCGCCTGGCACGGCGATGGTCGTGTGCCTTGTAGCGCGCTCCCGGTCGGGGCCCCTGAAGTTGTAAAAGATTGACCCGTACTCGGGCTTCACGCGCGTTCCGTCCTTTTCCGCGGCATCGAGCAGCGCCTGTGTCTTGCTCTCGTCGTCCGCTCCCGCCGCCTCGAACTTCAGATTCTGAGCGACCCGTTCCAGGTTGCCGATGCTGGTGCACTCAACCGAGAACGGCCGCTCTAAAGGAAAGCCCGACCGGTCGTAGCAGACCAGACGGTTTGTGCCTTTCTTCAACGTCTCGTACGTGTGGTCGGGTTTCCACCGGATGACCGTCGCCTCCTCGCGTAGTCTGGCCGGGGCGGCGAGCAAGGCCGTGTCGATGGTGTCCGCCGGCGCTTGCGCCAACGCATTGGTCGAAACCGCCATTACGCCGAGTATAAACAGGGAAATGAGTTTCATTCGAGACCTCCAATGGCCATGCGCTCAAATTTTACGTGTCGAAAACCAGCAGCAGTATAACACCTCATGCCGGGCGGCCAACCCCCGGGAATCTACGGTCCTGCCGCCGACACGCAGTAGCGGTCTGAGCCAACTTCGCAAACCCTTCCGGGCAGAAAACGCTGTCCGGCTCGGGAGTCGTTCAGCAGATATTCCGGTGCTTCCGCAAGCAATTGGCTTGAATGGGGATTGGTCGCGTTTTCCCGGATAGGTCCTGTGTGGTCGGCCACTCGGAAACAATAGTGCGGCCCGCCGCTGGATAGTTTCCGAGTACGCCGTCACTCGGGAGGAACTTCGGATTGACCTCGGATTCGTCGATAAACAGTAGACGACTTTGCGCAGGCAATCCGGGACTTGTCCGCCTCCACCGCACTCGGCTATAGGCTGAGGAAGTCTTCTGTTCCCAATTGCTTTCCCATCTCCTCTCGTGTAATCTCTCACCAACATTTTCAATCGAGCAGGGGGACTTGTACTCCCGGGTTGCTAAGGGTTATGGGGACACAATCCGTCTTAGCACAGCTAATCCGCGCAATTGGATTTGTTAAAGGCTTTGAATCAAAGCAGTGACGGAGGTTGCTATGCTCCGAGGATTCCATTTGCAAGCAAGAAGAGGCGTGGTTGCTTTAATGTGCTTCGTGATCGGTGTTGCCGCCTGGGTGCTATTGACGGGAGAGGCGAAACGGTGGCAATTGAGTGTAGCATCCGAGGCCGCTCTTCGAAGGCCCACAGGCTATCCCCAACTGGTTTCCGTGGAGCCATTGCCCATGATGGACGGGGGAATGTGCCAGTGGGTACCGGCCAGCACGCCGACGCGTCTGATGGCAGCCCTGCGGCAGGAAAGGCTGTCGGCTCGTGTGGCTACGGCTTCCCCCGCCGATACCCGGGCCGCCGTCGCGGTGAACCGGGCTCCCGTACGAGTTATTCGTGATCCCTATCCCACCTACAGCGCCGTGGCGGTGGACCCCATCCGCGATGAGATCGTCCTGCAAGATGAAAACCTCTTCCAGATCCTGGTGTACGACCGACTGACCAACACGCCGCCAACGGCAGCGATGAGCGAGCCGAAGCGGGTGATTGGGGGACATGACACCAAGGTGGAATTCAACTGCGGCCTCTACATTGACCCGGAGAGCGGGGACATTTATTCGATTAACAACGACACGGTGGACACGATGGTGGTGTTTTCCCGCAACGCACGGGGGAATGTACACCCGGACCGGGAGTTGCACACGCCGCACCGGACCTACGGCATCGCGGTGGATGAGAAAGCCCAGGAACTCTTCCTGACCGTGCAGCATCCCCCGGCCGTGGCCGTTTACCGCAAGATGGCCCAGGACGACGAGGAGCCTCTTCGCATCCTGGGCGGACCCAACACCCAACTGGAGGATGCTCACGGGATTGCTCTCGACACCAAGAACGGCTGGATGTTTGTCGGCAACCACGGGGCGGTCGCCTACGATCAGTTTGGGGAAGGCTCTTCAGGGAATCCGCAGGAAAGGCGGAGGAATCTCATCCCCGGCACCGGCAGGTTTGAGCCACCCTCGATCACGGTTCATCCCATCAAGGCGAGTGGGGACGAGCCGCCGCTGCGCATCATTGAAGGGTCCAAAACACAGCTCAACTGGCCGGCCCAGATGTACGTGGACGAGGAACACGGGGAACTGTTCGTGGCGAACGACGTGGGCGACTCCATTCTGGTCTTCCGCGTCACCGACAACGGCAACGTAGCGCCGCTGCGGGTGCTCAAGGGCCCGAAGACAGGACTAAAAAATCCGACCGGCGTATCTGTGGACACGAAGAATCAGGAGTTGGTGGTAGCCAACATGGGCAATCACACAGCCACGGTGTATCCCCGGACAGCGCAGGGAGACACGGCGCCGCTTCGAACGATCCGTGCCGGGCCGTTGGGAAAGCGGGCGCTGGCCATTGGGAATCCGGGAGCGGTGGGCTATGACAGCAAGCGGGAAGAGATACTGGTGCCGAATTGAGTGGCCCATCAGCAGATTGCGGCCTTTGCCAGGTTGGCGAAGGCGGGAGATACGCCGAACCGAGCCATTGCCGGTCAAGCTACCAAACTGAGCCGGGGAATGCACGGTATCGCTTACGATGAGGTCCACGATGAAATCTTCGTCGGCAATCCTTTTGCCCAAGCGATCCTGGTGTTTCGGGGCGCAGCCGAGGGCAACGAGGCGCCGATCCGCGTGATTCAGGGTCCGCACACCGAATTGTGGCAGCCGGACACCCTCGAGATTGATTTGGTCCATGATGAAATTGTGGTTCCCGGAAGAGACGGCATTTTGGTGTTTCCCCGCGCGGGAAACGGCGATGTGGCTCCGCTCCGAGTTCTCCGGTTCGATGAGCCCAACTGGCGCGCTTATGGAGTCGCCGTGGACCCGGTCCACAACGTGATTGTCGCAGGAGCATCCTACGGCCCCCGGCCACAGAGGAAAACTTCTCTGCTGATCTTCGACCGTTCAGACAATGGCAATGTAAAGCCGCTCAGGATCATTAATGGTCGGAACACAGGCCTCCAGGGCATCCGGCAAATCCAAGTTTACCCGAAAGAAGGCTGGATCATTGTGGCGCAAATCACTGACGGAAACATCATGGAACCGGAAGGGACTTTCGTCGGCGTTTGGAGCGTCCACGACAACGGCGATGTGCCGCCCCGATGGAAAATTGAGGGAGGAAAGCAGAATACGGTGATGAAAAAGCCCCGTGGGGTGGTTCTGAACCCAAAACACAAGGAGCTGATCGTCTCCGATATGCGTCTCAACGCCGTGCTGACGTACTATTTCCCCGAAATTTTCTAGCAGGTTGCTGAGTAGCCGCTGCCGTCACACACGGCGGCCAACGCTTCCTGATGATACAGGCCAGTGAGGCGCAGGAAGCGACACAAATCAACATCGTGCTGAACTGGTTTGAAGAGTTGAAGCAGAAAGTTCCCACAGGAAACTGATGAGTCTGAAATCCGGCACACAACTTGGCACTTACGAGGTCATCGCCGCTATCGGCGCTGGAGGTATGGGGGAGGTTTACCGTGCCCGGGACACCAAGCTCGGGCGCGAGGTGGCTATCAAAGTCCTGCCAGATACCTTCGCCCGCAACTCGGAACGGCTGGCCCGGTTCAAGCGTGAAGCGAAGCTACTTGCATCACTGAATCACACAAACATCGCAACCATCACGGGCTGGAAGAATCCGGTGGGACCCATTACTTGGTGATGGGTGATACAAGATCGGCGGGAGCAATCTGACAAGGTTCACTCATGCATAAAACCAGTATGATCAAGAATATATTTTTCGCAATGGCCGTTGTTTTAGGAGGGACCACACCGGCGGCCTTAGCGCAGATCAAAGATTATGTGCCTGTTACTCGAGAGATGCTCCTGAACCCCAGTCCAAATGACTGGCTGATGTACAGTCGAACCTACGACAACCAACGCTTCAGCCCACTCGATCAAATCAACCGGCAGAATGTAAAGCAGCTTCGTATGTCCTGGGTCCGTGGGATGTCGCCCGGGATTCACGAGCATATTCCTCTGGTTTACCGGGGCGTCATGTACGTAGCCAATCCAGGTGGCATACAGGCTCTCGATGCTACCAACGGCGATCTCATCTGGGAGTACCTGCGCAAGTTGCCGGAGGACAGTGGAAGCAGAGCAGGCCGAACTATCGCCATCTATGAGGATCTCATTGTATACGCTGCACCCGATGAATACCTGGTTGCCCTGGACGCCCGCACGGGCGCGCTTCGGTGGGAAACAAAAAGCGCTTTCTCCAGCTCGGGTCCCAAGATCATCGATGGCAAGATCATAGCGGGAATGGGGAACTGCGGTGACGGGCGCGACTGCATCATGGCGTTTGATTCGGAAACGGGAAAAGAATTGTGGAAGTTTTACACCGCCCCCGCGCCAGGCGAGCCAGGGGGGGACTCTTGGGGTGACGTGCCCGTGGACAAAAGGTCGGCGACGCCCTGGGGACTGCCGGGATCGTACGACCCCGTGCTCAATCTAGTTTACTGGGGAATCGCCAATCCCACGCCGTACACTCGAATACAACGCCATGGCGGTAACCCGGACGCCATCCCGCGATCAGCGCCCGCTGAGCTTTACAGCAATTCGACCGTGGCATTGGACCCTGACACCGGCAAACTTGCCTGGTATTACCAGCATCTGCCAGGGGATGATTGGGATCAGGATTTTGCTCACGATAGAATTCTCCTTCGTACGCCCGTGAATCCTGATCCCACGGCGGTGAAATGGATCAACCCCCGGATTCCTCGCGGCCAAGAGCGTGACGTCGTGGTCACGGTAGGAGAACCTGGAGGTCTATTTATACTTGACCGTGCCACCGGTGAGTTTCTCTGGGCCGCACCCTTCCCCTACGACGTCCCTGAATTTATTCTTTCCAAAGTGGACGTCGAAACCGGCAAGACGTACATCAACTGGGATCAAGTCTTTAAAAAGAACGGCGATAAGCGCATGGTTTGCTTCCAAAATTCCAGAGGTTACTGGCCTCTGGCTTACCATCCTGGTGAAAATTCCCTTTACATCCCCTACCACGACGAGTGCATTGAAAGAACCGTGAATATGGCGAACGACCGTTGGGACTCTGGGGAGGTGATCCGCCGTCCCGGATCTGATCCCAATGCTTTTGGAGGGATCGCCAAGGTGAACATGGCTACAGGCCAGATCCATCGATTTTATACAGCGCCGATCGCAGGAAATGGCGCCATGCTGGCCACAGCCGGGGACTTGCTTTTTTGGGGAGATCTGAATCGAAGGTTCCGAGCTTTCGACCCCGATACGGGAGGGATACTTTGGGAAGCGATTCTCGGGGGTATCATTCAAAATAGCACCATTACCTACTCGGTCAATGGAAAGCAGTACGTCGCGGTGCTGACGGGAGACGGTGTTGGGCATACTCGTACGCCCCTGCGGTTGGTCCCCGAAATCAAGCCACCACGCGGCCACAATGCGATTTATGTTTTTGCTTTGCCGGAAAAACAATAAACGATCGAAACCTAAGCTAAATGACCAAGGCTCAAGAGCCGTTTAGGGTCGCCGTACAATTTAACGTCGTGCTGAACTGGTTTGAAGAGCTGAAGCAGCGGGTGCCGACAGGAGACTGATGAACTACAAGCCTGCGCTTATGGGTAGATCGCGTCGATGCACCCTCCTTTCGCTGACCCTCGGTTTGTTGCTCCTCAGCGGATACACCCTTGTCACGCCCGCGCAGGCACAAAGCCTGAAGGTGTATTTGCTGGGCACAGGCAACCCCCAGCCCAGGATCGATCGGTTCGGAGCAAGCATCCTGGTAGAAGCAGGCGGAGAGAAGATGCTGTTTGATAGTGGCCGCGGCGCGACAATACGCCTCGCCCAGATGGGGATTCCAGTGGGAGATGCGAACCCATTGTTTCTCACGCACATGCATTCGGATCATGTGGTGGGCATTCCGGATCTTTGGTTAACGGGGTGGATGCGAGGACGAGAAATTCCGTTTCAAGTGTTCGGCCCGAGAGGGACGGAAGAAATGATGCTGCACCTCGATCAGGCCTACAAGGCCGATATTCGAATTCGACTCTCTGGGGGCACACGCTCGCTGGAAGGCGTGGTCATTCTCGTCCGCGATATCGAGGAGGGGGTGGTGTACGAGCACGGCGGTGTAAAAGTGACAGCTTTCGAGGTGGAGCATGGTCGGACAAAGCCAGCGTTCGGCTACCGGGTCGACTATGGAGGGCGGTCTGTGGTGCTCTCGGGAGATACCGGCCCCTCGGAAAATCTGATTCGGTTCTCCCAGGGAGTCGATTTGCTGATCCACGAAGTGCGACTTGCAGGACCCGGTCCCGGCGGAAGGGGGATGTCTCATACGACACCGGAGGAAGCGGGAGAGATTTTCACGCGTGTAAAGCCAAGATTGGCCTTGTATTCGCACATTATTCCTCCCGATGCTCCAGCCAAAGATCTGATTGCCGGTACGCGAAAAACCTACAATGGCCCCCTTGAGGTGGGAGAGGACTTGATGACGATCGAGGTGGGGGATGAGATTCAGGTTCGCCGATTCACGCAGTGAGGTCTCAGGAAGGTGTAGCGCCGGGTGCCGACGGGGATCCGATGAGCTTGAAATCCGGCACACAACTTGGTGCTTACGAGGTCCTCTCCGCCATGGCGCGAGCGGACAGGATGCAAATTAGAGATTGAGGTTTCGGGAATGACATTGGGACACTTCTGCGAAATGGAGCTGAACATATGAACTGGCTCGTTCGATTGGCTATTTCCGGCGCGGTTCTGGCGTCGGCGATTCCCGCCACAGCGGAGACGCATGAGCTAAAGCTCACACCCGGCAACGTCCATTGGGGTTATTACGACGCGCGCATCAAGCCGGTTCTGCGGATCGCGTCCGGAGACACCGTCCGGATCGAGACGCTGACGGCGAGTGGCGTGGCCCGGCTGATCGAAGCCGGGGCCTCGGAGGAGGAAATTCCGAACAACCTCCGGGAAGTGGAAAACGCCATCACGGAGCGCGGCCCGGGCGCACATCCTCTTACCGGTCCCATTTACGTCGAAGGGGCGGAACCCGGAGACCTGCTGGAAGTGCGGATTCTTGGATTTGAATTTCTTCATCCTTTCGGCAGGGTGAGTTTCTCTGCGGGCGGAGGCACGCTGCCGGATGCGTTTCCGTATGCCGGAATCCGGCTGGTCCGTTTTGATCCAGCGACGGGGACGGCGGAGTTCAGTCCCGGAGTCGTCTTGCGACTGGCGCCTTTCTTTGGTTCGATCGGCGTGGCTCCGGCGCGAAGACGCATTTCGAGCAGTCCTCCCGGGCCGCACACCGGCAATCTCGACAATAAGGAATTAATTGCCGGGTCCACCTTGTATCTGCCCGTCCATGTGCCCGGCGCTTTGCTTTCCATGGGAGACGGTCACGCGCTGCAGGGCGACGGGGAAGTGGCCGGCAGCGCTCTGGAGACTTCGCTGCGCGGCACGGTCGAAATTTTCCTTCGCAAGGGAAAGCGGCTCCTCTGGCCGCGCGCGGAAACGCCAACACATTTCATCGCCATGGGCCTGCACCCCGATCTCGATGAAGCCGCCCGTTTGGCCACGCTGGAGATGATCAATTTCCTAGTCACGGAAAAGGGAATGTCACGCGATGAAGCCTACATGCTCTGCTCGCTGGCGGTTGATCTCCGCGTAACGCAACTCGTGGATGGAACCAAAGGAATCCATGCCATGCTCCCGAAGTCAATTTTCCAGTAGATGTGACCTGACCGGGGTTTTCTGTATCAGATGGAATGAGGGAGAATCCGTCTGAGGAGAAATTCCGCTCATGACAATGAAGAGGTACAAGCCGGAGCAGATTGTGACTCTGCTGCGGTAGAAAGAAGTGGGGATGGCAAATGGGAAAACGGAACTGGTTTGAAGAGCTGAAGCATCGGGCGCCCAAGGGAAACTGATTATTGGAGAGCCTATCTCCTCAGCTTGACCTCTCACCCCAACATCGGTAATGTACTAGCCAACCATGAAAGGGCACCCAGTTGCCCTCCGCCTAGGCTGGGAGCATCACGGAATCGATCCAGCACCAAGTCCTGCTTCCGGTGCGCGGCAAGGATAATCCGGTTGCGGCCTGGGATGTTGGAACGCAATCATTACAGGAGAGAACGGCATATGTATCGGGTTGTATTGCTGCTGTCCGCTGCAATTATTGCCACCCTTCCCGTCTACAGCCAGCCCCAGGCCCAGCTTGGACGGTGGGGAATGCGCACCCCGTTGCTCGAACCATTTTCAGAGCATGCCGTGGCTGAACTGGATGGCAAGATTTACGTGATTGCGGGCAATACAAACGATCGGGGGACCGTGGCGACGATCCTAGTCTACGATTCCGCAAATGATAGCTGGACGCACACCACCCCCCTGCCCGTGGCCGTCAATCACAACATGGCAGCCACAATGAACGGAAAGCTGTACGTTTTCGGTGGCCAGACGGCCACGCAAGGGGACAGCCCGTTCGTGGATACAGTGTACGAGTTCAACCCTGCCACGGAGCAGTTAACCGAACGTGCTCCCATGTCGCTGGCGCGGAGTGCGGGCGCAACGGCAGTGGTGAACGGAAAAATCTACGTAGCGGGTGGACGCCCGCCACGGGGCCATGATTTCGCCGTGTACGACCCCGTAGCCAATACCTGGGGCCGACTCCCCGACCTTCCCACGCAGCGGAACCACCTGGCGGTAGCCGCGATAAATGGAAAGGTTTACGTCGCAGGGGGCCGCTTCGGACCCGGTTCCACAAGCGATGTCACGGACATCCTGGAAATCTTCGACCCAGAGACCAATCAATGGTCGGAGGGTGCGCGAATGCCCATCCCTCGCGGTGGAATCAATGGGATTGTGGCCAACGGCTGCCTACACATTTTCGGCGGGGAAGGAAACCGGAACGACCCCAGCGGAATGTTTTCCAACCACGACGTTTACAACCCGGTGACGAATTCCTGGACGCAACTTCCGGCTATGCCCATTCCGGTGCATGGGGTGACTGGGGGTGGCTTTTTGAATGGCCTGATTTACCTGCCGGGCGGAGCAACAGGCCGGGGCGGGAGAGGTCGCAGCAACCTTCTCCAGGTGTACCGTCCCGCCACGACCTGCCGGTAACGTCCCTCCTGGTGAAAACCGAAGACACTGACAATAGGGGCTGTTGATGAACTTGCTCTCGTCCAATTCCCCAAAGAAGCGTTAGGGTTCCACCTCGCCTGGCGCAGACACCCGCCGCAGCTGCGCTGTGTGCTGAAATCGAAATACGGGCTGAGAGAAAGGCGGGGGAGTTTCTGGCGGGTTTTTATCTTGGCGAAGGGTTGTATTTCCCTGAAAAAAATTCCAGGATAATTTCACAATCGCCGCCGCAACTCTCGCGCGCTTAACGCGGAGTGCTAATCCGTGGGCTGCTACCGACCTGCTCGTATCGGAAACCGTCCGCGGGACGATCGAGTCTGCGGATGTAGAGGCTCTGCGATTTGTTGCGGGCGGGGTTGCCGGTGACGACGATTCGATCGCCCGGCTGCAAGGTTTGGCTGGTCATGCCGATTTCGGCAAGCTCCGAGAGGTTGTCCATATCGAGCCGCCACTGTTGCTCGCTGCCGCTGTCATGTTTGACGTCGATCGTGACGAACGGATGTGGATTGACAAACTGGAACACCTTGACGATACCCTCGATGTTCACTTGTCGGCTACCGTCGTAAACGGCTGAAATCGAATGATGTGCATGGGTCGCCATCACTGAGATTGCGAATCCGACTGCGAACGGCAGAATCCATCGCTTCATAAGGTTATTCTATCTCCAAATCCCATCGAGGCGAAATCAACTTTTTGGTTCTCCGGCAGTTGATAGAATACACCCTGCCCTCTACACATGGCAGCCTTTCGTTCATCGCCGCACTCGCTGGCTTCCCCAAAACTCCCACCGCAATCAGGAACATCACCACCAGGAAGGCAGCCAATATCGCGCATATGAGGAACAGGTATGGGATGGTCCTGTCCCTGGCGAATTGTTCATTCGTAGCACAACCCCAGGCGATTCCAGGTTTGTTACGATGCTGAGATGCGCGATCTCGTCCTCCTTTTCGTCCATGTCATCGCAACGCTCTCCCGACTCTTGGGTCCGGGCGGCAGGCGTTCCGTGGTGGCGGAGTCGGTCCTCGTCATGGATCCATACACCCGCCGGATCATGGGGTTCGGCGTCCATGCCGGAACCGTCGACGGTGTCGCACTTTGCCGGATGTTCAACCGCGCCATTCGATGGCAACTCTGGATGCCCAAGTACCTCAGCTCCGACCATGATCCACTTTATCGGTTTGGGCAATGGCAAGCCAATCTGCGGATACTGGAGGTGACCGAAATCAAGACCGTCCCCTATGTTCCGCTGTCCCATCCTTTCGTGGAACGGCTGATCGGCACGATTCGACGGGAGTATTTGGATCGCATGTTGTTCTGGACGACGGCAGATCTGGAGAACAAGCTGCTCGATTTCCAGGACTACTACAACCACCATCGGACTCATTCAGCACTTGCAGGATGTACACCGCAGGAGACAT
>JADFGZ010000081.1 GCA_022567475.1 Acidobacteriota bacterium | reverse complement strand
ATCACTGCGGCGCGCCAGCGAACCGAGATAACCGCCGCTCCACCGTGGAATTATGAAGAACAAAAAGGTCGCCAATACAACGGTTCCGCAGCAGATAACGACCGCTGTGCCTCCAAGTGACGACGCGAAGCGGCTCCCCGGCTGGAGATGGGCCGTGGAAGCGCCTGCACTGGCGGCGCGGTCGCGGGCTCGTTTGATTTCGAAACTTGTGAAGGTGGAGATGGCCAGCAGAAGAAAAAGCCCGAAGAAAAACAAAAACGATGTTTGGACGGTGAGAGTAGCGGCGGCCAGCATCTGCGCAAATGCCAGCACGGCCAGGTAAACGTAATCCCTGGGGAGGCTCGCGGAGAACATCTTGAGTACGGCGGCGAAAAAGATGAGGTGTATTGTGGCCAGCAGCAAACGCTCCAGAACGCTGTCGAGCGCGCCAAGCAGGAACCAGAAATCAAAAAAATAGAATGGAATGTAGACGGCGGTAACTCGGGAGACAAACTGCGGTGACAGCCGGAAGCTGCTTTGCCGCCAAAGCAGGACAGCACGGAGGGCAAGAGCCGTCCCCATGATCGACACGGTGAAAAAATCCATTTTCCCCGTGCCCGAGAGGGTCAAGAAGCCCACGGTCAACAGGAAAAACAGAGAAAGCTCAAAATAGCGGTCAATCGGATCCTGGACAGAAGTCATTCGGGCGCCGCAGTTTCTTTGAGTTTGCTCGCCAGGGAAATGCGACTTGCGCGCAAGTTTCATTGTATCCCCGAGCAGCTCTCGAGAGAATCGAAAAACAATGGAACGAACAGCAATGGCGTGGTACAGCGCAACCGGAGGCGTGGAGGCTAGTTCGCGCTCAGCTTCTGCTTAAGCTGCGCGAAGACCTCCGCCCGCAAGGAGGTGTCGGAGTTGCTGACAAAAGCAACCCACTGGAATTTCAGGATCAGAGGCCGTTCGACAAGTTGGGCCACCACCCCCAGGAATTGGCGGCTTGAATCTACAAACACCGCCACAAATTGGAGTTCGGGGTTGTACTCCTTCAGGATAGGTTCAAGACGTTGGCGAATACGGGCTTTTCGTTCAGCACCCAGCAGCATGGATCACCTCATTCAGCGTCCGCCTTCCCTCCAGCCGCAGGAAGGGAACTCAATCCGGCCCAAGTTGGCCGCGCGTCAAACTCGCCCGGCGCGGGAGCATTCGATCAGGAATCATTATAAGCGAATCCGCTGGCATCCGCAGCGCTCAGGCCGAATATACTTGCATTGCATTTCTGATTCTCTGCGGCTACAGTAAGGCAGGCAGGGGACAGCCCAGTGTTCCCGTAAATGCTTTCTGGAAAAGTTGAATCGGCATGTTTTTTCCTCTCCGAGATAACAATCCACGCAACACCGTGCCGGTGGTGACCATCGCGCTGATTGTGATCAACTGCCTAGTCTTTTTTCGGAGATTGACCTTCGGTGTAGATGACTCCAGCCTGATGATTGAAACCTTTGCGTTGATTCCCGCCCGCACAGTGGCGTTTTTTGCGGGGGAGCAGGTGACGGTCTCGCAGGCCCTGTTGCCGTTTATTACCTCCATGTTCCTGCATGGCGGGTGGATGCATCTGATCGGCAATATGTGGTTTCTCTGGATATTCGGGGACAATATCGAAGACCGAGTCGGGCATATTCGGTATGTGTTGCTGTATTTGGGCTGCGGACTGGCGGGCTCACTGGCCCACCTGGTTTCCGACTCCGCCTCGACCGTCCCAACTGTGGGCGCAAGCGGAGCCATTGCCGGAGTGCTGGGTGCCTACCTCATTACCTATCCCCGCGCCAAGGTGCTGACCCTGCTATTCCTTTTCTTTTTTATAACCACCGTCGAGATTCCCGCCTTCCTATTCCTTATCGGCTGGTTCGCCTTACAGATTTTCAATGGGATGATCTCACTGGGGCCGGAGGGCCAATTGGGGGGAGGCGTAGCATGGTTTGCACATCTCGGCGGCTTTCTGGCAGGCGTCCCTTTGATGCTTTGGGCGCGCAGTGGCCGTCCTGAACGCGCTTCCGCAGGAGTGTAGTGGACCCATCGGCCGCAGAAGTTTTGTTATACACGCGGTCGCAGTGCTGCCTCTGCGACCAGGCCAAGCAACAACTGCGCGAGTTGCAAAAACAAATCCCCTTCCAGTGCCGGGAAGTCGATATCGACCAGGACGCGGAGTTGCGGCAGCGCTACAACGAGGAAGTGCCCGTCGTCTTTATCCACGGGAAAAAAGCGTTCAAATACCGGATCGATTCCCGCCAGTTTCTCAAGCGGTTGCAGGCTGGACGAAAAGCCGGACAGACAGGATAGTTTGGGAAAATGCCCGGACGCGCAGGGCGGGACTTGCCGTCTTTCCGGACTTAACCGGCAGGCGCGTTTTCGTCTTTTTCCCGAGTGCGTTGCTTCCTGTGCAACCAGATATAGGCGACAACTCCCAATACCAGCAGCACTCCGATAAGATAATCGAACCGGTGGAAGTACACCCGCAGCGTCGGCCAGTGTTCGCCCATTTTGTAGCCGGCGTAGGCCAGCCCCAGGCACCAAGGGAAGGACCCCAGGAAGGTATATATGTTGAACTTCCAGAAGTTCATTCGGACCACGCCGGCCGGGAAGGAAATGAAAGTCCGGATTACCGGCAGCAGGCGGCTGAGGAAGACCGTCCATTCGCCGTATTTTTCAAACCACCGGTCGGCCCACTCGATCTCCCGGCGGGAGATCAGAAAGTACTTCCCATAGCGCAGTAGCAGGGGACGCCCTCCGCGCGCTCCCGCATAGTAGGCGACAATGGAGCCAAGGTTGCATCCCAAGGCTCCCATCGTGGCTACCCACCAGAGATTGAAACGCCCGGTCGACGCCAGGTATCCGGCAAAGGGAAGGATCACCTCGGAGGGCAGGGGAGTGCAGGCGCTCTCAATGGCCATCAGCAACACGATTCCGGGGTAGCCCATGGCGGAAATGACAGAAATGATAAAGGAACTGAGGAGGGTAAGAATCGATGCAATCATGGAGGCAGGCAGCTAGATGGTCTGCGTATCCTGCGTGTTGGTAAACCCGGGCAACAACCTAGTGTCGCCTGATTTTTGAACTTTGATCCGCAGCCGCTCCTCCCCGCCAATTTTTAGCAGGACTGCATAGGTGGTAAAAACTTCGCTGTAAATCTTTGTGATGAGGTAGGTTTCATCGGTGCCGTCTTTTTTCCATACCTGCCCCAGCAAGATTTTCTGCGAAGCCAATGTTCCCTCCCGGCAGTCTGGATGACTTTTTCCATCGACTACTTTACTACAGTTGAGCAGCAAATGCACCCGCTCCTGGGCAGTCCCCCTCGTTTCCTTCGATACACAAAAATCTCGCTTGGGAAATTATGGGGCATCCAAATTCCCGCTGGCCGCCTCTAATTTACAGGGCAGGAGCAAACGGGAAGCAGTCCAGGGAAGGGGGTGCCTCCCAGGAGCACAATATTTTTGCAACTTCCTGAGCCCCAGTGAGTTTAATATATAGGGAGCAATAACCAGGCTCCCGGTTGCAGGAATTGGGTTACAATAATCCCGATAGCCAGGAGCAGCCGGGCGAGGAGTCGCGTGATGAAAAAGCAAAGAGTGAAGGAACTTCTGCTTGTGTTGTTGTTGATCGGGATTGGCGTTTCCCCGATGGCGGCGGCCGACAACGACAAGAAGAAGAAACCTAAAGAAGACGTTGAGGCGATCGGAAACCGGGACGTAGGCAAGGGGATGAATTTTTATTCGCTCGAGAAGGAGATCGCCCTGGGCAAGTCTCTGGCTCAGCAGGTGGAGCAGCAGTCCAGACTGGTGCAAGACCCGGTTGTGACGGAGTACGTGAACCGTGTAGGCCAAAACCTGGTTCGCAACTCGGATGCACGGGTGCCGTTCACCATCAAAGTCATCGACTCCGATGAGATCAACGCGTTCGCGCTGCCGGGAGGATTCTTCTTTGTCAATTCGGGGTTGATCCTGGCCACGGAAACGGAGGCCGAGTTGGCCGGTGTAATGGCCCATGAAATCGCCCACGTTGCCGCGCGACACGGGACACGCAATGCCAGCAAGGCGGAACTGACGAACTGGCTGACTATCCCCCTGATTTTTCTCGGCGGACCTATCGGGTTTGGAGTGCGCTCGGCGGCGGGGCTGCTGATCCCGATGAAATTCCTGCAATTTGGCCGGGGTGCAGAGCGCGAAGCCGATTTCCTCGGATTGCAGTATCACTACAAGACAGGCTACGATCCTCAGGGGTTTGTTGAATTTTTCGAGAAAATTCAAGCCAGGGAAAAGACAAGGCCTGGAACGCTGGCCAAAGCCTTTTCCACGCATCCTTTAACGCCGGACCGCATTATCGCTGCACAGAAAGAGATCAGCGAAATTCTTCCGCCCCGGCCTGAATATGTGGTGACAACTTCGGAATACGAGAAAGTAATGGCGCGCCTCCGGGTCCTGCACGACCGTGGCCGCGTGGATGACGCAGCCGAGGATGGACGTCCGACCTTGCGCAGGTCGCGAAAGAGGGCTCCACAAGCGGCGGAAGACGCTTCCGGGCGGGAAGGCTCGGAGGAAGACGAGGACGCGCGGCCTACTCTGCGAAGACGCTAGCAGGCCTGCAGCAGCGCCCCGCATGGTTGGGCAACTCCTTTGTGAGGCAACCCCATGTGAGGCAACCTCGTGTTCGGTAGCCCGGTGTCAGGTAACTCCGTGCTTGCGCATCTCTTCGGAATAGTATTTCCGAAAGAGGATGTCCCACTCGGCGCTACCCTCTAAAATATCCCGTTTCTGTGAAAGTATTTTCTGGCGGGCGCTGTTGTCCACTTGGTCCTCTGCTTTCAGCAGTTCCTGGATCTGCCGGACAATCTCCAGCCGGACCTCGTTCTTTTCCTCCAGCATCTCGATCTGCAGGGTCATGTTCGCCAGGTTTTTGAGGAGAATGTGTGAGAGTTCGATCACCTTGTCGCGGGAGATCTTGCCGCCGTCCTTGTCGCGCCCGCTGATAGGAACGAACTGGTATTTCTTCATGAGTTCTTTTTTTACGAGCTTGTACATCTCCTGGTAGGAGACTGCCGTCCGGCGCATCTCTTCGCTGTATTTTTCCAAGTAATCCCGGACCTCCTGGTTCAAGCGCTCTTCCTTGGCAAATTCATCAAGAATTACCTGGTTGATCTTCTCTGTCACCCGCTCCTTGTTGTGGAGCTTGACTTTGCCGGACTTCTCCATCCGAACAGCCATCTCGGCAGATAAATAAGTCACAAACTCTCTAGGAAGCGCCATGAACCCTCACAGAAAAAACAGTTGCTATTTTAGTTTATCTACTTCAACCCAGGGGTGTCAAACTGCAGGTGCTGAAGATTCGGCAGGCGCGTTCGCATGGGTCTTGGCATTGTGGCGCATAGTAGCGCATAGCGGCGATCAGCAGGAAACAGAGGTTTCTTATTCGCCGATGGCGATCGTGACCGGATTGCTGTTCACCCCGTTGCTGCTTAAAACCAGATCGTGCTCTCCGGCAGAAACTCCGAATGGCACCTGAATGTTTACCTGGTAAAGCCCCACAAAAGTAGGGGCCAAGCCGGAAAAGGTGACCGGAGCGGAGATTCCTCCTATGGTCACAAAAGGCGTGGTTTGAGTGCGCGAAAGGGGATTGCTGGATGCGGGTATCCCGGTATCCACAGGGGGCGAAGTGGTTCCGAGGCCGGTGGCAAACAGTTCCAGGAATTCTCCCGGGCGGGCTGGTTGCGCGGGTGTTACCAGAGAAGCGTCGGAGGCGTGCAGGATCGCGCCCCTTCCCCCGCCGCTCTGATCGAGGGTAAAGATGCCCGGCGCGGCGGGGGAGAGCAGAACGAATTCGGGCACGCTCGACAGACCGTTAATTTCCACCACCAATTGGGCCGAAGTGCTGCCAGCCAGCTCAACGGGGACTTGGGCGTTGATCTGGTTGGGCGAGACGAACAGAAGAGGCGCTTGGTTGCCGCCGAAAGTCACCGTGACACCTCCCAAGGATAGTGGCAATGGAACGGTCTGGGCGACGGCCGTAGTGTCGGCCATCTGTGTCCCGAAGATCGTAATCAGACTTCCGGCGGAGACCAGCGGCGATCCTGAGCTGAAACTAGCGGCATTGATTACTCCGGAGGAATTCACGCGGGGCTGTAAAAAAGTGCCCCAGTAGGGGACAGTAATAGTTTTCCCGGAATTTTCGCCGGAGAGGGTCAGGAATCCTTGCACCGTTCCGTCGAGCGGTTCCGACGAGATGGCAGTGACGGTTATGGTGGAGGTTTCTCCCGCGACCAGCGTAAAGCCCGCCGGAGAGGCGGAAAGCGTCAGGGACTCGCTGCCTGCGGCCGGCGTCGAGGTGATGGTGAAAGTTTCTGCGGCGGCGCTCACATTGGTGACCGCGAGGTTTGCGGTAGTGGACAGGATGGTTCCCGGAGTCTGCGCGCCAAAGCTGAGGGAGACGGGGGAAACGGTGGCCACCGTGCCGAGCGCTGCTCCCGCGTCGAGCAGTCCATTTCCCCGGCTGAGAAGACCGGCAGGCCCTCCGTCGAACGATGAGACCTCTTTGCCTGCCGTGTTGACCAGCGCCGACTTGATTTGAGCAGGTGTGAAGGCAGGATTTGCTTGTTTCACCAATGCCGCCGCACCTGCAACCATGGGAGTCGCGAAGCTGGTGCCGCTCGAGATGTCAAAACCGGCGGGATTATATTGCTCACCGTCGGGAAAGTTCCTCTGGGTAGCGCTGTATAAATCTACTCCCGGCGCTACCATGTCCGGCTTGATGCCGAAATCGGTGCTGGGTCCATTGGAGGAAAAAATGGACATCCGGTTGGGCGTCGCCGGAATTGCTTCTTGCACGGCCCCGATGGAGGCCGTTACGTCCGGACCGGCTGTGCTGAGGAACTGTTTCAGGCTCAGGCCGTCGATGTTTCCGATCATGACCGCCGGTATTTGGGTAATGTTCTGGACGTCCATGGCGATGGGAGGTTGATTCAACTGATTATTGAAAATAACCACGCCGATGGCGCCGGCCAGGTAGGCATTCAAAATCTTCTCGGAGAAATTACAGTTTCCTCTGGAAATCAATACCAACGCGCCAGCCAGTGAATCCGAAGGGAACTGGGAGCATGCTTTGTCGGAAGGCGACACCGATGCCACGTCTAGCAGGGGGGCGGGTCCCACTGTGGCTGCGAGGGGCGGGCCGTTGCCCGGCAATGCGGCAATCTGTTCCAGCTCCAACGGTACCCCGCCAGGAGCGGCAATGCGGAGAGGATTTGCAAAGGTGCGAGAATTTGTCGTTGCCCCCACGGTGATCACGTCCGGGGAGATGCCAGGACTGCCGATGGTTCCTGTGCCCGGTCCTTGGTTACCCGCAGCGGTCACCACCGTCACGCCATCCAGGACGGCGGTGGCGACGGATTGCGAAAGAGTATCGTTGGAGGGCAGGGCGCTGGAGGTGCTTCCCAGGCTCATGTTGATAATGTCCATGCCGTCGTTGACAGCATCTTCCACTGCTTTGACGATGGCTCCCAGGCTGGCCGTATCATTGAAGCCTGGCGTTCCGAACACCTTGTAGCTTCCCAGGAAAGCTCTGGGAGCAACCCCGGCGATACTGGCCGAGGGGCCTGTAACGCGGTTGCCGGCAGCAATTGCCGCAACAAATGTCCCGTGCCCGTCCCGGTCCTCGGCGTCGCAGTTTGGGTCGGGTGTGCCCAAAAGACTGACGTAATTCCGGGCAACAATCACCTTGGAGTTGGTGTAATCCTCATCGGAACCGGGACAGTCTGCGCTGGCGGGAGTAAAACGAGGGAAGCTGTCCGGCGGCGCCAACGATGGGTCCTGGAACATCGGGTGGCTCGTGTCGATTCCCGTATCAATGATGGCGATTTTTACACCCTTCCCGGCGTTGCCTTCTCCGCCCACGCTGGGGTCCATCCATGCTTGCGGAACGCCGGCGAGAGGCAATGCAGTATCTAGCGCCTTGTAATAGCGGATCGAGGGAATGACCTCTTCGACCTCGGCAAATTGCATTACGGCGGGCACGTCTTGCGGCCGCAAAGTGACCGCCATCCCATTGAACACGGTGTCCATCTGTGCTTGCACCGTTGCGTCCGGCAGGTTCTCGATCAGCCGCTTGAGAGCCGCCTGCTTGGCGCGAAGGCGGGATCGGTATTGCGTGGCAGCCGGAGCCCGCAGGTCATGCCGCAGGGCGTGCCGCAGTTTCGAGGCGTTCGGCTGGCTGTGGAGATGCCGAATGACGGGGGCGTCCCGCAACTTCACAAGATATTGCTGCACCCTCTCTTGAGCCTGCAGCCGGCCCGCAAGAAATCCGGCAGCGGAGAGGGCAAGGCAGAGAGAAAGTAGAAATCGCAAAAGCATATTTCAGTGCCGTAATCCAGCGCAAAGGCGGCCGATGCCCGGACTGCACGGCCAAACCCGGGGAACTGCCCGGTAAACAGGAAAAGATGGGGCAGTGCCAGACAAGGATGCTAATTATTTTGCTGTTAGCCGACTCTGCAATCAGAGTGCAAGCATAGCACAGGGACTGAGGACGCTTCCCGCCAACCGGAGGCTCCGGTTGATTGAATCGAAGCGGTTTTAGTTAGGAGACAGCATTTTTAGACAATACAGAAGTAATATTCCCGCAAACACCACCACGGCCATGCGAATGCCAGGCTCCCGGTTCACTTCCGGAATCAGATCGCTGGCTGCCACATAGAGAGTCACGCCGGCGGAGATCGGCAGGGTATAAGCCACGTAGTGGCTCAGCGGGGACATTGCCAGCACACCCGCCAGCGTGGCCAATCCCAAATACAGCGAGGCCAGCAAAGCCGTCCGGGGACTTTTGCCCGATGCGAGCATCACGGAGCTGACAGCAAACCCCTCGGGCATTTTATGCATAAAGACGGCCAGGAAAATTACCCACCCAAGCCAATCCGATATGAGAAAGCCGGTTGCGATGGATACTCCATCCATAAATGTATGGATCATCAGCCCGATCAGCACCGTATCACTGCGGTGGGAACTGGAGACTTCTTCCGCGTGGGTCTCTTCGCCGAAATGAAAGTGTGCGGTGAGGGTGTGTTCAACGAAATGAATGAGCAGGTATCCGGCGAGCAGCCAGACCGCCGTTTGGCTGCCGAGCAACTCATAACTTTCCGGCAGCATCTCCAGCAAGGAAGCGGCCAGCATAAAGCCGGAACCCAGGGCGATAAAATACCTCAGATAAAGAGGATGCCAGGGGCGGCGCACTACGATAAAGCCGCCGCAAAGGTTGGCGGCAGCGGCTACTAAGCCCAGCAGCAGCCCTGTCCATTGAATCTGCATGGCCGTTCAATCGTTACGGTAGTTGCAAAATTGCAAAGTTGTGAAATTACGAGGTCGTGAAATTG
The DNA here is from genome assembly GCA_022567475.1 of Acidobacteriota bacterium. Classification (GTDB taxonomy): domain Bacteria; phylum Acidobacteriota; class Terriglobia; order 2-12-FULL-54-10; family 2-12-FULL-54-10; genus JADFGZ01. The sequence goes on along the minus strand of JADFGZ010000081.1, from coordinate 5,302 downwards.
CGAAGCGGAGCAAGTCACCATCGGCAGGAAGCGGGTGCGCGCGGTACGAAGCGGGTATGCGCGGCAGTGGTTTCTCGCTCATCCACTGTGGCGGATGTGGACGATCTCCCCATCCTGAACGATGTAACCTTTTCCTTCCAGCCGGACGAGGCCTGCCTGCCGGGCGGCAGGGAAGCCGCCCTGCTCCAGAAGCGTGTCCCAGGGGATGACTTCGGCCCGGATAAAGTGTTTCACCATATCCGTGTGGATTGCGCCCGCCGCTTGCTGTGCGGAAGTATTCTTCGCAACGCTCCAGGCCCGGCATTCCTTTTCACCCAGCGTGAAGAAGGCAATCCGGCCCAGCAGCTCATTGATGGTGCGAGTCAGGCGTTCGAGCCCGGACTCCCGCAGGCCGTAGCTTTTCCTGAACTCCTCTGCTTCCGCGTCAGACATCTCCGCCAGTTCCGCTTCCACCTTTGCCGAAACCACCATGGCCCTGCTGTTGGGATGCTGGCCCAATTGGTCTAAACCAATTGACTGCAGGACCTCGGCCATCTTGCCCACAGCTTCCTCTCCCACATTCAGCACCAGGAGCATGGGCTTTTCCGACAAGAACAGGAAACCTCGCAACCGCTTCTTTTCTTCCTCGTCCCATTCCACTTCCCGCAAGGGTTTTTCCGTCTCCAGCCACTTCTGGGCTCTTTCGAGCAATGCCGTTTCCTTTTCAAACTCAGGATTTTTAATCTTCTTGCGTTCCTTTTCGAGCTTGGTCAAACGGTTTTCAATTACCCCTAAATCCGCCAGGATCAAGTCCAGCTCCACGCTGGAAATATCGCGTTGCGGGTCGATGCTGCCTTTGAGGTGCGGGACCGACTCATCTGGAAAGAGGCGGACTACGTGGGCCAGCGCATCCATATTGCGAAGGTTGCCCAGGTAGGTGCTCTCCTTCAAAGTGTCCTTCCCAATGGCGGCGACGTCGACGCATTCCATCGTGGCATAAGTCGTTTTCAATGGGGTGAAAAGCTTCGCAAGGCGGTCCAAACGATCATCGAGCACGTGCACAACGCCGATATGTTGCGCCCCGGCGTGGCTGTGCGACTCCCGGGCAGGGAGGCGCGTCAGCATTCGGAAAAGGGTTGTCTTCCCGGCCTGAGGCAGGCCGATAATTCCACACTGCATCGGATTATAAAAATTGCCGGACGGGGCTCAAAAGGCCCAACGCAGCAACGTTGTACCCACCGTGTAACCGGCGCCCGCTGCCGCGTAAAGGACAAGGCCCCCCTTTTTCAGCTTTCCCTGCTGGATGGCATCCGCAGTGGCTAGGGGGATGGTAGCGGCCGTTGTGTTTCCGTAGCGGTCAATGTTGATGAGAACTTTATCCGGGTCCAGCCCCAGCCGGTTAGCAGCGGCCTCGATGATGCGCCGGTTGGCCTGGTGAGAAATAAAGAGATCCAGGTCGGAGACGGACAGAGAGTTTCGCTCCAGGATCGTTTTGCACGCCTCCGACATCTTTCGTATGGCGTATTTGAAGACCTGCGACCCGTCCTGGTGGACATAATGCAATTTTTTCTTCACGGTCTCTTCGGTGGAAGGCATCCGGCTGCCTCCCGCCGGCATTTGCAAATATTGGCCTCCGGAGCCGTCAATTTCATTGAGGTAGTCGAGGATGCCTTCCTCCTCCGATTCAGCTGGCTCCAAAAGAACTGCGCCGGCGCCGTCTCCAAAGATGACACAGGTGGCGCGGTCCTCATAATTGATGATGCTGGACATCACGTCGGCTCCGACCACCAGCACGTTTTTCTGAGCGCCGCTCGCGATCAATTGCGACCCTGTCGTCAAAGCATAGAGGAAACCGGAGCAGGCAGCCGAAAGATCAAAACCCCAAGCCCCGCGGGCCCCGAGTTTGTCCTGCAGGATACAGGCTGTCGCAGGAAAAAACGTATCCGGAGTGACGGTCGCCACGATGATCGTCTCAATGTCCGTAGGGCTCATCCCTCGCTGGGCCAGCACCTTTTTGCAAGCCTCAAACGCAAGGTCGGAAGTGGCTATTCCCTTGTCGACGATGTGCCGCTCCCGGATGCCGGTTCGCTCCTGAATCCATGTGTCGGAAGTGTTAACCATTTTTTCCAGGTCGGCGTTGGTGAGTATTTTGGGAGGGGTGTAGCAGCCCAGGGCGGTAATTTTTGCTCGTTTCAATTAGAAATGCCTCAATCGTGCAATTTGATTCTGAAATGGAGACCCACTACTGTATTTTTGTTTTGAAAAAAAAGCAAGATTCGTGACCGAGGCAATCGAGAGGGCCGCCTTAAGCTTCCGCTTCATCGAACACCCCTGCAAGTCTCAGCACGATCAGCAATATCCGCTGCAAGCCCAGCTCGCGCCCTTGCGGGTGATACCATTCGTCCGGGGTATGCGCGCCCCCGCCCGATCCTCCCCCGCCGGTTGCGATGGCCTCGATGCCGAGTGACAGTGGAATGTTGGCGTCGGTCGAGGAGCATTCCAACCTGCTCTGGATTCCCAGACTCTGGTCCACTTCCCGGATCACTTCCAGGATGCGGGCGGAAGGGGGCATCTCCGCCACTGGACGGTCGCCAATCGGTGTTATGGTTGCCTCCAAACGGCCCGAGCCGCGTTGGTTCTCCTTTTCCACTCCCGCCTGGATGGCCGATTCCAGGGCCAGCGAGAGCTGCTGAATCATCGCTGCCTCACTCGACCGGATGTCCACTTTCATCCATGCGGATTGCGGAATGGAGTTCACAGTCGTTCCGCCTTGGATCGCTCCGATGTTGAGGGAGGTTCGCGGGTTGGAGGGCAGATCGATTTCATTCAACTGCGTAACAGCCCGGGCCAGCGCGTGTATGGGATTTACAGCGCCAAAGTCGCTCCAACTGTGTCCTCCCGGTCCGGTGATCGCAATCAAAAACCGGCGGCTTCCCAGCCCAGCTATCGCCGTATGCTTGATGTTGGCTCCGTCCAGCACCAACACACCCTGCACATGCTCGGAAAGCTCCCGCTGAGCAAACAGGTGCCGCATGCCGCACAGGTTTCCTTCCCCTTCTTCACCCACATTGGCCACAAACAAGAGCGAAAGGTCCGTCTCGATCCGGCTGCGCTGAACAGCGGCGGCGGTTCCCAGCAAAGCTGCCAGGCCTGCTCCGTTGTCGGAGATGCCCGGCGCGCAAAAGCGGCCATTGTCCCGCTTGACCACGATCGGCATGCCGGGAGGCGACACCGTGTCCAGATGAGCGGTGACGGCAATCAGTCCGCTGCTCGTGCCGGGCCGCTCCCCCAGCAGGTTGCCCGCTGAATCGACGCGCACGCGCTCCAGCCCCAGTTCCCGGAACCGTTCGGCCATGTAGCTCGCCCGTTCCGTCTCCAGGAATGTCGGGGCCGGTATTTCCGTGAGTTCAATATGGACCCGGTCCAGCCACTCTCGCTGCTCGTGCAAAGACCGGACCACTTTCTGCAAGCCGGGAAGCTCCTCGATTTCTTGCAAGGAGGAAATCCTCTGCCGGCGGGTGGCGCCTGGAGGTGTGAGGGGAGTGGACATGAATTCAGCCTGTCGCGGATGTCTCTAGCGGTTCTCTCTAGGGGTCTAGTATTGCAACGTTTCTGTTCGTCTTTCCGGAACGGCAGTGGGCAGATACAGCGTATGACAATGCTCGCAGCGATACATTTCAGCATCGCGGCCATACTGGCGCTGGATCTCCTCGCCGAATTGAAACCACCGTTTCAAATGGCCTGCGCAGAGCTTGCCCTTCGCATTCTTTTCATTGCAGGCGCGCTGATAGGGCATCCGGGTCTTCACCGGGTTGGGTGTGGACGGAGTGGAAGAAGCCTCAGCCATGAGATTATGTTTACCTCCTCAAAGGGGACACGCGGTTTTCGATGTTTCCATCAGCCAATCATTCGAATACCTACTCTATTCTACCGGGAAGCTGCTGCTTGTCCAGAGGGTTGGAATCGGAGGGGGGGTCGTCCTGGTAAGTGACCCGAATCAAATGCAGGCCCCGCGCCGAAGCCGTAGGCCCGGCCGCCGTGCGGTGGCAAGCGGAAAGTATTTCAGGAATTTGTTTCGGGGAAGTTCGGCCACTGCCCACCTCCAGCAGGGTCCCCACGATATTCCGCACCATGTGATACAGAAAACCGTTTCCTGCAACGGTGTAGACGAGTTCGTCCGCCTGCCGTTGCAGTTGGGAGGAGAATACCGTGCGGATGAAAGAGGACTCGTCGGGATGCTCGCTTCCGTCCGCAGCCGTAAAGGAACGGAAGTTCTGCGTGCCCTCAAAATATTTTGCCGCCTCTTGCATGGCCTCCTCCTGGAGAGGATACGGGAAGTGAAACACGTACCGGCAAAGCCAGGGAGGGCAGATTCGCCCGCGGAAAATTCGGTAGCGGTAAGTTTTCGAGCAGGCGTCGTAGCGCGCATGAAAATCTTCAGCCGCTTCCTGAATCGAGAGAATCCGGATGCTGCCCGGCAAATGGTCGTTCAAAGCCTTCACCAGGTTGGAGCAGGGAATTCGCGAGGCCAGCCTCACGTTCGCCGCCTGCTCTTCGGCATGCACGCCCGCATCGGTCCGCCCGGCTCCATATACGGTAATCTTCTCCCCGCAGATCTCCTCCAAAGTGGAGACCAGCAAGCCCTGGATGGTGACCTGCCGGGGTTGGATTTGCCATCCGCTGAAATCTGTCCCGTCGTAGGCCACCTTCATCAGAAGGTTGCGCCGTGTGTCTTGGTATTTCTTGGGGGATTCCTCTGGGTATTCCGATGCACTGCTCATGATGTGTGGCCTGTCCGCTGCAAGGCTAAGGCCAGGGTCGTTCCAGCCGTTTTCAGTTGATTCCCTGTGTGCGGTGCAGGAGGCTTGCATTGCAACCGCACCAGCCTAGCAACTCCGGCGGAAAAAGCCCAGCGGCTTTTCGGAATGTCCATTCGATGAAATTCTTGTTGCACAACGGCACGGCGGATGATGAAATGGGTTGCGACATCATAGACTTCCAGAAGGAAGAATCGTACAGTGTGAGGAACCGGCTTTTTCTGCGAGGCGCGAAGAGTCGGCGTAATCGAGGCCAATGACGGATAAATTCTTTGATTTAGAGCAAGCGGAAAAGCTTCTGCCGCAACTCCAGCGATGGCTGGAGATTGCCACCGGCGCGCGGAAAGAACTGGCGGAAATTGAACAAGAGTATGAGCGCTTGGTGGAAGACATTTCGTTGTTGGGGGGGCGGATGATTGATGTGCCGCACTTCTCCCGGCGCAAGCAGGAAAGGAAGGAGTGGATTTCCCAACTGCAGCATACCGCCCGCCAGATTGAAGACTCCG
>JADFGZ010000080.1 GCA_022567475.1 Acidobacteriota bacterium | reverse complement strand
GCCAAAGTAGGCAAGTTGGACGTAGACGTCAACCCGGGCCTTGCCGCCCAATATGCCATTCGTTCCATTCCAACTCTCCTCTTTTTCAAGGACGGCCGGGTGGTGGACCGTATGGTCGGCGTGGTTCGTAAGCAGGGACTCGCCGGCAAACTCAACGCGCTGGTGCAGAAGACCAGCGTCGCGGCTTAAGTAGGTAGTCAAACCCTAGGGTGCCTACTCGGGCGGCTTCGGAACAGGAAAACTGGCGATCGTCATTGGATATTTCGCAGCCCGAACATCCACGACCCATGGCATGACGATCCCCTTGTGGCAATCCCACCACGTGTTCTCTCGGGTTCTGGCTTCCTTTTCTCCCTCTTCCACCCACGCTCCATTATAGGGACCACCTGCATCGACTATCCGACACACGAGTGTAATATTTCACGCCCCAGTCGCACTCACTATTGTTGAGGTTCGCAGAATATAGTGGCAATCATCAGGCCGCCAGAGCCCCCCAAACAGGGCTCCAAATCGAATCGGTCGAGTCACTACAATTGGTGAACCTCGATAGCCTAACAAGGAGGAACACAGCGATGAGAAACACAATAAAGACTCTGGTTTTAGCGGGAGCAATGGCCGCTGCAATATCCCTATCACTTCCGGCCGAGGCCCATGCGCAGCACTATTATGGGCATGGTTACGGACATGGTTATGGATACGGGCATGGTTTCGGACATGGATATGGGCATGGTTTCGGGTATGGTTATGGTGGTTACGGCCCGTATGGTTATGGATACTCCAATGAAGGAGCCGTTCGGATTGAAGTAGACCCGAAGGAATCCCGTGAGGATATTCAAGTTTATGTGGACGAGGGACACGCCGGTGTCGTGGATGACTTCGACGGGTACTTTCAGAGACTTTATCTTCCTCAGGGAAAACACGAAATAGAGATTAGACTTGACGGATATAAGACCATCCGGCTGTCCATTTTTGTCAGTCCTGGTAAAACCATCCACATTCGGGAGCGGATGGAGCCACTCGCTTAAATTAGGGACACACCCAATTAGCGGGCGGCCTACCAGATGGAGGAGAAATGCCGCCGGAGCCCTCAGGAAAGCTCGCGTCATTGTGCCGAGTCTGGAGAGCCTCTCCCATGAGGAGGGGTTTTCCTCTCTCTGCTCGGTGACTTCAGCAGGCGGCCCCGTGAAGCTACGGTGTCCGTTATGTTCTTGTCAAGGCTGCTAAAAACCTAGTCGATGAGAGGCACCCACACTGAGGAGGGAGAGCAGCGGCCAGGATCCACATGGAACGATCCGCATTGTATAGGGAGTGATGTTGGGGGGAAATTTTGTTCCCCTTTGCGAAAGACTTGAATCGGAGACTGTGGCCTAATCATCCAATTGATCGAATGGCGGATAATCTCTCGGCATAGGAAATCGTTGTTGGCCGGATAAAGATTCCGAATGGTTCCGAACACCGAACGGAAAGGATCTGAAGAAAATGGCCAAGAAAACCATTCGCATCACTCACCGTCCGAGTGGGACTAAGCTCGCCGAAGGGCCACTCGGATGGGGAATCACGCCCTTTGAAGGCAACCTGTACGTCAGCCGCAACTACCTATTAACCAAAGGGTTCAAGCCGAACTTCTTTCCCGGACTCTGCCCCTACAAGTTCCTTTATGTTTGGCTTGATCTCAAGCTAGCGAATGGCGATCAGGTAAAGAATCTCGGTTGGCTGTATTGGCTACCTAACCCGCTATTCCCTTTTATTTGGTATCGTGTGGGACTACCACGGGAGCATCCCGATCTTGCCGTCGAGGAATTTGAGGAATCGGCGAATGACAACTAATGTCCCACAAGCATCCCGGGGGAGTACTGTTGAAATGAGTTTAGGACATTTGGAAAGCGATGGGTCGGTACCCAATTCAACCAATGTGCTTCGAGCCGCGCTTCCAACAACCTGCTGCGCCAACCTTTGAAGGGAGGAAAATATCGTGAAAAACGTTTTGCGTATCGCACTTGGATTTGCGTTTTTAGGGGTCTTCGCAATGGGGACCATGGCGACTCCCCAGTCCAAAGGACTTCGGGACGGACGTGGGGGGTGGTTCGATGTGACGCGTCACAACATCCCTTTGGAGGAGATCCGAGGCGGCGGCCCACCCAAAGATGGAATCCCCTCTTTGACGAACCCTCAGTTTGTCTCGGCCAAGGAAGGGAATAAGTTTCTTCTATCGTGGGATCGGGTGCTCGGGGTTGAGCACAACGGTGTCGCCAAGGCTTACCCGATCAAGATCCTGAACTGGCACGAGGTGGTTAACGACAGCATCGCTGATAAGCCGATCGCCGTCTCCTGGTGACCGCTGACCGGTTCGGGCGTAGGTTACGACCCGCTAATCAATGGCAAGCGTCACACTTTCGGTGTATCGGGCAAGCTCTACAAATCGAACGTATTGCTTTACGACCACCAGACCGAAAGCCTATGGTCGCAGATTTTGACAAAAGCCGTCACCGGGCCCCTGACCGGGACACCGCTCAAGACCTTTCCTTTGGTAGAAACCACCTGGAAGGACTGGAAGAGTCAGCACCCGGATACGCTGGTTTTGAGCATGAATACCGGTTACTTCCGTCGTTACAACGAGGACCCTTACGGGATTCGAGCTGAAAAAGCGCTGGGGCTGATTTCCGAGGGAGAAGTGAAGGCATATGGGTTCAACCAGCTGAAGAAAATCAAAACATTCCCCATCAAAGACCAAGTGGGGAACCAGACCGTGTTGATTTACTTTGAGAAAGAGACGCAAAAGGCTTGGATTACGGACGAAGCCGGAAAACGCGTGGAATCCTTCCTCACCTACCTCCGGGCCTGGAAGAGCTTTTACCCCGACACAAAGATATTCAAGGCCAAATAGGAAGGTTTACAGCAACTTCGGGAAGGGAATTCGCCACTTACTCTGGGTTTCTCCCAATATGAGGATTTAGCTATCTACGACGGCCAGCGATTCGTGATGATCCAGGTAGGTGGGCGAGATTCGCAAACGTCACAAATCACCGTCGTGCTGAACTGGTTTGAAATTGGATCATCAAGTTGCGGATTGTGCGGTGTACAAAGCAAGCGAGCCCTTTTTGCCTGACAAAGGTCGGGAGTAGGGAGATAAAAGAAAAAAGTCTTGAGCGTCCCAGCGCCACTGGAAAAGTTGCAAGAAATTTACCCGGCAGCTTCCACCCATATTCTGGGACCACTTCTAGACACGCAGGGGGTAGGATCTATCGATTCATCTCTCACCGCCCCGCTCAAGCTGATCTGGCGTTGCTGATCTGCACGAGTTGCGGTTTGACGCCGACAGGGCCGAAATTCAAAACATCCATGGGGCAGACGGTGACGCAGACGCCGCAGCCGATGCAGGAAGAGTTGGCGTTGGTGATGGATTCCTGTTTCAGCGCGAAGCTCATCACGTCGATGCCGACCAGGCAGTAGCGGGTGCACTCGCCGCAGGCGATGCACTTCTCGTTGGCGCTGATGCGGTATTGGCTGAACCGCAGCTTCTCGTAGAGGTGGCTCAGCAGCTCCATCATCTTGGCCAGCGGGCACCAGTAGCGGCACCAGACTTTGCCGCCCAAGAACGGGTAGAGCGTCAGCGGCAGAATGCCGACCAGCCAAATGTCTGCGACAATGCGATAAGCGTATAGCCCCCGTTCGGCGGGCGTACGGAGAGCCTCGAACACGTCCCGGCCGAGCATCATGACCGTGATGAGGACCGCCGCGATAAAGACCACCAAGGTCATCTTCTTCTCCCAGCGATGGCTGGCTTTTCCCTTCGGCGCCAGGTGCCGCCAGCGGTCGCCCAGCGTCTCGGCCAGCCCGCCGCAGCCGCAGATCCACGAACAGTAGCGTTTGCCATGCCAGATCACCATCACCGGGATGATCCCAAAGGCCAGCACAACTCCCCAGATAATCCAGATCTGATGAGGGTCGTAGAAGAACGTGTAGAAGAACAACGGCCAGGCGTAGACGATGCCGTAGGTGCGCCAGGATTGCTCGGCGAACTGCGGGTCCGTGGCTAGGCGCTCGCCCACCCAGCGGTATTCAATCGCCCAGCGAAAGAGAAATTCCGGCACTATAAAAAAGAAAATCCACTGGAAACTGATCAGGCTGGAGAAACGCCAGATCTGGAATTTGTCCCGGCGGTCCAGGCCCCATCGCTTGAGCGCCTGGATTCCGAAAAAAGTCATCACCACGGTGTAGAACACCGTGTACCAGAACTGCAAGGGGCGGTCGGCGAATCTAAATAGATCGTAAGCCCAACCGGTGTAGGGCCAGAATTCCTGTCCCGCGCCGAGCTTGATGCCGTAGAGGGAATAGAAGCCGAAGAAGCCCGTGCCCATCCACGCCCAGCGTTGGCCTCGCACGGCCATCGCCAGCAGGCCGGCGAAGGCCCCCGCCGCCACCACTCCCCCAAGCCAATGGGGGATCTGCTGTACCAACTCCATCGAAGCGTTGCCCCCCATCACCCACAGGCCGAGCAAGGTGGCCAGCACCAGTGCGGCTGAACGGGCCATGCTGCCCGACCATTCGTTTTCCATCTTCAAACCCAGCGAGGTCAAAAACGCGGTAGGAACCTCAGAGCCAACCAGCACGAAGGCATGATCGAAGGAAACTTTTTCCGTGGCCGGCTTGCCCTCTTTTTCGATTGCGAGGGTGGCCTCCTTTTCACCGAACTCCTTGACCTGAGAGTTGAAGACGGGTTGGACCCGCCCGGCGGCAATTGCCTCCTGGAGCTGTCGCTCGTTGTCTTTGAAAATCCGGTAGAGCTGCGGGCCGCGATAGCTGAGCGTGACCTTGTTCTGCTGGCTTAAGGTGAGGGCGGCCTCCGCCGCGGTGTTTCCTCCGCCGACCACCAGAATCTGCTCGTCGTGGTACTGCTTGGGGCTATAGAGGCGGTGATAAACCCGTTCTTGATCTTCGCCAGCCACGCCCAGCTTGCGCGGGTTTCCCCGCTGCCCGGTGGCGAGGATGACGTTGCGGGCCCGGTATTGTTTTCCCTGGTCGGTGGTGAGGGTGAAGCTGTCGTCTTTGTCGCGGGTGAGGGATTTCAACCCGTCGCCGGTGCGGACGTCCAGCCCGTTGTCGCGGATGATCTGGTGCCAGCGCCCGATGAGGTCTTCCTTGGTGGCGCCGTCCAGCCAGAGCTTGCCCTTGGGCGGGAGGTCGTCCGGCTCGGCGTAAATCCACTTTCCTTCCGGGAAATCTTCAATGGTGTTGGCAATCTTGTTCTTTTCGAGCACCACGCACCGGAGGCCCTTGTCGACGGCAGCCAGCGCTGCGTTCAGCCCGGCTGCTCCGGCGCCTACCACAACGGCGTCGTAAGCCTCCGGGTCATTCGATCTGGCGTCGTGTAGCCGCGTGATCTGCTCGATCACCTCCACGCCCTGTTCCATCGCCAGCTTGATTACCGGCGCACCGGCCAGGTCGCCGATCACGTACAGGCCGCGGAGATTGGATTCCCGGCTGGCATTGAGTTCCGGCCGCCGTGTCGGCATGTTGGCGGTCTCGAAGATTCCTTCGAACCAGCGTTGCAGTTTGGTCAGCATCGTATCCAATCGGGTTTTATTGAATGGACCGCTGCTTGCGCCAGCGGGCGGCCTCGGATTCAAACGGCGGGGTGATTAACGCGCCGCAGCCCGGGCAGTAGTGTGCGGCGGGGTGGTTGGGATAGCCGCAGCCGGGACACTCTTCGGAGTAATACGTGCGCGGCACTTTTCGCAGGCCGCGAGGAATGCCGGCGGGGAATTGCCCGGCATCGCCCGGTGCGCGGGTCAGCAGGATCAGATAGCCCGCCGCATTCAGAAAGAACCCCAGGAAGAACCACGGAATCGGCGATAGAGCTTTGTGCACCGCTGCTTGCGCGCAGGCGCCTGCGAAGATCAATCCCGCCAGGACGTACACACCGCAGATGAGCCATGCCGGCGAAAGCGGCTGGTTGCTGGGTCCCTGCTCGCTGAACAGCGCGCCTCTCGGGCGGTCCGGCTGCGCCGGCGGTGGCTGCGCGAGCGCAGCGACCGGGCCGGTGAGGAAAAGTAAAGCCATACATAAAACGGCAAGACGAGTTGTTCCCAACTTTTTCATCGGGTCCACTCACTCCACTCCTCTAAGCCGGAATTGCTTGGTTGAATTTATCTTGGCCACCGTGCTGCGTGCCTGCCTCTACAAGGAAGCCTAGCGACTCAGGCTAGGTGCATAAACCCACCCGCCGATTGCTCGGTGGGTGGCTGGAACTGTCCCGGTTGCCAGGGGGCAGGCAGTTAGTAGGCTTCCTCGGTTCCCCAAGGCTACGTTGGCCGATGTGCCAAGAAAAGAACTCTCACGGCATGAGCTCTTTCCCAAGACGGTGGCTTCATGTCAGATCGATCTCGACTTCCTTCCAGGAACCGCCCTCTTCCATTTCCAGCTTGTCGGGGACTAGGGAGCCAGACTTAATAGTACCGGTGGCCCGCAACGTTCGCCCGACATGATCGGCAATCTCCGGCGCGGGTATTACCAGCGTGTAGTACTCGCCGTCAGCCGTCAGCAGGCCCACGGGATTGCCTGACTTGACGCAAGCTGTCCCACAGCCCTTCATACCCATGTGGTCGTTGCCGGTCAAGCCCGCGCGTAGATAACACATGGCGCTCACCAGTTCTCCCTCAATCGTCTTGCCCTCGCCTTCGCTGATCGACTGCGCCGTGCTGATGCCAGCCGCCAACACCAAGGCTAGGGTTAGGATAGTTGCTCGCTTCATGATCTTTGCCCTCCTTCGCAGGTGATGTGAAAAGATTGTGCTCCCCTCGGGCGAGAGAGTCAAACGGAATTTCCGTTTTGAGCTTCCCCTTCGCCCAACAAGCTATGCCTCCTGCCCTGTCGTGTCAAGCGCAAATCGCCCTGGCTTCTTTGAGGTGGTAGTGCGGCTCGTTTTGGCTGTTCAGCGGGGTCGCTGTGCGGGTTTTGCCCGCCCCAGCCTGTGCAAGATTGCACTGCAAGGACGTGTCCGCGGCGATTACCCGCAACAAACGCCGTAATATTTATCCAGCCAGTCCTACTGGACGCGGAGTCGGCAAACCGGACAAGCACCCCCTCACATCCAGATCCCCCGAAACGGCGATCTGGGAAGCGCGACCGGTCAAGACCTCAAATGTGAAGGGCGTGATTCTGTCCGAGTGGTCGCCTACTCGGAAACAATGTGCGGCCCGCCGCCGGATAGTTTCCGAGTACGCCGTCACTCGGGAGGAACTACGGATTGACCAGCGGATTCATCGATGAACAGTAGGCGACTTCCATGATAAGTCCATGTCAAAAAGAAAAAGGTTATCCTGACGTGCTGAGGAGAAGCGCGTGAAACGGTTTCTTCAGACTCTTCCGCTCGCTGTTGTGCCTCTCGGCAGTGATTCCTGCGGTTCGCAGAACCAGACATCCATTTGCTGTCTCAGGCCCCACGGCCTTCACAGAAGATTGAGTGAGTGTTCTCCTGCCAGTCTCGAAACAATTCGTAGAGAGCCTCGGGAGCTTGCGCTCCGTCGCTCAGTCGGCAACCTTTCTATTAACGCGGCCGTGAGATGCCCATTGCCTTCATGCGTGAGGCAAGCGTGGTGGGTTTGACGCCGAGCAGATTCGCGGCGCCGCCGGGGCCGGAGATTTTCCAACGGGCCGATTGGAGCGCGGCCAGGATGTTCTCCCGCTCCTGGGTCTTCAAATCTCCGTGCGTGCGGATTCCAATTTCGTTTTCCGGCCTGACCTGCTGCTGGGGGCTGGCTATCAACGCGCGATTCGCCTCCTGCGTGAGAACTTTTTTCTCGGACAACTCGAACTGCAAGACTCCGGATCGGGCGGTAATGACGGCGCGCTCGATGACGTTTTGCAGCTCCCGGATGTTGCCGGGCCAGTCGTAGTTCTGGAGCATCAGGACATGTCGCCGCTTGAGCGGGACCTCCGGAACACCCAGTCGCCGGCAGGTTTGGCTCAGGAAGTGCGCGGCCAGCAGCGCGCTGTCCCCTGTGGCTGGGACAGTTACAGAAGACGCCGGTGGTATCATGGGCTGGGCGAGACGACGCGGGTGAGGACGATGAGGGTCAGAAGGCACAACAACGACGGCCCTCGCTCCCGCCGAATTCCAGGAGGCCGGTGAATTTCCTCACCACCCTTTTGTAAGGAGCATCTGTGATGAAGTTACTCGCGGTGAGCGTTTCGATGGGAAAAGAAGTGCCCTACATGGACAAGACCGTAACGACCGGCATTTTCAATGAACCGGTGAGTGGGCGGGTCATGCTGCGGACGCTGAATCTCGACGGCGACCGGCAGATCGATCTCCGAGGCCACGGCGGACCCTACAAAGCGGTTTACGTGTACACCATGGAGAATTACGAACACTGGAAGCGGGAACTCGGACGAACGGACTTCCAGATACCCCAGTTCGGAGAGAATTTTACTGTGGAGGGCATGACGGAAGACAAGATTCATATCGGCGACGTTTTTCGCGTCGGCGATGCCCTGGTCGAGGTGACCCAGCCGCGCGTCCCCTGCTACCGGCTCGGCATCAAGATGGGGGACCCGAAATTCCCCAAGAGATTTCTCCAGAGCTGCCTGGTCGGCTTTTACCTTCGCGTGCTCGAAGAGGGCGAGGTGGGCGCCGGCGACAACATCGAGCTGGTCAAGCAGGACCCCGAAGCAATGAGCGTCCGGAAGGTGTGCCACCTGTACTACTTCGATCCGAAGAACCTGGAGGAGTGCAAGCGTGCAATTCGCATCGCGGCCCTGTCGCCGGGATGGCGCGAAGGGTTCCTGGAACGATTGCAAAAGGCCGGGATTACTGTGGAGCGGAGCGAAGCGCCCAAAGATGAGATGTGTTGCGGACCAAAAGGCCAAGAAGTTCTCAGTGATTAGTGATTATTGACGATGCGATACCGATTTCTGACCGACACGTACGAAACCGAACGCCTGAAGGTGCTCAGCGCTTGGAGCATGTTCCGCGACCGGGATCTTCCCTTCCGCCCCCACCCTGCCGACCGTCGCGGCCGCAGCCTGCACGAACAGATGGTCCATCAGTGCGTCAGCGAAGACCTGTGGTTCCGCACCATGCTGGGGATCGACGTCAATGCGCCTCCGCTTCCGAAACAGGAGACACGGCTGGAGTTCATCCGGCAATACGCCGCCGACTCCGGCAAGCGGCTCGAAGCCTTGCAAGCCAAAGAAGACGCATGGTGGGAAGAGGAGGTGCAATTTTTCGACACCAGGCGCTCCCGTGCCTGGGTAATGGTCCGGCGGATTGCGCACACCTCCCACCACCGCGGTCAGCAGACCGCGCTGCTGCGCATGCTCCACTCTGATTTGCACAGCTACGACCTGCACAGCACATACGGGCCTACCTCCGATACGGGCGGCCTGATGCAGAACAAGGCCCCGGTGATTTACGCCTACACGGACGTGGAAGCTCTTCTGGAGGGCGAGGCCGCCGGAGGCCGAAAAGCCCGGCTGCCCGGTCCGGGCGAAAAACCACCGACGGAGCGTCCGTGATTCCGCCTCCCCGCCATTTCCTTGCAAGCCTCATAAAGACAATTGCCTTGCCGTTTCACCTCGTGTAATCTTTCACCGATATTTATAGAGCGGTTCTCGTGATAATGCAGACTACAGTTCACTGGAAGCCGCGCCAATCCGAGCCGCGTGGAAGTGGAAAACGATCATTCCGGACCAATTCTCTTGGGGGGCATTTCGATGAACTTTCTTTCCTGGGTAATCTCCTCTTCTGCGACCCGGCTTATCTGCTTGATCCTCCTCTCCACCCCGTGGCTAACAGGCCAAGCGCCAGAAATAGACATTGTTTTCCACAATGGAAAAATATTAACCGTTGATGAAGACTTTTCCGTTGCTGAAGCAGTCGCTATCAGTGGAGGGGAATTCAGTGCGGTCGGGCGGAACCAGGACATCCGGAACCTAGCCGGTCCCGGCACGCTGGTGATCGACCTGAAGGGAAGAACAGTGATCCCCGGCTTGTTAGATACCCATCGCCATATCCACATGGAGGCGGAGAGGTCTTACGGGGAGGGAGTGGATCCTTCCAAGCTGGGCAGCTATCCGGTGGATTGGCGGGGGGTGCGCACCAAGCAGGACGTGCTCGATCAAATCAAAGGGCTGATGGACAAGCACTCGTTTCAGCCCGGCGAGTGGGTCTCGTTTTCCAGCCTGATGTCCTATGGCGGCGCCGACTGGCCGGAGCGGCTGAAAATCATCAACGACGATCTGAACCGCTGGGAATTGGACAAGGTCACTCCGGATAATCCCGTGGCGCTCTCCATCGGGATACAGGAGTTCAATGAATATTTGGTGAACAGCAAGGCTATCGAAATCCTTTGGGAAAATTACGGTGACTTTATCGAAAAGTACGGCCGTTATTGGGTGGACTCCTCGGGCACACCGGAGGGGCATCTGGAGCTGCCCGCCAGCCGGTTAGTGAATCATCTGCTGCCAGGCGGATCGCCTGACGCACTGGCCACTATCTACAAAAAATACATCGAAGAACTGAATGCCATGGGTGTCACCACGGTTGCCACGCGATTGCCTCCCAACAGCCTGGAAGCCTATCAACTGCTGGAAGCAAGCACAGACCTGACGGTGCGGATCGCTTATGGGATGGAAGGAACCTTCGGGACCGTAATGGACCTGGAAAAGGACATGGAGGCATTCGGGAAATTGATCGGCACAGGCACTGCCAAGCTTTGGGTCATTTCGGTGTCGCCCACAGCGGCGGACGGGAGGCCGGGCCGCCTCTGTACGAACCAGAAGCGAGCCGGCGATTCCGGAAGCGTGGACAGCAAGTGGTGGCCCCAGGGCCAGTGCTTCACCGACATAGAATATCGCGGCGGCGCAGGAAAGGGCGCGCCGATTCAGGAAAATTATTTTCGCGAATGGCTATTCCACAGCGCCCGCCACGGGGTAAGGTTTGCCAATACTCACATGGCCGGAGATAAAACGATCTCCGTTCTGCTGCAGATGATTGCGCAGATACAAAATCAGATGGGACCCGCCGCGACCCGAGGCTGGGTCTTCGATCACTGCTTTATGGTTGACCCAGCCGATTGGAAACGGGCGGTTCAGTTGGGGATCATGTTCAGTTGCTATATCAGAACGGAGAGGGGTCCGGAGGTCGCAAGCTATTACGGGGAGCAAGTGGCGCATACCTTCATGAGTCCGGTGAAGAGCTTGCTCGCTGCGGGAGCAAAGGTAGTTTTTGAGTCCGACAGAAATGTATACGTCTGGGAAGATTTGGAACTCTTCATGACAAGAGTGGATCGGCAAGGCAAAGTGTGGGGTCCCCAGGAGCGGGTGGATCGCATGACTGCTCTGAAAATGATCACGCGCTGGGCCGCCGAGTATGTGTTGAAGGAAGACAAGCTGGGCTCCATCGAGCCGGGAAAGCTGGCCGACTTGGTGGTGCTGGACCGGGATTACATGACGATTCCCACAGAAGAAGTGAGTGAGATTCAGCCTCAGATCACTGTGCTGGACGGAAAAATCATCTATGTCCATCCCCAATTTGCCGAGGAATACGACTTCCGACCCAGTGGCGCGTTGGTGGCGACCTATGAAGAGTTGAAAAGCCGGCGGACGTCAGGCCCCCGGTAAGACTGCTCCAGTCGGGGTGCAGAGTAGATTCGAGTTCTGCCTCTCAGCCATTTCCTTGAAAACCTCATAAAGACAATTGCCTTGGCGTTTCACCTGGTGTAATCTCTCACCAGCATTTCCAATCAGGTGGGGGCAGAAACATGGCGGTTTCTCCGGGCACCCAACTCGGCACTTACGAAATCCTGAGCCACATAGGTTCCGGCGGCATGGGAGATGTCTACCGTGCCCGCGACACCAAGCTCAGGCGCGAAGTGGCTATCAAGGTCCTGCCCGATGCCTTCGCGCAAAACCCCGAACGCCTGGCGCGGTTCGAGCGCGAAGCGCACCTGCTGGCTGCACTCAATCACCCGAACATCGCGACGATCCATGGGCTGGAAGAATCAGGTGGGACCCATTATTTGATCATGGAAATGGTCCCCGGCGATACTCTGGCCGAGCGAATCCAGCACGATGGAGCAGTCCCCATTGAGGAAGCACTCGGTATCGCCACCCAGATTGCAGAAGCCCTCGAACACGCACACGAGAAAGGGGTGATCCACCGCGACCTGAAGCCCGCCAACGTGAAGGTGACGCCCGATGGCAAGGTGAAGGTGCTGGACTTTGGACTGGCCAAAGCCTTTGCCGGCGACGCACCGGGAACTGATCTTTCCAGTTTGCCCACCCTGAGCGCATCCGTGACGCGGGAAGGCGTGATCCTGGGCACGGCGGCCTACATGAGCCCGGAGCAGGCTCGCGGCAAGGAGGTAGACAAGCGAACCGACATCTGGGCGTTCGGCTGCGTGCTCTACGAGTTGCTCACCGGAAGGCAGGCATTTCAAGGAGAGAGCATCACCGACATCATTGCCGCCATCCTCAAAGGGGAACCGGAGTGGCAGGCGCTGCCGGAGACGACGCCTGCGAAAGTTCGCGACTTATTGCGGCGGTGTCTCCAGAAGGACCTCCGTCGGCGTCAGCAGCACATTGACGATGCCCGGATCGAGATGGAAGAGGCTCTGTCCACTCCCGCGACGGCAGGGCCGGCAGCCGCACCGATCCCTGCTCGTACGAGTTGGAGGCAGGTACTTCCGTGGGGCATAGTGTTCTTGGTCGTGGGAGCTATCATCGCAAGCATCGCCGTCTGGAATCTAAACCCAGAAGCGCCTCGGCCTGTTTCCCGCTTTGCCTTGACGCTGTCGGAGACCGAACTGCTTGGGTCAGCAGCGGGTTATGGCCTGAATGAGCCTGTCGTAGCCCTCTCTCCTGACGGAACACGTCTGGTCTATGTCGCCAACCAGCAGCTTTACCTGCGGCCGATGGATAGCCTGGAGGCAAGGCTTATTTCTGGCACGGAAGGCGCCATAAGCCCGTTCTTTTCCCCCGACGGACAATGGGTGGGGTTTTTCGCTGAGGGAAAGCTGAAGAAGGTCTCCGTCAGCGGCGGCGCGGTGCTGACGCTGTGCGACGCTCCGGGATCCCGTGGCGGAAGTTGGGGGACCGATAAGACCATTGTCTTCGGAAAACTTGGTGCCGGCCTGTTGCAGGTCTCCGCTGCCGGGGGCACGCCACAGGAGCTGACCACTCTGAAAGAAGGCGAAGCCCAGCACTTCTACCCGCACTCCCTGCCGGGCGGCAAGGCGGTGCTCTTCAACGTCCGGACTGGTTTGATCGAGACATCCCGTATTGAGGTCCTGTTACTGGAGACGGGCGAACAGCGGGAACTGATACAAGGGGGCACCCATGCCCGTTACGTGCCCACGGGGCACCTGGTCTATGCCCAGGCGGGAACGCCGGGAACATTGCTGGCGGTGCCGTTTGACCTGGAGCGGCTGGAGGTGACCGGCAATCCTGTTCCCATCGTCGAGGGCGTCATGCAATTAAACACCAGTTATCTTGCGCAGTTCAGCTTTTCCCACCTGGGCACGCTTGTTTATGTCCCTGCTGCTAGTGATCTACAGGGAGGAATGACGCTGGTTTGGGTGGACCGCACGGGAGCGGTCGAGCCGCTGGCAGCTCCTCCCCGCCAGTATCGGAATCCAACCCTCTCTCCCGACGGCCAGCGGCTGGCAGTCACGATTCCAGGGCTTCCCCCTGACGTCTGGGTGTACGACATCGCCCGCCACACTTTGATCCGGCTGACGTTTGAAGGAGACAACCGCCTGCCCATCTGGACGCCGGATGGGAAGCGGGTGACGTTTCGCTCCAACAGGGCGGGCGGACCTTGGAATTTGTTTTGGAAGTCGGCGGACGGCAGCGGCACGGCGGAACGCCTGGCGACGAGCGAACGCACCCAGACTCCTTCGTCCTGGTCGCCCGACGGCCGCCTACTGGCCTTCTATGATCGCATTTTCACCGGTGGCACTTCCACCACCGAGGGGGACATCTGGGTGCTGCCGCTCGAAGGCGACCCTTCGACAAGCTCAGGGCGGGCCGGCAAGCCACAGCCTTTCCTCCAAACGCAGTTTTATGAAGCCGCGCCGATGTTCTCGCCCGATGGCCGCCGGCTGGCCTATGTCTCCAATGAGTCTGGCAAGAATGAGGTTTACGTGCAGCCCTTTCCCGGCCCCGGCGGGAAGCGGCAGATTTCAACTGATGGCGGCGCAGAGCCGGTCTGGGCGCGGAACGGGCGGGAGCTGTTCTACCGCAACGGCAGCCAGATGATGGCCGTGGAGATCGCGACCGAGCCAACCTTCAGCGCGGGGTTGCCCAGGCTGCTCTTTGAGGGAAATTTCCAGCCTAGCGCCGCATCTCTTGCAAACTACGACGTCACACCCGATGGCCAGCGGTTCGTGATGATCCAGGAAGGTGCGCCGGATTCACCACCGCCGCAAATCAATGTCGTGCTGAACTGGTTTGAAGAGCTGAAGCGGAGAGTCCCTTCGGGACAGTGACGAGTGACCAGTGATGAGTGGGAAAGCAGGAGACAGAAGTCAGGAGTCAGAAGCCAGAAATCCGAGCCGCGACCGCGAGGGAGCGGACCCGACACTTGGTTTCATGAGCTATCGTTTAGTGTCCGCTTGCTTATCCCTCGGCTTCGCTCGGGACATGGCTCGGGGCAGGCGTGCGCGGCCCGCCGGACCGAAGGTCCGCTGGACCGCAGGCAGGCTCTGATT
>JADFGZ010000079.1 GCA_022567475.1 Acidobacteriota bacterium | reverse complement strand
ACCGTCGCACGGCGAACGGGAATGCCGCGCCGCTGCGCACCATCCGCAGCGCGCCGCTCGGGAAAGTGGCGATGGCGATCGGCAATCCGGGGGGCGTGGCCTATGACTCCAAGCGGGACGAGCTTCTGGTGCCCAACTGAGTGGCCCATCCGCAGATTGCGGCCTTCGCCAGGCTGGCGAACGGGACAGTAACCGCCCATCGATTGCTGGCAGGACAGAAGACGCTGCTGGCACGAACCATGCACGATATCCGCTATGATGCGGTCCATGATGAAATCCTGGTGTCGAATCAGTTCGGCCAGGCGATTCTGACATTCCGAGGCGGCGCTACGGGAGAAGAGGCGCCGATCCGGATCATTCAGGGTTCCCGCACCCAGTTGAAGAGGCCGGACCGGCTGGACGTGGACCCGATAAACAATGAAATTTTCGTCCCCAACCGGGATTCGGTGCTGGTGTTCCCCAGGGAAGCGAATGGGAACGTTGCCCCCATCCGGGTGATCCGAGGGCCCGCGACCCAGTTGCGCAACGCCAACAGCGTCGCGGTCGATCCGGTCAACAACGTGGTGGTGGTGGGGCTCAATAAGCTCACCGAATACGGAGGAGGCAGGGGAAGCGGGGCCCTGCTGATCTTCAACCGAACCGACGACGGCAACGTGCAGCCGCATGGCATCATTCGCGGGCCTGCGACGGAAATCTCCATCGTGGAGCAGATCCAGGTCTACCCGCCCCGCGGCTGGATCATCATTCCGCAATCCACCGACTGGGCGGCGGCGACGCCGGAGGGCGCTTTTATCGGGGTCTGGAGCATTCGCGATCACGGCGATGTTCCCGCACGGTGGAAGATCGGCGGACCCAAAAGTACGATTGAAAGACCTCGCGGCGTGGCCCTGAATCCGAGGACCAAAGAGATCATCGTGGCGGACATGAGGCTCAACTCCGTGCTGACGTATTATTTCCCGGAGATTTTTTGAAGGGCGGGGGCTGGACCGAAGTCCCTGGAATCCAACTGGAAGCTCTCAGGAAGGTGCGATATGGCGCTGGATAGGAAGGCTGGAAAGAATGAGATGGACGAAAAGTTCGTCCGGGAGGAACTGGCGGGGATGATCGAGCGCTACGCCGGGGCTGCGAACCGCGTGGCTATGGCGTACTCGGAGCGGAGGAATCGCGACCGGGACGTGAACTGGCTGGCTTTGCAGGCTACCAAGGAATACGGCGCGATGGTCTTCCACTCCGGCGTGATGTTCCGCAAGGCAAAAAACATGGAGCCGCTCGAGAGTATCCAGAAGTCGAGCGCCGACAGCTTTGAGGAGGCCGAGCATTATTTTGGCTACATGCGGATTCTCAACTGGTACCTGGGAGGCAAGCCCTGCGAGGTGCCGGAAATGTGGGGCTACGGAGACGTTTCCGACGCCTTTGCGCCGGGTCCGGGGATGAAAAAAACTCTTTGGCCGGAGCATTACGGCTACTTTGACTTGGGCGCCAGGCTGGCCCGCGAAGCAAGCTCGCAGTGGCTCCGGGACGTCATCATGATGAACCGGGAAGGGGCCGCCGTCGGCTTCCACTACGTCATGGGGCAGCTTCCTGTGACCGATGAATTTTCCGACCGCATCACCAAGCATGAACGCGGTGTTGCCGCCGATGAGTTGCACCACGGTTCGGAGATGATTCCGAAGCTGGCCCGGGCCGCCCCGTCGCTCGAAGCGTTGGAAGAGGCCAAGCGGAAGGTCATCGACCTCCACGTGCAGGAGTTGCGGCAGCGAAACGAACAGTTCCTCCATCCCCTGACGCCTGCCGAGATGGAACAGTTCGAGCAGGATTTTCGGCAGAAGCGCATCGAACCCATCCCCTTGTTTTCGGCGGTAGTCGGTTAGTAGATAGTTGGGTAGTAGGTGGTTGGGTAGTTTGTTTGCCGGGAACAGCGGATGCGAAAGCGCCCCTCAAAAGGGTTGACTCGGCGCTGGTTTCGATTGTAGGTTCTATCAGTCGGCACATATAAGGGAAATGTCGCGCCACCGAAAACATCTCTAAACCTTAAACCTTAAACCGTAAAGCTTAAACCTTGAGCATTTGTCAGGAGGGAGATAGTGATGAAACATGCTGCCCGATTGGTCTTGGCGGTCCTTGTGGTGTTCTCTATGGCCGCTTTTCTTAGAGCACAGGATTCGGTTACGGTCCCGCGAAAGCTGGTGACCTACCCGAGCCTGATTGTCTATAACGGGAAGATTGTGACCATGGACGATGAGTCTACCACGACCAACCTCGGCGCCATCGTCGAGGCCATGGCGATTCGCGGCGATGAAATCTTCGAGATCGGAAGCAACGACGAAGTCTTGGCTCTGGCCGGGCCCGATACGGAACGCATCGATCTCGGCGGGCACACGGTGATTCCGGGAATCATTGATTCCCACACTCACATCCACAACCGCGAAGTGCAGAACTGGATTGAGGACAATCCGGAGATTGTAGATCGATATTCCCGGCTGTTTTTCATCGGCGGAAAAACCGACGAGGAGATTACGCGGGGAATCGAGGTGACGCTGAAGGAGAACATGGGCAGCGCTCCGGAAGGCCAGTGGGCGTTTCTCTATCTGAACACGAACGACGGCGGTTCCGGCATGGGGCCCGGCGTGAAGTACGTTCAGGACCACAAAATGGCGCTCAGCTATCTCAACAGCCTGTCACCGGAAGTTCCGGTCTTCATCGCGGCCCACCCGGCCTACATGATTAACGACGCGGCCAAGCAGGCCATCGTGGACCTCTACGGATTTGAGCCGCCGATGGGTGAAAACGAGGAGATGGACGAGAACCAGCAGGGAGGCTTGGTGCTCTATGGCCGGGCCCTGGTGGTGGACGGGTACTTCAAAGACCACATCCCGGAACTGGCCGATGTCGTCCAGGACGGACTGCAAAAAAACGCCGCGGTCGGGATCACTACCTTCACCTCCCACCTGATGGGATTGCGGTTTATGGACGCCTACCGGTTGCTCGAAAGCCAGGGCAGAATGCCGATCCGCTTTGCCTACACTCACTACTTCGGCTTCCAGAACAATCCGGACCCGGCCAGTTTTTACCGCCGTCTGGGCGATATGGCGGGCATGGGCAGCGACTACTTTTGGACTACGGGAGTTGGCGTGGGCAACATTGACGACGGCCCGCCCATGTTCTGCTCCTCGATTCCCACGCGCCCGGAAATCAAGAAACGGGAGTATTGCAAGAACGCCCCGGGGACTTCGCAGGGCGAGGGAATCTACGCCGCCCTGGTCTCACGGGAACGGGTCTCTCTGGGCCACGCCTACGCGGATAAGGGGGTCGATTACTTCATGGACGCTATCGAAAAAGCGATGCGCGAGGAGCCTTCGATCACTCTGGACTATGTCCGCTCGCGGCGCTTCAGCTCGGATCACTGCGGGCTCTATCCCCGTCCCGACCAGATCCCCCGCATGGCCCGGCTGGGAATGATCATCAGCTGTGGCGGAAACGTTTTGGACCGGACCTATCCCTGGCTGGAGCTGTACGGGATGCAGTATCAGAAATGGATTTCTCCCATCCGCAGTTTGTTGGAGGGCGGGGTGAGAGTGGTCTTTGAAAACGAAGCCGGCGTGCGGGGCACCAACAGCACCACATACTTTTATGATGTGGTTCCGCTGCTCACCCGGAAGAATCACAGGGGCTATATGGTTGCGCCGGACGAGTCCGTGGAACGGGAAATTCTGATGAAGATGATGACCTCCTGGCCTTCCTATTACATGTTGCGGGAGGACCGGATCGGAACGCTGGAGCCGGGCAAACTGGCCGATTTCCTGGTCTTGAACCAGGACTACTTCACCGTGCAGCCGGTGGAGGAGATTGCCAACACCTATCCGCTGATGACGGTTGTCGGGGGCAAGGTGGTTTTTCTGCACGAGGACTATGCCCCGGAGCTTGGGAAGCAGCCTGCCGGCATTCAAATTACCTATGAAAATAAGCCGGCCTACGATTATTAGAAACAACAGCATTCAAGGGGAGGCGCAGCGGGCTCGTTTCCAGAACCTGAATGCGCATTCCGAAGGGAGCAGCGATGAGTAATCTGGCAAGAATCCTTGCGATGGTATTTGTATTGGTTCCCCTGGGGTCGGCGCAGGAGACGGCGACCGTGCCGGTGGCCATCATCGCCTATCCGGACATGATCCTTTACAACGGCAAGATCGTGACGATGGATGACACCTCCACCGGTACATCGCCGGGCAGTATCTTCCAGGCGATTGCGCTCCGCAAC
The DNA here is from genome assembly GCA_022567475.1 of Acidobacteriota bacterium. Lineage (GTDB taxonomy): Bacteria > Acidobacteriota > Terriglobia > 2-12-FULL-54-10 > 2-12-FULL-54-10 > JADFGZ01. Next base: position 10,478 of record JADFGZ010000079.1, on the reverse strand, counting down.
CGCAGAATACAGGCGCTTGGCGACGACGCCGAAATCCTCTCCTATGCCGGATCGGCGACGGAAAGGATCAACCTGCAAGGCAGGACGGTGATCCCCGGTATTGTGGACTCCCACACCCACATCCACAACAACGAGGTGGCATGGTGGGCCCAGCAGAATCCGGAGGCTTTTGAAACGATGGGCCGGGAATTTGTGGTCGGCGGATTGACCTCCGAGGATCTCAACAAAGGCATCGAGTTGGTCCTGAAAGAGCGGATGAGCGGCGTCGATGCCGACAAGTGGGCTTTTATCTCTCTGCCTACCAACGATCCGGACGACCCCGGCTCGGGAACAGGGATTGGCGTCACCTTTTTACAGAAAAGGGATATCACCCTGCAGGACTTGGATGTGCTCTCGCCCAACAATCCGGTGCTCCTGCGAGGGCACCCGGCGTACATGATCAATACCGCCGGGAAGAAAGCCATTGAGCAGATGTACGGTTTTTTCCCGCCGATGGAGACCGCCGACGATACCGGCTTCGGGGAGCTGACCACCTACCGCCGTTCGCTGATGGTGGACGGCTACTTTCGGATCAGGCCCAGAGAGCTGGCCGATATCGTGGAACTGGGGTTGTTGAAGAACGCGGCGACCGGCATCACCACCTTTTCTTCCCATATGATGGGCCTGCAATTTCTGAACGCTTACCAGATCCTCATCCGGGAAGACCGCATGCCGATGCGGTATGCCTACACACACTACTTCGGCTTCCAGAATAATCCGGAGCCCGCCGCCTTCTACATGCGGCTGGGGGATATGGCCGGGCTGGGAACCGACTACTTCTGGTCGGCCGGGGTGGGTCTGGGCAATATTGATTCGGGACCGCCGATGTTTTGCAGCACGATGGAGGCGCCCCGGGAAATCAAGGAAAAAGAGTGGTGCCGCAACGCTCCCGGAACCGCCTACGCTAAGGCGATCCTCACGGCGGTGTTGTCCAAGGAGCGTGTGGCGGCAGGCCATGCCTACGCGGACAAGGCGGTGGATTATTTCATGGACACCCTGGAAGAGGCCATGACGCTCGACCCCACCATCACACTCGACTATATTCGCTCCCGGCGTTTCAGCTCCGACCATTGCGGTTTTTATCCGCGCCCGGATCAGATTCCCCGCATGGCCCGTCTCGGCATGATGATCAGTTGCGGCGGCAACGTGCTGAGCCGAAGCTATCCGTGGCTGGAACGCTACGGCAAGCAGTACGCCAACTGGATTTCGCCGGTCAAGAGCTTGATTGAGGGCGGGGTGCGAACAGTTTACGAAAACGAAGCAGGGGTAAGGGGAAACGTGAGCGAAAGCTACTTCTATCAGGGTTACGCCCTCATCACCCGTAAAAACGAGTACGGCCAACTGGTTGCGCCGGAAGAGGCCATAGACCGCATGACGCTGATGAAGATGATGACTTCCTGGCCGTCTGAGTTTGTCCTGCGGGAAAAGGAAATCGGCACGCTCGAGGCGGGCAAGCTGGCCGACTTGGTGGTGCTGAACAAGGACTATTTCACAGTTCCCGAAGAGGAAATCCCCAATCTGTTCCCCGTCCTGACCGTGGTGGGCGGAAAGATACAGGTCTTGCGCAGCGAATTCGCGCAAGAATTGGGGAGGAACTCCATCGGGCCTCAACTGGAATTCAAGAACGAACCCCGCTACGCGACGCCGCAGGTAGAGTAGTTTGGGTTGCTGCTGAATGTGGGAAGAGGCTAGGGTTATGGGAAATAACCTGTAGCCTCTTTTTTGTTAAGCGGATGCTGGAGTGGGAGTGGAACTGCATTACCCGCCTATTCTTCCGGCTCGTCCTCCTGGTCTTCACAGGCAGGCGGCCAGCCTGGGAACGGACCGCTTTCCGGATCGTCTGGATCGCTGAGCCCGGTGTTGTACATGTCCAATGTCCCTGTCAGGTCGCCGGTCTCGGACGGTTCCAGGAAGCCTTCCCCAATCGGAGGGACGCGCAGCGGGTCGATGCCGCTGATCAACGAATCGGCGCTATCGATGGCCGCCTGCACGGCCTCCGGCACCGGCGCTCCGTTCGCGATGTTGAGCTTGGCTGCAATGAGTTGGTGCGCCAGGGAAATCAATCCATTCCCTCCAACCGATTCCTGCAGGATTTCGAGAAGCTCAGACTGGTTGTAGGCCTGCGTTCCCAGCAGCATCTCGCCGTCGGTCAGCTCCGGCCAGGCGTCCGCGTGATTTTTCCAGAAGCCCTGGCTGAGCGTGCAACCCTCCCCGTTCACACAATCGGAAACACAGATGGAAAAGCGCACATCGAGCCCGTCCGGGGAGCCGGATACGCAGGCCCAGCCGGAAGCTTCGTTCTCATCCGACATGCAGTAACGGCCCCCGTCATAGGTCTCGCCGGAGGCCAAGCCGAACTGATAGAAATCTTCTGCGCCGCCGCCATCCTGGTGGACCACAAGAGCATACTGCGCCCCTCCCGCGATCTGAGGCGGGTCAGCAAAGGCAGCGGTCAGGTCTGCATAGGTCTCCGACACATCGGCGGCAGCCACTGTGGCCGTGGCAAGAGCCGTCGCCGTTCCTCCGAGCCCGGCCGGAAGCACCGGAGTGTCGGCGGGGTCGCCGGAGACATCGTAGATTTCCAGCAGCAGGTCGCCCGGGTTGCCTTGCTTGCGGAGGCTGACCGTAACTTCATGCAACAGGAAACATCCTGAACCCAGCACGGTGAAAGTTTGCGCCTGCCAACTGCCCTGTGCCGACCCGCTTTGAATTGCGGATTGCTCATCGGAAAGGGGGCCGTCGACGGTTACCAATTCCAGTGTCGTGGCGTTGGTCGTACACACATCAACAGGCGGGTCGTCATCACCCTCTCCATCGCCGTCGCCATTGTCGCCATCTCCCGGCTCTTCCTCTTCTGCATGAACCCGGATGTGGATGGTGCCATGGGAGGGCTGAACTCTTTGGGCTGGCGTGGCTTTGATCTGGATATTCACCGTGTGGTTGCCCGCCTCCAGAGCTTCTGCAGCCAGCGCGATTTCCAGGGGCGCTGCAACGCCGTCGTCAGTAAGGGAGAGAGGATTAGGCACCGCCACGGAGCTTGCCAGGCCGCCCGAGGGATGCAGGCTGACCGTAACCGTGTCTCCATCGGGAGTGCCGTCCGGGTCTTCGAGCAGGACTTCCACAGTAATTGTCTCGTCCAGCGAACCGCCGCTGGGCACGGTAAAGTTGAAGAACCACTGGCTGCCCGCGCTTCCTGGAACCGTAGGGGACACCTCGCCGGTGCTTGTTGGTGCTGAGATCACCAGCGTGTCTTTGCTCGATCCGCCACCGCCTGCACTGCTGTTGGAATTATTGGAAGAAACACCATTTATCTGGGGAGAATTGCCACCACGGTTATTATTGGAATTGCCGCCACGGTTATTATTGGAACTGCCGCCACTGGAAGATTGCGCCGCCAGTGTAGTTGCGGCCAGCAATCCGGTCGCAATTGCCAGACCAAGAATTAATGTGCGGTTCTGAAAATTGATTTACGGTTCCGCATTACTTTTTCTCCTGAATCCTCGTTCTCGAAAAATGTCTCATACGGCGGATGGGCTAGGGTAGCACCAATCGTATTACTGTTCCGACAGTTAATGTTCATTCCCTACGATCATTGGCTCGGAAGGTCACGTTCTGCTTCGCTCATAAATACAAACCGTAGCAATCAATGATCCATACCATCATCTGGCGTATCCTGTTTAATTTCAATTAAATCCAGTGATCGCCAATGCCGGAAAGTTCGCGATATGTGGAAAAATTTCCCTGATTGTGCTCAAAGGACTCCCTTGTCGGCAGGTGAACATCGCGGAAATCAGGGGAGGGCAGAACGGAGGAAGCGGTGAAATATCTCGCTACATGCGAAATCGCAGCATGAGTTGGATGACGCGTCCTTTATTCGACGTATTGAGAATTTTCCCAAAGGTGTCGGCGGCAATTACGTGCCTTACCTCGTCAAAGTGAGGTTGGTTGAAGGAGTTGAGGAACTCGGCGCGGAACTGCACATTGCCTGTTTCCCCGGCAGAGAAATCCTTCTCGACGGCGATATTCCAATTATGAGTGCCGTCGTTCCGGAAGGTGAGGTATCCGAGATTCCCGCGTCCTCCCGGAGGAATAATGGTGTCGAAATTTTCCCGTGCGAAGATGAGGGGAGCGGTGTCCGGGTGGTCCAGGCTTTTCCACAGAATGGAGGGGTTCAGCAGATTCGGCCTGTCCCCTCCCACTCCGTCCACGTTTCCAAAGCCGGGTGAATCCGAGCCGGTGTGCGCGTGGGAGGGAGTTCCCGATTGAAAGGTGGTCGTCCCGGAAACCTTCCATCCGCCCAGCAGCAGAGCCCGGATTCCTCGCTGGTTGCGCGCCCAGGGAAGCTCAAAGCGGTAGCCGATTGTCAGGGCGTGCGGAGTGTCAAACCGAGAGAGGCCTCTCAGGTCTCCGACGACATCTTCGATGGTGCTGTTGTGAAAGCCCGTTCCGATTTGAGCAAAATGCGTATCCGTGGTGTTGATGGCCTTGCTGAACGTGTACCGCGCATTCCATGTCAATCCCCCGCCCATGCGCTTGTCCACGGAGACCTGCATACCGTCAAAGTAGCTAATGCCCGTGCCGGCGATCGTTGTGATCTGCAAGAAATCAGGGTTGGGCCGCCTTTGATTGATGGTTTTGGTTTCACACCAAAGATAAGGGAATCCTTCCCGCTCCTTGCAGATTCCGGCTACCGGTTGGGCGCGGTTGGAAATATGCTTCGTGGGAAGCTTGAATGTTCGGCTTCCAATATAGGCAATCCGGAAAAACAGATTCGCCGGCAGCTCTCTCTCAATGCCGAAGTTGTACATGTGCGTGTAAGGAACTACCAAGTCCGGACTGAGCAGATTCAGCGCTGATTTCTTTACTTCGGCGGCGCCGCCCAAAGGATTGAGCAGGTCGGGATTGTCGATCGTGATTACCTGCACTTCGGGCGGATTAAAGCGCGCCCGCTGGTAGAGGATAGGGAAGACGGACCCGAAAGCGATTCCATAGCCGCCGCGCACGACCGTCTTTCCCCCGCCTGGATTCCAGGCGAAACCGAACTGGGGGGCGAAGTTATTGGCGTCGGTCGAGTAGGGAATCGAGGTGAGACCATTCACCTCGGTCGGCGCCGTCACCATTTCGTATCGCAACCCGAGCGAAAACGTCCAGCGGGAACTGGCCCGGATGGTGTCCTGCAAATAGACGGCGTTTTCCCAGTTGCGAAATCCGCGGTAGAGATCTCCGAGGGCAATCGTAAACGAGGTGGGTGTTCCGTGCAGGAAATTCTCCACGGCGGAGCGGCCGTTGTTTCGGGTGAAAGAAAATTGTCCTCGGGAGTTATCGCTTTGCAGGTCGTTAATCCGCAATCGTGCGATCCGGAAGCCGGCCGAGAGCGTATGCTTTCCGCTGACGCGGGTCACTTCCGGAGCAAAAGAAAAGCGGTTTTCCACCCGTCTGCGGGGTAGGCTGGCCCCGCCCCCCAACCCCGTTATCTCCTGCCCAAAAGAAATTTGCGGAACCACGTCGATTCCCAGCGGGGCGAGCAGATTTTCATACCGCTCTGTAATGTCCAGGATGACCGACAGGCGGTCAAAGTTCACCGAGAGCCGGGCGAGGGTGTTCGGGGAGAAAGTATGAGTATTTGTCAGATGAAAACTCTGCGGTCGGAGAAACGTATCCGGATTTTGCCCGGCTACGATCTCGAACGGCACCTCGGTCGCATCCAAAAACCTTTGTTCCAAGGCGATTTGATCCGACTCGCCGAGCCGGTAGTCCAGCCGGGTGGAAACGGCCGTTCTGCGGATGTCCCGAAGCGCGTTCGTATTGAGCTGGCGGGCGCTGATGTTCGGAAGATTGGGAAGCTCTTCAGGGAATCCTTCGAGCAGTCTGGCGATGACGGCGTTCACCTGCGGGTCCGAGGAGCGAGGGGTCCTTTCGTTTTCCAGGGGCGCCTGAACGTTCCCGTTCACAAACCCGGAATCCCGTGTCTGGCTCCATGCGAAATCGAACGAAAGCTTGTCTTCCGAAATCGGCCCGCCCACCGTGCCGCCGTATTGATTTCGGCGGGAGGGCCTGAGGCTGCCCACGGTGAAAAAAGAGCGGGCGTTGAGAGCGCTGTTCTGATGCGAATTGTAGAGGGAGCCGTGGAAGTTCCTCAGCGGCGAATGGGGCCGGAGCAAAGGGGTCCTCCGCAGCGGTTGGCCGTACATTGCTCCGTAATTGTTCTCCTGCGACCGAAACTCCCGGAGGAATTGAATGTTGGCTCCCCGCTTGTCCAAGTTCCTGTTTATTTCATTTGTATCCAGCTTCACGATAAAGATATTGGGGTTCAGTTCTTCTGTCGCCCGGACTGTTGTTTGCTCCTGGCTGGGCCGCAGTTGCAGGTCGAGACGAACGGTTTCCCCTGGATTGCCGGCGGCCACTCGTTCCTGCACCAGGTCGGCATAACCTGGTTTTCTGACGGTAACGGTATAAACTCCCGGAGGGAGGGATTCCAAAAAATAGCTTCCGTCTTCTTCCGTCAGCACCATCTCGGAGAAATCTGTGCCGGGCTGCCGGACGATGATTTGAGCCCCGGCAACGGTGGCCCCTTCTGTGTCTGAAATGGTGCCGGATAAGGTCGCCGCAACAACGGGGAAGTTCGGAACCAACAAAGCAGCGACGAAAAGAGCAAAGCTGAGCAGATATTTTTTTCGTTTCATAGTTTTTCCAGGGGGGTGTGTATCAGACTAGCGCAGGCCGGGCAGTAAATCAATGCTCTGGACTCGCCGCCGGTGGGCCACCATTGGGCCACCAAGTGGGCAATGGTCACGTCTGGTTCCGCGTCAGGGCATGGTTCCAGCCGTGCCTATTTGGCTGGCGGCCCGGATAGTGTTAGGCTCTCGCGTGATGGCAATTTACCTTCACCGCCGCCAGGCAGGAACACCCCGTAAAGGACACTAGGAGGGACACGATGAACAGACCCATCCGTTACTCGCTTGTAATTTCTTGCTTCCTTTTTTTCTGGCTTATTCCTTTTTTCTCGTTTAACCCTGTCTCCGCTGTTGCCCAGCAGGAGCAGCCAGCCGTTCTCGTGATCGAGGGAGGCACCTTGATTGACGGCAACGGCGGCGCGCCCGTTGCAGATGCCCTGATTATCATCCGAGGCAATCAGATCGAGACCGTGTCCCGCAAGGGGCAAGCCCAATATCCCGCAGGCGCCAGGGTGCTGCAAGCCGACGGGAAATTTATTCTCCCCGGTTTGATGGACGCGCATGTTCACTACCAGGATTTTTTGGCGGAGTTGTTCCTCACCCACGGCGTAACGTCGGTCTTTGAGATCGGCGGCGGAGGGGAATTAGGGCTGGTCCGGCGGGAGGCAATTGCGCGAGGAAAGATCCCCGGACCCAGGCTCTTTTTGGCGGTGGGAAGCCTGGCTGGTGGCCGGATCGCAGCCCTGGGCGGCAGGAGTGCCGGGGATATGACGCTTTCTTCCCGCATGGTGATCGAGACGGCCGCGCAGGCAAGGGATGTGACCCGGAGGTTTGCCGAGGCGGGGGCGGATATGATCAAGGTGCACCGGGGACCGCCGGTGGAGGTCTATCGGGCAGCCGCCGAGGAGGCGCACAGATTGGGCCTGCCCGTGGTGGCGCAGCCGATTGGACCCACGGTATACGCCCGGGAAGCTGTTCTGGCGGGAGCCAATATCCTGGAGCACGCTGCAGGAATCAGTATCTCGGTTGCCAGAGACCCTTCCAAGTGGGAAGGTTGGGGCTACATCGAAGAGCATTCCCTGAATCCAACGCCTTTTTCCGATATGGACGATGCGAAGGCGGCGGAGATGATCGAGCTGTTGATCCAGCGGAACGTCTATTTGGAGCCTGACCTGGTTTGCGAAGGGCGAAGTTTTCATGAACAGCGCGACGAGTGGGAAGCGCAGGATTATCGCCTGCTGAACGATCCGGGGCTCGCCTATTTTCCGGAGAGGACCCGCCTGAAGTGGATGGGCAACTACACGGAGTTTGACGATCTGGAGCCTGCGCAATGGGAGATGCGAAAAAAAGGTTTCCAGAACATGCAGCGGTTCATCGGAATGTTCGCGCAGGCCGGGGGGAAAGTGCTGGCTGGAACCGATACCTCGGGCGCGGGCTGGGCCGTGGCCGGCATCGGATTGCATCACGAGTTTGAATTGTTGATCGAAGCGGGCCTGACCCCGATGCAGGTGATCCAGGCGGCGACACGAAATGTTGCCGAAGGGTTCCGGCAGCTCGACCAGTTGGGAACCATCGAGGCGGGGAAACTGGCGGATGTGGTCATCGTCAATGCCGACCCCTTGCAGGACATCGGCAACCTGCAACAGATCGAGTGGGTGATCCAGGACGGCAAGGTGATCGACCGGGGGTACCATCCGTCGTTTCAGACTCCTTTTCAGGGCGCGCTGTTGGAAGGGCGCACATGGGTGCGGGCTCTCAAGAAGGAATCGGAATCGATGCGGACCACGGCGTTCGGGCAGCCGCCGCCGGGGATCGAATCCATCTCGCCCACACTGGTCATCGAAGGGGACCCGACGCTGACCCTGACAGTCAAAGGAGTGGGCTTTACGAGCAAATCGCGGGTGTTTTTCGACGGCGCGCCGGTGCCGTTCGAGCGCGTGAGCGAAACGGAGTTGAAACTGACCATCGACGCGAGCCTCATCATCCGGGCCGGCACGTATCCCGTTCAGGTGAGAAATCCGGAACCGCTGCTGCTGCCGAAATGGGGAGGAGTCTCTAACCGGGCGCATCTGCTGGTGGATTACAGCTACTAGAGCGGTTCCCGTGATCGTGCAGACCGAAGTTCACCGGAAGCCGAGCCCATCCGAGCCGCGACCGTCTGGTAGATACAAGCCACGGTAAATTGGCAGTTCCAATTGGCCGTGGGTTTGTAAAATCCGCCGAAAAGCCCACGGCCCGCCGCCCGTAGGCCACGGCGTCCGAAGGACTCTAAGACCATAGGACGCTCTGGGCCGCAGGGCGGCGAGATAACACCTTCGCCAGCCTGCGGTCCAGAGGACCTTCGGTCCGGCGGGCCGTGACTACCCGCTTTACCCCTGAACGACTGATCCAATCCCACTGACCTACTGACCCGTTGACCCAACGACCCTAAAAACCCTATAGTCGATGTTCCTATGAATTCTTATGACGTGATCGTTGTCGGCGGAGGCCCCACCGGGCTGGCCTGCGCCATTGAGGCCAAGCGCCGGGGGCTGACGCACCTGGTGCTGGAAAAAGGCTGCGTGGTGAACTCGCTCTATCGGTATCCGGTCAACATGGTTTTTTTCACCACGCCGGAGTTGCTGGAGATCGGCGAGCTTCCCCTGGTGTGCCAGCGGGAAAAGCCGACGCGCCTGGAAGCGCTGAAGTATTACCGTCTGGCCGCCCGGCACTTTGAGCTGAACGTCCACCAATACGAAAGGGTGGAGAAAATCCAGGGCTCGGATGGAGCCTTTGAGTTTTCGACCCGCGACCGCCTGGGCGTCGCCCAGCGTTACCGCTCGAAGAAAACGATCCTCGCCACCGGATACTACGACCTGCCGAACCGTATGGGAATTCCGGGAGAGGACCTCCCAAAGGTCTCGCACTACTACAGCGAAGCTCACCCTTATTACGACTGCGACGTCGCCGTCATCGGCGGAAAGAACTCAGCCGCCGAGACGGCGCTCGATCTCTACCGCCACGGCGCGCGGGTGACCTTGATCCACCGCACCGAGGCGCTTTCGGACCGCATCAAATACTGGGTTCGCCCGGACATCGCGAACCGCATCCGCAAGGGAGAGATTCAGGCCTTTTTCAATACACAGGTAACGGAGATCCTGCCCGACTGCATTCGGCTGGCACCGGCGGAGGGGGCAAACGGAAAGGGGACCGCAAAGGGAACCAATGATAAGGAAAAGGGGCAGACGCTGAAAAACGACTTCGTGCTGGCGCTGACGGGCTACCATCCCGACATGGAGTTCATACAGAGCGCGGGCGTCGAGATGGAGCCAACCCGCATGCGCCCCCGCTGCCATCCGGAAACTTTAGAGAGCAACGTGGCCGGGCTGTATCTGGCGGGCGTGATTATTGCGGGCCTGGAAACTGCGGAAATTTTTATTGAAAACGGCCGCTTTCACGGCAAGCAGATCGTGGCCGATATCGCGGCCAAGCTCAAAAGCCATTCGACACCGTCTGGGCAATCAGGGTCCGGGTAGTCGTCGGCATTTTTTCGGCACGGTTGAAACCGTGCCCTGGCGAGCATCTTCTCCATTCCTATCTCCCCTATGTCGTGCGATTCGCAATAGGGAAGTTATTTCTCCGCAGCCGCCACGTGCAGCCCGCATTCTTTTTGCAGGTCCTGTTCCCACCACCAGCGGCCTGCGCGGGGATTTTCTCCCGCCTGCGTCGGACGGGTGTATGGCAGGCAACCGATGCTGGTGAAGCCCTTCTGATACAAGGCATGGC
>JADFGZ010000078.1 GCA_022567475.1 Acidobacteriota bacterium | reverse complement strand
GGCTGAACTGCAAATGGTTCAACGCCGCCTACCTCCAGCGCCTGATCCAACCCGGCCAGTATCTGGCTCTCCACGGCAAGGTGGAGGTGGATTTTTACGAGGGCGGCCTGCAGATGATGCAGCCGCAGTATGAAATTCTCCCGGCGCCCCCTGCCGGTGATGCCGCCGGCGGCAAGTCGCTGGAGGTGGGCCGCATCGTTCCCATCTATGAGGCGGCTGGCAACGGCCGTCTCACCTCGCGTTTCTTCCGGCGGGTCATCCATTTCCTTCTGGAGTCGCTCTCCGGAGTGGAAGACCCCCTCCCGCTCGCGGTTGCCGAGCAGTACCGCTTGATCCCCCGCTGGGAGGCGCTCCGCAATATCCATTTCCCTCCCCCCGGAAGCCGGCTCTCGGAGTTCGGAGAGTTCCGCAGCGCCGCGCAACTCCGCCTGATCTTCGAAGAGTTTTTCTTTTTGGAAGTAGGGCTGGCGCTCAAACGCAAGCGGGCCCAGGAAGTGCCCGGCATTTCATTCCGCACCGATCCAAGAATCCGGGAGTGCCTGAAAAAGGTGCTGCCGTTTCACCCCACGGCCGCGCAAAAGAAAGCGCTGGCGGAAATCGTCCATGACATGCGCGCACCCCGGCCGATGCACCGGCTGCTGCAAGGGGACGTCGGCAGCGGCAAAACCATCGTGGCCTTGCAGGCCGCCCTGATTGCAATCGAGAACGGATACCAGGTCGTGCTGATGGCTCCCACCGAGGTTCTGGCCACGCAGCACTTTTTCTATTTCCGCCGACTCCTGGGCCCTTCCGGTTACCACGTCTTGCTGCTCAGCGGCAGCTCTACCGCCCGCGAAAAGAAAGTTCTGAAGAAACTGCTGCGGGAAGGCGCCGTGCAGATGGCTATCGGAACGCACGCCCTGGTGGAACAGGACGTGGAGTTGCCGGCGCTGGGCCTGACCATCATCGACGAGCAGCACCGCTTCGGGGTGATGCAACGTCTTCGCCTGATGCAAAAGGGACGCATGCCGGATACTCTGGTGATGACGGCCACGCCGATTCCCCGCACCCTGGCCTTGACGATCTACGGAGACCTGGACGTTTCGGTGATCGACGAGATGCCTGCGGGCCGCCTTCCCGTGCTCACACGCCAGATTCCCGACGAGGCAGCCCCGAAAGCCTACGAGTTTGTGCGCTCGCAGGTGTCTTCCGGCGCCCAGGCTTTTATCGTCTATCCGCTGATTGAAGAATCCATCCGTTCCGAGAAACCCGCATCCGGCAATCAGAACAAGAAAAACGCCGGAGGAGTGGACTTAAAGTCGGCGCTGCGAATGTACGAATTGCTGTCCAAGGAAACTTTTCCGGAATTCAAAGTCGGGCTTCTGCATGGCCGCCTTCCGTCAGAGGAAAAAGAGCGGACGATGCAGGGCTTTCAATCCGGAGAAATCCAGATTCTAATCGGCACCACGGTGATCGAAGTAGGAGTCGATGTGCCCAACGCCACCGTCATGGTGGTCGAGCAGGCCGAACGCTTCGGGCTGGCGCAACTGCACCAGTTGCGAGGGCGGGTGGGCCGCGGGAAAAGACAATCCCACTGCCTGCTGCTGACCTCGCGGCAGCAAACCGAGGTGGCGCGGCAACGCCTGGCCGCCCTGGAGGCTAGCAACGACGGCTTTGAAATCGCCGAACTCGACCTGCGACTGCGCGGGCCGGGAGAGTTCCTTGGCACACGGCAGTCCGGCCTGCCGGCCTTGCGCATTGCCAACCTGCTTCGCGACCGGGAAATCCTGGAGTGGGCCCGCCGCCTGGCCGGCGACTTTGTCGAACGCGGCGGTCGCCAGGAACTGGCTCGGTTGACAAACTACATCCGGGAAAACTGGAATCGCCGCTACGGTCTGGTTGAGGTGGGGTAAGAGACCTCCCCCGCTAGAATGAAAGCCGCAAGGCAAACTGAATCTGCCGGGGAGGAGTGCTTGTGTCTGTAATTCTTCCCGCCGTTCGATTGCGTCCGGCTGCCGAGAAGATGATGGCGGAACCTCCTCGGGGGGATGCAAAATTGGGATGGTTCAGCAGATTAAAGAATTCCGCCCGGAATTCAAGCCTTCGTTTTGTATCCAAAAGAAATTCTTTCTGGAGGGAAATATCCAGGTTCAACACGCTGGGTCCAATGATGGTGTTGCGTCCAGCATTCCCCAAGGTGCCTGGTGGAGGGACGCTGTACACGGAGGGATCGAAATACTGTTCCGGACCGCCTAGAATGGGATTATTGCTTCGACCCGGAAGCAAATTGGGCCGATTTGCCGAAAACAGGAAACCGGCAGTCCTGACATTGACGTTCGGAGTGATGGGGGTCCCGCTGCGAAACCGTACAATCCCTCCCATACGCCAACCTCCCAAAATTTGCGAAAGGATGCCGGAATTACCCCACCGTTTTCCCTCACCGAAGGGGAGAGTGTAAAAATAGTTGAGCACCAAATTGTGGCGGATATCAAAATTCGAAAGGCCGCGGTCGAGGGTCCTCATCAAGGGATACTGCCGGGTAGCAGCGGCGGTGGACCCGCTGGAAAAAGTGGAGGCGTCATCCACGGATTTGCTGTACGTATAGCTGGCCCGCAAGGAAATTCCCCGGCTGAGGCTTTTGTTGGCGGTAAGCTGCAAAGAATTATAAAAAGATTGCGCATCGCTGCTGGTGATGGCAATCGCGCCGAAAGCAGGATTAATCGGCCCCGAGTTCGGAGGGAAAAAAAGCGACCCGTCGCCCTGGGTGATAGGAACAGGAAACAGGTTGGACTCATAGCCCCGAAACAGGTGATTGCCTCTGGCCCCCACATAGGATGCCTGGAGACTCCAGCCACCGGCCAGTTCCTGCTGGAGCGCGAGGCTGTAGCGGAACACCCGTGGCGTCTTCATGTTCTGATAATCCAGAATTTCCACTTGAAAGGGCGTATTGAAGGTTAACCCAGCGGCAGCCGCCGCTGCATTGGGAAAAGTCGTGGAGGAGTCGAAGTTGACTCTCACGGCTCTTTTGTAAAATGGAGCCGAATTTTTTTGCAGGTCCACCATGTATTCGAGCAATTGATTGTAGTAAATGCCAAAGCCCGCTCGGACCGAGAGATTTCTGCTCCCAAAAGGAGTCCAGGCAATTCCCAGGCGGGGAGAGAAGTTGCGCAGCGAGGGGTTGTCCTTCAGCATGGGCCCAATCTGAACCGCTTGGTCGTGTACCGGGTCGGGAAGGAACACCGTTTTGCCGTCTCTATCTTTGATGATGGTGGCAAACTCATACCGGAGGCCCAGGTTGAGATGGAGATTGGGACTGACCGTATATTCATCCTGGGCATAAAAGCCCGCCAAAGTCTCGCGAAAGCCTTTTCGGTTGTTCGATCCCGGCAGAGCGACCGCCAGGTTGGTTCCCTCCGGACCTCCTTGTAAAAAGCTCTCCAGGCTGTTGAAATTCCAGACGGCCCCTTTCGTAAAGCTGTTGAACACGTCCCAGCGATAGCGATGCACCTCCAAGCCGAACTTCAGCGCGTGGGCTCCCCGCTGGACCACTACATCATCCGCAAATTGAAAACTGTTCATCACATTGGCTTCCGGAGTGACGAAAAAAGGGCCGAATGAATCCAGCCCCGGAATGTTGATCACGCCAAATTGGGGAGCATCGGGAACAAAGAACAGCGAGCGGGGAATCTCAATGGAGGCCAGGGTGTCTATGGCTTCGGTCGGACGGGTGTACCCGAAACGGACCGAGGTCAACAGACTGGGGCTGAATATATGCGATCCCACCAGTGTGAGATACTGCTGGCGGCTTTTGTTCTCTGTGGTGAACAGAACAGTAGCCTGACCGGAACGGCTGGTGGCGTCGTCAAAGTTGTAGCGTGCGAAGAAGCTGTCCCTCTCGGAAAGCTGGTGATCGATGCGAACGGTAAAAAAGTTTTCGTTGGTTGGCAAAAATTGGGAAGCGGCGTTGATGCCAATTCCGCCTCCGAGGGAGCCTCCGTTGGGTAGAGGGAAAAGGTTCAAGTAGGGTTTCACGGCCGAGACTACTCGAACGGGCCGAACAACATTTCCGTTTCGGTCCGTAATCATCCCCTCTCGCGCCAACGCATCGGGGAAGAAATCGACATTTGTTTCGCTCACCCGGTCGCGCATTCCTTCATAGCTCGCCAAAAAGAAAGTTCTTTCCTTGCGCACCGGACCCGCGAGCATGAAACCAAACTGATTCCGCTTGAATTCCGGTTTTTCGTTGCCAAAGGTGTTGTCCTTCCACTTGGCTGCGTCCAGATTGTCATTACGCAGAAACTCAAAGGCCGTTCCATGGAATTCATTTGTCCCGGAGCGAGTGATGGAGTTCAAAACCCCTCCGCTGCCGCGACCGTACTCCGCCCCGTAGTGCGGGCTGAAAACATGGACCTGCAGAACGGCGTCTGAACCCAGTTGGACTCCGGCCGCGCTTCGCGGGACGCTATTGGCTGTATCCATGATGTTAGTTCCATCGAGCAAGAAGGTGTTCGAGGAGAACCGCCCTCCCGCCACAGTCAGGCTGCCGCCGCCAACTCCTCGGGAATCCGACGCCGCGGCAGTGTCGCTCACTCCCGCCTGCAGGGTTGCCAGTTGGCTGTAACTGCGGCCATTCAGGGGAAGCCCGATCAGTTGGTCCTCGCGGATCAGGTTGGCTGTGGCGCCGGCGGAAACCTCCGGGGCTGGTTCCAAAACGAGGTCCAGGGTCGCCAACTGACCCGCCGCCAGCTGCAAATCCCCCTGTGTCTTGGCGCTAAAGCCGGATTGTGAGGCCCGGACCTCGTAGGCGCCGGGCGCTAGCTGCAGAATTTCAAACTGTCCCTCCGCGTCGCTGCTGACCGTGCGGCTCTGTCCCGTCCCGAGATGGTTCGCCGTCACCGTCGCGCCCGCGATGGGGGCTCCCGCCTGATCCTGCACCGTGCCGCGCACTGTGGCCGGGGAGACCTGCGCCGCCGCTCCCGTCCCCGGCAAGCATAGCAGCGCGGCCAGAAGCAGAACCGTTGGAACCAAAGCAGAAAAAGTTGAACCCTGTCCTTCTGGTTGAACCGCGCCTTGGCGTATTGCTGGCATAGAATAGACCTCGCCAAAAATTCGCAAGTCTCCGCCTTTCTTAGGCTCCCCCGATCCGCTACCCAGCCGCCTGCGATAGCGACTGCCGGGAAACCGGGCATAGCTCCAGAGATTTATTGTGTGAGTGCTGCCCCGCAGTATCCACAAAAACGGTTGGCAGATGGATTTTCTTTCGAGCAAGCAGGACAGCTTCGGGAAACACTCTCGGCCGCGGCGTGCTTCGGTTTGGAATGTTCTTTCGCCGCCAATCCCGGCGGGGCGCTTCTTTTTCCCTTTCTCTCTTCCGCAGGCTGCAAGCGTTCGATGGCGTCCATCACCGTCGCCAGATCGTACAGAAATCTCCCTTTGAGCGACTGGTAATCTTCATCCGAAAGTTTCCCTTG
Organism: Acidobacteriota bacterium; assembly: GCA_022567475.1. Taxonomy (GTDB): domain Bacteria; phylum Acidobacteriota; class Terriglobia; order 2-12-FULL-54-10; family 2-12-FULL-54-10; genus JADFGZ01. The sequence goes on along the minus strand of JADFGZ010000078.1, from coordinate 9,285 downwards.
GAGATACTCGAACTGAAGGTCCTTCAAATTCTCGTAGAGCACCTGCCGTCGCGTCCCCAGATGTTTTAATTCGGGGTTCTCGACGGGCGCGGGCGGAATGTCGCGCTCCCGCACCAGCAGCGTAAAGCCAATGGCTCCCACGGCCAGCATCGCGCAAATAATCACCACCATAACTCACCCTCTTCCCTGGCCCAAAACGGCTTCCTCTCGCCGTGGCCGGAGCAGCCTTAACTCCTTGCTAAACAGACAATTAGCCTTTGATCGCAGAATATCGCAACCGGCCTGCTCCTTTACAGTCTACACGTTCTTGCCGCCGTTTCCATCGCAAAAAAACTCTCTGCTCCTGTGACACCGCCAGGGGGCGGGTAACAATTTGGAACACTGACAGCGATGCTGCATGGTCTTTGTATCATTTGGGTGACGTGGGTGACAAAACTAAAGTGCTAAAAACGTCTGTAGTCCGCTAAGAGATTTCCCCCTTGTTGTAGTAGGATTTGTGCGGCCTTTCTTTCAATGAACTTTCGGCCAGTGAACCTTCGGCAGCGCAGTTCTGGCGAGGACATCTCGAGGGCCCCCATCAAAGAGCACAGAGGAGATTGGATTGCAAAACAGCCTACCGGACAGCGAACTGAGCACGAGCGTGGAGGGCATCGCTCAACCTGACAGTAATCTCAACAGGCGCATGGGCAACATCTGGCTGGAGCTGCTCAAGAAAGCTGCCTTGTACGCCGCTGCGATGGGCTTGATCGCCGGACTTGCAGTTGCTCTTTTCTTCCGTTCTTAAGCGCGCTTGCGAAAAAATTCATCCCTTGCCGCTTCCACTCTTCCACTGAATTCTTCCCTTCCTTATAACCGGTTCTGACGGATAATAAACAACGGATGCAGCGTACGCATGCTCTGTGCAGCCGGCAGGCTCCGGCCAGGGGATTATGGAAACCATGTTGGAACAAGTTCTGGGAACGATCCTGCGGTTTGGCATGATTTCTCCCGGCCAGCGCGTCTCGGTGGCCTGCTCGGGGGGCCCGGATTCCACGGCACTGGCTTGGATTCTGCAGGAGATGTCTCCTCATCTGGGTTGCACGCTTTCGCTCTGCCACTTCAATCACCGGTTGCGGGGGGAGGAGTCTGACGGAGACGAGCAGTTCGTCCGCCGCCTGGCTGAGCGTCTGCAGGTGCCTTTCTATTTAGAATGCGCCGATGTCGGGCGCGCTGCCCGCTCTGCCGGAGCCAATCTGGAAGGAAAGGCTCGCGAGATGCGCTACGGCTTCCTGTTTTCGCTGGCCGAATCCGGGAAGGCGGACCGGGTTGCGGTGGGACATACAGCCGACGATCAGGCGGAAACGGTGCTGCACCGCCTGCTGCGCGGCGCGGGCACACGGGGACTGGCCGGAGCCTATCCTGTAGTGGAAGGCAAAATCATCCGGCCGCTTTTCGAAGTGCGCCGCAGCGCTCTGTTGGACTGGCTGAAGACACAGCAGAAACCATGGCGGGAGGACTCGAGCAATCAGGACCTTCGCTATACTCGCAACCGCATCCGCCGGCAGTTGTTGCCCCTGTTGTCGCAATTCAACCCGCGCATCGTGGAGACCTTGGCGGCCAACGCTGCAATTGCCCGCGACGAGGAGGCTTTTTGGCAGGATTACCTGAAACCGATTCTGCTGCAGAGCACGCGATGGATCGAGGGGAAGCTCCAAATCGACATTGAGCAAATCCGGGAAGCTCCGCCGGCAGTGGCCCGGCGTGTTCTGCGCTGGGCTACCGGCGCCGTGGCTCAAAAGGGCCACCGCTCCTCGAAAAGCGATTCAGCCGAAGCCTCCGTCCGGAAATGGAGCAAAACCCTTCCCCTCGATTCCGTACAAATCGAGCGACTCCTCCGATTTGCTTGCACGGGCCAAAGCGGAGGGGTCCTGTCGCTGCCCCTGAAAATGGCGGCCCGAAAAGAATTTTCACATCTGTTCATTGAATGCGCAAACAATGAATGCTCAAACCATGAGCGTGCAAACAGTCAATGTACAAACGGCGAGCGTGCGGACAGTCCGAATCCAATGCCGCAAAAATTCTCCCGCCAGATCCGAATTCCCAGCCGATTTGAAGTCCCTGAAATTAATGCCTTATTTGCGTTTAAATTAGTGCCTTGGGCTACAAACGAAGCGCGGTATAATAAAGAAGGCGGAGGGTTGCTGGACTCTGGAATCGCGGAGAATCCTTTGACCTTGCGGAGCTGGCAGCCGGGAGACAGCTACAGGCAAAAGGGACATCGGGGACGGAGAAAGCTGAAAGAGTTATTTCAGCGATTTCGCATTTCCCGGAGCGAACGGCAGGGATGGCCGGTGCTTCTGTGCGGGAACGAGATTGTTTGGACCCGCGGCCTGGAGGTGGCGGAAGGGTTTTCTCCCCGCCGGCAGAGCAGGCAGGCCATTCTCATCCAGGAAAGCAAGCTATGACCGAAGGGGAACAACAGTGGAGATAGCCTTTTCGGAGAAGAAAATACAGCAGCGAGTTCGCCAGATGGCCAGAGAGATTTCCCGGGATTACGGCGAGGAAGTGGTCGAGGCAGTCGGCATTTTAGACAACGGCTTTATGTTTTTGACCGACTTGGTAAAACACTTGACTTGCCCTGTGATCTGTCATTTTCTCAAGGTGGAGGCAATCGACACGGTGGAGGGAGGACGGCCGCGCCGGAACGTCGTCTACAGCCCGATTGCGCAAGTGCAAGGAAAGAACCTTCTATTGGTCGACGCCATCGTGGAAAGCGGAGTTACGCTCGATCATTTGGTGCAACAACTCTTGCTGAAGAAACCCAAGTCGGTGCGGACGGCTGCCCTGATCAATAGGGAAGACATGAGGCATGTGCCTTTCAACGTGGATTATTCAGGATTTCCATGGGATGGTTCGCATTTGGTCGGATATGGATTGGCAAAAGACGGGCTGTACCGTAACCTTCCCTACATCGCGCTGGACTCTCCCGCGGCAGACCGTGACGAAAACAAGCGGGGAGCAAGCAAAAAGAAAGGCAAGAGAAAAGAGTGAACTCGACGGCAAAAACAATTGTGTTCTGGGCTGTCATGCTGGCCACGGCCCTGCTGCTTTGGCAATTTGTGAAATCAGGGAGTCCGGTCGAGGACGAGCTTTCCTTCACGGATTTCATGACCAACGTGGAACAGGGAAACATCTCGGAGATTACTCTCTACGGCAACAATGAGGTGCAGGGCCGGTTCAAGACGGACAATAGCCGCCTAAAAACGGTGGTCCCCAACGACTACCCCGATTTGATTTCCATCCTCCGCGAAAAAGGCGTGGTGATCAACGTCAAGGAAAGCTCGAACAGTTCCTGGGTCAATATGCTGCTGAGCGCGGCGCCTTTCTTGCTCTTGATCGGTTTCTGGATTTTCATGATGCGGCAGATGCAGACGGGAGGCAATAAAGCCCTGTCGTTCGGCAAAAGCCGCGCCCGCCTGCTCACGACGCAGCAGAAGAAAATCACCTTCAAAGACGTGGCCGGAGTGGACGAGGCCAAAGAGGAACTCCAGGAAATTATCGAGTTTCTGCGCGACCCGCAAAAATTTCAAAAGCTCGGCGGGCGGATTCCCAAAGGTGTCATCCTGATGGGCGCGCCGGGAACCGGCAAGACGCTGCTGGCGCGCGCGATTGCCGGGGAAGCAAGCGTTCCTTTCTTCTCCATCAGCGGCTCGGACTTCGTGGAGATGTTCGTCGGAGTGGGCGCCAGCCGGGTGCGAGACCTCTTCGAGCAAGGCAAGAAGAATGCGCCCTGCATCGTCTTCATCGACGAAATCGACGCCGTGGGACGCCATCGCGGCGCCGGGCTGGGCGGAGGACATGACGAGCGGGAACAGACCTTGAACCAGTTGTTGGTGGAGATGGACGGCTTCGAGTCCAACGAGGGCGTCATCCTGGTTGCCGCTACGAACCGGCCCGACGTCCTGGACCCTGCCCTGCTGCGGCCGGGCCGTTTTGACCGCCGCGTGGTGGTCCCGAGGCCCGACGTAAATGGCCGGCTGGGAATCCTTCAGGTTCATACCAAGAAGACCCCCCTGGCCGAGGACGTGGATTTGTCGGTGCTTGCGCGCGGCACCCCCGGGTTTACCGGAGCCGACCTGGCAAACGTGGTCAACGAAGCGGCCCTCCTTGCCGCTCGCCCGAGCCATAAGTCGGTCGCGATGGTCGATTTCGAGACAGCCAAGGATAAGGTCCTGATGGGGGTCGAGCGGAGGTCGCTCATCATCAGCGAAGAGGAAAAGAAAAACACCGCTTTTCATGAGGCGGGCCACGCGCTGGTAGCAACCATCGTGCCCCACGCCGACCCTCTGCACAAGGTGACCATTATCCCGCGCGGGATGGCCTTGGGCGTGACCATGCAGTTGCCGGTCGACGACAAGCACACCTACACAAAAGGGTATCTCGAAAGCCAGCTCGCCGTCATGATGGGCGGGCGGCTGGCCGAGGAAATATTCCTCAACCACCAGACAACCGGAGCGGGCAACGACCTGGATCAGGCCACCTCGCTGGCACGCAAGATGGTCTGCGAATGGGGCATGAGCGATATGGGACCGCTGACTTTCGGCAAAAAAGAAGAGCAGATCTTCCTCGGACGCGAGATTGCCCAGCACCGCGACTTCAGCGAGAGTACGGCCAATCGCATCGATCAGGAAGTCAAGCTGCTGGTCGATCAAGGCTACCAGACGGCAAAGTCCATCTTGACGGGAAATCGGGAGGAGCTGATCCGGATTGCCGAGGCGCTGCTGGAACGGGAAGTTCTGGACGCCAACGATGTCAAGATGCTCATCAAAGGGGAACCGCTGCCGGTTAAGCCTGTCGTGGAAAAGCCCCCCGACGATCAGGACCAGACGCAACAGGTTCTCAAGCCGGGTCCCGTGCGCGCCCCGGGGAAGCCGCCAAGCTTGGCCGGGGGTGAGAAACCGGCTCCCGCTTAAGTTTGCCGGATCGAGATTTCACTCTCCGAATTGTCTCTTCAACACCGCAAGCCCTTTTTGCTGCAACTGCCCCGCCGAACCCTGGCCTTGGGAAGACACACTCTGGTGATGGGCATTCTCAATGTCACGCCGGATTCTTTTTCCGACCGAGGCAGTTATTTTGAACGCCGGGCCGCCGTCGCCCGGGGACTTGAGATTGAACGCGAGGGTGCCGGCCTGCTGGACATCGGTGGAGAATCCACGCGTCCCGGCGCTCTGCCGGTCGAGGCAGCCGAGGAGATTGACCGCGCCATCCCCGTGATTGAAGCTCTTCGCCGCAAAGGGCTTCGGATTCCGATTTCTATCGACACCACCAAGGCCGCTGTCGCAGACAGGGCGCTCCGCGCCGGCGCAGAGATCGTCAACGATGTGAGCGGTCTTCGCTATGATCCGGGACTGGCCGAGGTTGTGCGGCGACATCAGGCGGCAGTGGTGCTGATGCATCTGCGCGGCACGCCCCGCACCATGCAGAAACTCCCCCAAGTGAAGAACCTCCTGCCCGCTATTCGCCGGGGGCTCTCTGCTTCTATTCGCCGCGCACTCCATGCAGGAATCAAGAAGCGGCAGATTGTCATCGATCCCGGAATTGGGTTCGGGAAGAGCGCCGGCCAGAATTTTGAAATCTTGAAAGGCCTCCCGAGCCTGACCCGCCTCGGATATCCCGTCCTGGCCGGGCCTTCGCGAAAATCGTTTCTCCGGTGGGCCTTGTCAGACTTGTCCAAAACTCCATTCCGGTCGAAGAGTTTTCGGCATAACAGGAAGGTCGGAAATTCCGTGCCGGAAGAGTTGTTGTTTGGAACGGCGGCGGCGGTAACGGCAGCCATCTTGAACGGCGCGCATATCGTGCGCGTTCACGACGTCCGCCAGATGGTCCAGGTGGCAAGGATCGCGGACCGAATCCTCTCCCCATAACGTGGGGAGAATGCTCCGAAGAGGGTTATAATTATTGAGGAGTTATGTATGTTATCCGAACTTCAGCAAAAGAATGTTTGGGAAAACTGGTTGTCCTCGGAGATGCGGGCGAATTACTTTGCGGACATGGCGAACCACTACCAGTCCTGGCAGCGCGCACTAACCTGGTTGACATTAATTTTTTCCTCGGGTGCAGCGCTTGCTATTGTGACCGACTGGACCCCGCTCGGCTTCGAATGGATCAAGGTAGTGCTGGCTCTCCTCACGGCTGCAGTTAGTTTTTTATCGCTCGTTCAGCAAAACCAGAAGAGTGCTATGGAGTGCTCAGACCTTCACTTCCGGTGGAACCGCTTGGCGAGCGAATATGAGGCGCTCTGGGATGACATGTATGCTGGCGACGCCGAGTTGAAACTCAAGTTGTTAGCGGAAAAAACAGCCGAGCTTTCCAGGAGTGGCACAGCATTCCCCTACCGGGAGCGTCTCATGTTAAAGTGGCAGGACCACGTTCAGCGACATCACGGCTTGTCTGCGACTGCATGAGCAAAGAGAAAATTGCCCATAAGAGCGCTTGGCCCCCAATTCCGAAGCCGCTGCCACACCCTCCGCCACCGCCTCCGCCTAAGCCACAACCACCCCCACCAAAGAAGAGTTCCTGATTGGAGGTAGCGCCGCCGGCTGTCCAAGACAAATACCCACGGCAAATTGAGACTGCCAATTTGCCGTGGGTCTGTAAATTTAAAAATGTCCCAACACCATTCAGAAAGTCCACGGCGAGAAAAGCACTCGCCGTGGCTACCCCTGCCTTCTATACAGAATTTGTGAAAATGCTATTGCGGGAGTTTGCGGCAACGGTCTAAAGCAAACTTTCTTCCCAGTTCTCCAAATAGTTTTTCACCGAGGCCATGAACTGGTCGGCGACGAACCCGTCAATTACGCGGTGGTCGTAGCTGAGCGACAAATACACGACCGAGCGAATGGCGATGGCGTCGTTGATGACGACCGGCGTCTTGTTGACCCCGCCGACGCCCAGGATGGCCACCTGTGGCTGGTTGATGATGGGTGTGGCAAACAGGCTCCCGAGCGCGCCGGGGTTGGTGATGGTAAAGGTCCCGCCCTGCACCTCGGTTGGAGAAAGCTTCTTGCGGCGGGCACGGTCGGCCAAGTCGTTGACGGCGCGCGCCAGCCCCAGAAAACTTTTTTCGTCGGCATGGTGGATCACCGGGACGATCAGGCCCCATTCCAGAGCCACGGCGACGCCCATGTGAATGTCTTTCTTGTACAGAATGTCCTCGCCCGCGACGGAACTGTTGACGATGGGGAACCGTTTCAAGGCGTCGATGGCCGCCCGGACGAAAAACGGAGTGAAGCCGAGCTTCGTGTTCTCCTGGCTGGTGAACCGTCCTTTCTCCTTCTGATAAATTCCCGCAACCCGCGTCAAATCCACCGTAAAGACCGTGGTAACGTGCGCCGAGGTGCGGCGGCTCAGGACCATATGCTCGGCGATCCTCTTCCGCATGGTGCTCATCGGGACCTTTTCCACGCGGCCGGGCGACACCGCCGCCGTTGCCGAGGCTGAAGCTGGGGCCGCAGCCGGAGGCGCCGTCTTGCGTGCTTCCACATAGGCGAGCAGGTCCTCCTTGGTGACCCTTCCTCCCGAGCCGCTCCCTTTTATCTGGGTCAGGTCCACGTTGTGTTCCGTCGCCATTTTCTTCACCAACGGAGAGCTGCGGACCGGCACGGCTCCTTCTTTTGCCTCTTTCCCCAAAGGCTCTCTCTGCGCAGGTTTCCCTGCGACCGCTTCCTTTTGATCCCTCACCGGTGTCTCTCGAACGACCGGAACAGGGCCCGGCTTGGCAGCCGCTCCGGGCTGGGCAGCGCTTCCGTCTTCCTTGCCGGTCTGAATCAGCGCCACGACGCTATGGACCGCCACCGTCTGCCCTTCGGCGGCCAGAACCTGAATGAGGATGCCGGCTTCCGGAGACGGGATTTCCGCGTCCACCTTGTCCGTCGAGATTTCAAACAGCATTTCGTCCTTCTCCACCGTCTCGCCTACCTTCTTGAGCCAGCGGGTCACGGTTCCTTCGGAAATGCTCTCGCCCATTTGGGGCATCCGTACATCGGTCGGCATGCTGCTCTCCTTTCCCTTCTGTCGCGGAAAACCACTTTCTCAAAAACGCTGCAACTGCTCCGGCGCAGCCGCCTGCATCCTGAGTCCAAACAGTTCGCCCATATGCTGCGTCACGCGCTCCCTCACCTGGCCGAGGTCCGCGCGGTTGCCCAGCAATTCGCGGAATGAGGTCACCGGGCAGGCAGGGATTCCGCAGGGAACAATGTGCTGAAAGGAGCCGAGGTCCGTCTCCACATTCAACGCAAACCCGTGGGAGGTGATCCAGCGGCTGATGCGCACCCCGATAGCCGCCAGCTTGCAACCGTCCACCCACACGCCGGTCAGCTTTTCCCTTCGTCCGGCTTGTACCCCGCAATCCGCCGCCGTGCGGATGAGAACCTCTTCCAGTGTCCGCACATACCAGCCCACATCCTTGCGGATAACGCCGAGGTCCAGGATGGGATAGCCAATCAGCTGGCCGGGCCCATGGTAGGTGACGTCCCCGCCGCGGTCGGTTTCAACGAACTCGATGCCCTGCTCCTGGAGCGTCTCAGGCGAACTCAACAGGTGCCGCCTGTGCCCGTTGCGTCCCAGAGTGATGACCGGCGGGTGCTCCAGAAGCAACAGTGTGTCCGGGATCTCTCCCGTCTTGCGCCGGGCGACCAGGATGCGTTGCAGCTCCCATGCGCGCCGGTAGGGCAACCTCCCTAAATGATATACGCGGCAGTCCGCCTCCCGCAGCCGGGACACCTTTCCCTGGACTTTTTCTTGAACCTTTTCCTGAATCGGGCCGGAAATTCCGCTCGCTGCTTCGATCACTGTCCTCACCGGATACGCCACGTCGCGATGTTATAGATGTTATAAAAGTCCTGTTGCTGCTCAGGCATTGATCGTCAGGGAATGGACCGAATTGGCCGCATCCATCAATGCCTCTGAAAGTGTGGGATGGGCGTGGACCGTGTACATAATGTCCTCCACCGTTGCTTCCAGGCGCATGGCCAGGACGACCTCGGCGATCATCTCCGTGACCATGGGGCCGATCATATGGGCGCCGAGGATTTCCCCGTACTTTTCATCGCAGACGAGCTTCACAAATCCCTCATGCGACCCCAGGATGCTTGCTTTGCTGTTGGCCAGAAACGGAAATTTGCCGACCTGGACGGCGTAGCCTTCCTCCCGCGCCTTGGCCTCGGTCAAGCCCACGCCGGCAACCTGGGGCTCGCTGTAGATGCAATCGGGCACGTGGCGAGGATTCATCGGAGGCACCTGCTTTCC
>JADFGZ010000369.1 GCA_022567475.1 Acidobacteriota bacterium | reverse complement strand
CTTTACCTCATCGTCAGGAGTCGCCGCACGAGCCGCCATCTGTTCCTGCCACAAGGCTCCGTAGAGGGTGTGGCTAGTGCTGGCTGGCACCCACTGACACATCGGGCCGTCCATTTCTGGTAATGGCTCGATAGAAACCAACCGGCCCTGCCCGGAAAGTTGAGACTCCAAAGGCGGATTCCCCAAGTTTCCCCTGCCGCTGGAAATCACAATGCCAGCTAGGATTGAAATCGTAGCCAAAATCGCAACCAAGCCGATTTCCCACCGCAAATGAGACGATGACTTCATGAGACTTCCCCTTCCGTTCTTAAAATAGAAAAACATTTTGGCAAAAGGTCCTCGCCGCCTGGATTAAAAATGCCAAAAGCAGCGGCTAGGAACGTGGAGGGCACTAGAACTGACAAAACCCCAGTGTAAATTTTCTTCCAGCCATCTCGATCTTCAAGTTAGGTCGTATTGGTTAGGGGCGCGTTTGGTGCTTACCACACCAGCGCGTGCCGTTCCCATCACGGGTTCAGTTTTTTCTTCCGACCACGACATCGGCGGTAATTTGTTTTTTCACTTCACGGAGCCGGGCCAAGTTGTGCTTGTTCCAAAACCTCACAGCACGACCACACCACCCGCGTACCCGCAGTGTACCCCCAATCGGTGTTTTGGGAGTTTTTAGCATTTTTGTCGTTATGTAGAATCAATAAGCTACGTGCTTTCATAACCGCAGCCGGGTTCGAGTCCCGGCCAGCTCACCATTTCAAAACAAGTTTTATCGCCAATGGCCGCTTCTGACGTTGGCCTCGCCTTGGTTCCCGTGCATTTTCATACCCTCCTCTGGCGGAGAGCCTCAATGGAAAACGGAGGGTGCCAGTTGGAGGCGGCGCCGATTCCGCGCCGCTCCACGTGCACGTCCAGCAGGTAGGGACTGCCTTGAGCGGTCGCGCGTTTTGCCCGCTCCAGCGCGGGACCTAGGTTGGAAGCATCGCGCACAACTTCCCCTTCCACTCCGTAAGCTGCGGCAGCTTTCGCGTGGTCAATATCCGGATTGCCCAGAGAGCAGGCCATATCGCGACCCGTCTGAAACATCCTCCCGCCTTTCATCAACATGCGGTTCCGCTCGGCGTTATAGCTCCCGTTGTTCACCACAATGAGGGTCACCGGGGCGTGGTAGCGGGCAAAAGTCCACAAAGGTTGCGGGCCGGCGAAAGAAAAAGCGCCGTCTCCCATCACCGCCACCACAGGACGGTCCGGAAATGCCAGCTTCACTCCGAATGAGGCCGGCAGCGCCCATCCCAGCGCCTTGCCGGAGTTGCCGAAGAACTGCTTGTCGCCGCCGCCGAAATGCATTTGGCGGGTGATCGGCGAGGCGGAGCCCACCTCCGCAATCAGGCAAGTGTCGTTCTCCAGGGCCAGTTCCATCTCCATGCCTAAACGCCCCTCGCTGATGGAGCTCGCGTTCCATTTGTCCCGGACGATCTGGCGGCGAAAAGCCCGCATCTTGGCTGTATACTCCGCCGTTTTGGCTTGGCGGGTTTCCCGAATCTTCTGGAGGCGGGAAGCCGTAGCGATGCTCTTCACCGCATCTGCCAAATCGGCGGCCGCATGTTTCAAGTCGGCCACAATGGGAACTTCGGTCGGATAGTTCCGTGCAAGGTTGGTGACATCCATGCGGACTTGGATCAATTTGACATCCGGGAAAATCCTCAACCGGGCGCCCGGATTGGGCATCCTGCCGCCCAGGTTCAGCATTACGTCCACGCGTCCCGGATAGCGCATCTGTTGCAGGTAGTCCCCCAGGAAAAGGGGATGCCGGGTGGGAAAGGCCTTCGACCAGGCAACCGACCCGGGAGGCTGGGCAGCCGGCATTCCCAACAGTTCGGCCAATTCCAACACTTCGTGTTGAGCCCCGCTCCAGACGACTTCGTCTCCCGCGTAGAGAAGCGGATTCTGAGCCTCCAGCAGCAACCGGGCTGCCCGCTCCACCGCCGCCGGATCGGGATGAATGTTCATGGGGACACTGAATTTTTCCTGGTTCATGATCATCGCATCCGTTTCCCTGCTCAGCGTATCGTCCGGATAGCCAACAAAGACCGGCCCGCAAGGGGTGGTGGAAGCAAACTTAAAGGCCCGGCGGGTGATCTCGGGAATCTTTTCCGTCTTCTCCACCACCCAGTGCCATTTGGTAATCGGAGCCGACATGTCTTCGATGTGGTCGGTGTTCTCAAATCCGTCCTGGCCCAGCGTGTCGATGCGGGAGAAACCCACTGAGACCACCATCGGAATCTGGTCCTTCCAGGAGTTAAACATCTGCGTCATCGCATTCGGCAGTCCGGGTCGCGCAACCAGCAGAAACGGCGTCTTCCGGGAAGCTTTCGCGTAGCCGTCCGCCATGGCGGCCAAGGCTCCTTCCTGGAGGACCTTGATCAAATGGATGTTCGGCTCGTCCACTAGAGCGTCAAAGATGGGGGCCTCACCCGAGGAGGGGTTGAAGAAAATATATTCGACGCCCGCCGCCTTCAACTGGGCCACGAGCAGGCTCCCGCCGTTTCCCCGCATGGGTCTCATCCACGAAGGCGCTGCTTCGGTGTTCGCTTCCTCCGCGGCAGCCGAAAAGGGAGATAAAGAACGCGCCATTGTTTTGGCCGCCACCGAACTCAGTCCAAATGCCGCCAAGCCTGTCAGAAGTCCCCGCCGGGAGATTCCCCGGTCCAGATATTGTTTGATCAGCTCTTTCATTGCATCCCTCCCGTTGCTTTGTTAGCGCTAATTCTCAACAAAATAACTCTGCTTTCTCACCCGCATTACGTAGAGATAGGGGGGAACAAGATTCGGCATCCTCACAGCACAGCCTGATCTGGAATTCCCGATATCGAGCTTTCTTCCCGGCCAATAGCATACGTTGGCCGCCTTGCAGTTTCAAGTTCACCCCGCCAGGATCTTCGCGGGCGGCGCCACAGTTTTCAAATAAGGCTTGACAAGACAAAAGGTTATAGCATAATTCTTAATTCTGTTGTGGTAGGAGAGGCTTGCTCTTGCGCATGCAAGGGTCGTTCCTGCCGCCGAACCTTTTTGGATAAGCTTTTGCGCCAGAAACTTAACCGTGCATGGCGTATGACGTGTGTGAAGTCTAGATAGCGTGCCAGCGGATACAGCCCCTGGGAGTTAGCTCTCCCCTTTATCTATTGGTTTATTCTATATCAGAAGGACCGGTCGGGGGAGACTCAAGGAGGAGACAGATGAGACAAAAGATGATTGCCGTTTGGTGTGTGGCAGTGTTTTTCTTTGCTTTAACAGGGAATGCTCAGGTTACCACGGGGACGATTTCTGGCACAGTCCAGGATAGCACCGGTGCCGTGATTCCGGGTGTTGACGTAACCGTAACCAACCTGGACACGGGCATAACGAGATCAGCCAGTACCGACGTTGAGGGCCGCTACCAAGTGCTGAATATTGGCTCGGGAAACTACGAGGTGCAGGCTCAGACGGGAGGGTTTCGGACCGAAATTCGCCGGGGAATTGTGATGACCGTGGGCCGGCGAGCCGTGGTGAACTTCGATCTCCAAGTGGGCGCCGTCACCCAGACGGTGGAGGTCACCGGGGAAGCGCCGCTGGTGGAGACGAGGGGTTCTTCGGTCTCCTCCCTGGTCGAAACCGCGCAGATTGAGAGCCTGCCTCTCAACGGCCGCAGCTTTGACGAGTTGACCCTGATGCAGCCGGCGATCACCATCTCCAAATTTGGGAACCGCCAGATTCAAAACGGTTTTACGGTCAAAATTTCCATTCGAGGCGCCCGGCCAGAGCAAAACAGTTGGCTGCTGGACGGCACCAATGTGATGAACTCTACGAACTCGGTCCCTGGCAGTGTGGGAGGAAAGTCGCTCGGTGTGGACGCGGTAAGGGAGTTTAAGGTGGAGACCACGGCGTTTTCCGCTCAATACGGCAAAGCTGCCGGCGGGGTCATTAACATCATCACCAAATCGGGGACCAACCAGTTTCACGGCACAGTGTTTGAGTTCCTCCGCAATGACAATTT
>JADFGZ010000077.1 GCA_022567475.1 Acidobacteriota bacterium | reverse complement strand
CCAGCGGTTGAAGAAGAAGAAAGCGACAAGAACATAGGGGCAATAGAGTGTCGAAAGCGCGGGGAAGCAATCCAGCGGGACGGCGAGAAACCGCCAGCGGCAGGGGGCTGCTGCGCAGGCCGCTGCTGATCTCGGCGGTGGGCCATGTCTCCCTGGTGGCTGCCGGCTTAATCGGAGTCCTCACTGCACAAAACGGGATGGTGTGGGGGGTGAGTTCTACCGGAGGGGCAGCCATGGTGCAACTGGTCAGCGCCGCCAGCGTTCCTTTGCCCGCCCCCCGGATTGCGACCAAAAACAATGTCGCAACCGAAGACCCGGCCTTGCACTCTCCGGAACCCCCCAAGCCGGCGGCAACTAAAAAGCCCGACACGCCGGAGCAGACCGTCGATTTGCCGGCTCGCAACGCCAAGGTGGTTCCAAAAAAAGCAGCGCCGAAAACTGCAAAGCCGGAAGCTCCCAAAGAAGCAGCGGCCCAGAAGGAGCCGCCGCGCCGACGCCAGGTAGCCCGGCTACGCAAACCGCCGCCGGAAACCCCTCCTGGCAACGAGATTCCATTGGGACAGGGCGGGCCTGTTCAGGGACCCTATGGCATTTTCCAAACCGACGCGGGCTCCGGAGGCTTTGGTTTCACCGAAAGCGCCGGGAATTTCGCCGAACGCTACGGATGGTACGTCACGGCAATCCGCAACCGGATCAGCAGCAACTGGTTGAAGGGAACCGTGAACCCCAACATCCGGGTAGCTCCCCGGGTCTATGTCACGTTCCAGATATTGCGGGATGGCCAGCTCGTCAACACGCAACTGACCACCTCCAGCGGGCTGGCCTCGCTGGACCGGTCGGCGTTGCGCGCCGTTTACGACTCCAGCCCCATGCCGCCGCTGCCCGCCGACTATCTGGCCCCGAGTGTGGCGGTAGAATTCTGGTTTGACTTTCGGCGGTAAGTCTGAGATCCATCCCGGACCGCCGCCGTTTTGAGGAGAAAGGAAAAGCTTGCCCACTAGAAAAATCCATTTGCGGGTTCTTCTACCGGCCCTGATCCTTTGGGCAGCCTGCGCGGCGCACGCGCAAGAAGACTTCATCCGGAGCGGAACCGGAATTGGAGTGGAGCGAACGCGGCTGGCAGTCTCCAGCTTCCGGGCATCCGCCGACGGCGCCGCCCTGCTGCGAACTTTTGACGAAACCCTCTGGAATGACCTGGAATATTCGGGTATCTTAGACCTCGTCAGCCGGAGCTTTTACCCGCTCACGCTTCCTGCCCGGCCGGGAGATGTGAAGCTGGAAGAGTGGAGCAGACCTCCTGTAAGCGCCCACATGCTGGTTCTCGGCAGCATCTACCGGCTGGGCGAGCGATTGATGATAGAAGGCTGGCTGGTGGACCCCCGGGTGGACCCCCAGAAGGAAGACGCGCGGCCAGTCGTGCTGGGAAAGCGGTATGCGGAGGAACCCACCCGGGAAGCGGTCCGGAGGACGGCGCATAAATTTGCCAATGAAATCATCTACCGCCTGGGCGGAGGCATTCCCGGAATCGCCGAGACCAAAATTGCATTCGTCCGAAGGATGAGTTCCATCGTAAAAGAAATTTGGATGATGGATTATGACGGGATTGGCCAAACACGGGTCACCCATCTGAACACGCTGTCTCTGACGCCGGCAATCTCCCAGGACGGCGATCAGATCGCTTTTACGACCTACGGGAAGCACAATCCTGATATCATGATTTTTTCCCTGTTGACCAAGACCCCCATGTCGTTCTTTAATCGGCAGGGCTTGAATACGACGCCGACTTGGTCTCCAGACGGAACGAAGCTCGCCTTTACCTCCTCCGTCACGGGCGACCCGGAAATTTACGTGGGTGATGTCCGGGGAGGGGGATTAAAAAGGCTGACGGTTGCGCGCGGAGTGGATATCTCGCCCGCCTGGAACCCGAGAACGTCAGCACAGATTGCGTTTGTCTCCGACCGCAGCGGCAAGCCGCAGATTTATATCATGGACACCGAGGGGGCAAACGTAACCCAGGTGGTCAGCGGGGGCAGCCAGGCCCTGGACCCCGCATGGTCGCCGAATGGCAGGCTGTTGGCCTTTACCTGGGACCGGGGGGGAGAGTACGATATCCACCTCATGGATGTGGCGACAGGGCAGGTGGTGCAGTTGACCAAGGACAACCGGCGCAACGAGCACCCCAGTTGGTCGCCCGATAACAGACACATTGTTTTTCAGTCCAACAGGACTGGGGTCACTCAGATATGGTCCATGCTGGCAGACGGCACGAAACATCGCCAACTGACATTTCAAGGTGAGAATACAGAACCTGTATGGTCAAGCAAGTAATTTTCCAACTCGATTCGGGACAGTTCACGAGACAAAGGAGGGTAAGATGAAGAAGTGGGAATTCCGGAATTTCGGGCTGGGACTTGTAATCCTACTGCTGATTTTTGCAAGCGCCTGCAGAAGGCAAGTGCCCCCACCCCCACCGCCGCCCCCGCCGGCGCCGGCTCCGGCTCCGTCGGTAAGCTTGACGGCCCAGCCGAGCAGTATTGAGCGAGGAGAGAGCGCGACCTTGCGGTGGAGTTCCCAAAATACGACGGAACTCGACCTGCAGCCTGGTGTCGGCGAAGTGCAAGCGGACGGTTCGCGTTCGGTTTCGCCAACTAGCTCTACGACCTATACCATTACGGCCAGAGGGCCGGGGGGAAGCACGAGCAGCACGGCCCGGATTACGGTGACCGCACCGCCTCCGCCTCCTCCTCCACCACCGCCTCCACCGCCGGAGATCAGCATGCGGGAGAAGTTCGACCAGGCGGTCCAGGACGCGTACTTCGATTATGACAATTCGGATGTCCGTTCTGACGCCAGGGAGGCTCTCACCCGGGGCGCGCGCTTCTTCCGCGACAATCCCAGTGTCACCTTCAGTATCGAGGGGCACTGCGACGAGCGCGGCAGCGTCGCCTACAATCTGGGCTTGGGAGATCGCCGGGCGAATTCGGCCCGGGACTTCCTGGTGGAACTGGGTGTGTCCGCCGGCCGTATCACGACCATCAGTTACGGCAAGGAACGGCCCTTCTGCAGCGAGCACAATGAAACTTGCTGGCAGCAGAACCGCCGGGCCCATCTGGTGTGCACCAACTGCGACCGTTAAAAGCGCCGCAGCTACGCCTGCCCCGGCTACACTAACCGCGGCCCTGCCGGAACGGAGGTCCTGAAAGTCTCAACGGCCTTCGAACCGGCAGGGATCGCAAGCGGAAACCTCAACCGCTGTTTCGGAAGGACGGCTCGCACAGCCCCCTCCGCGGCAGCGGTTGCAGTCCGTTCCGAATGGGAAGCTTTATGAAACGAAGTGTTTTATTGCTGGTCTTCTGGATAGCCGGATTTGCTCTGCCGGGTTTCGCGGTGGACAAGGAAGTGATCCAACTGCAACAGAGCGTCGCGCTCCTGCAAGGAATGGTGCGGGAGATGCAGCGCAACCTCGATGAAAAAATGGCGGTGATGCGCACGCTGCTGGAACAATCGACTGGTCAAATGAGCCAGTTGAATTCGAACCTGGGCGAATTGCAAAACTCCCTGCGCGACTCGGTGGGAAACACCGGCCAGAAGGTGGACAACTTGACCGGACAGATGCAGGGGCTCCAGGTCTCGCTCGACGAACTGCGCGCCCGGCTGGACCGGGTCTCGCAGCAAATCACCAAGATGGAGTCGGCGTCTCAAACGATCTCTTTCGGCTCCCCAGGGGCGGCTCCCCCGCCGCCCGACGTGCTCTACAACACCGCTCTGCGCGACTACACCAGCGGAAATTATCCGCTGGCCCTGCAGGAGTTCATCGACTACCTGCGCTACTATGCCGACACGCCCCTGGCCTCGAACTCCCAGTTCTACGTCGGAGACATTTACTATCAGCAAGGGCAGTTCGAGAAAGCCATTCAGGAATACGACAAAGCCATCGAGCAGTATCCCAACGGCAACAAATCGGCTGCCGCCCAGCTCAAAAAAGGGTACGCGCTGATCAACCTGAATCTCCGCACGCAGGGCGCGCGGGAATTGCAGAGCTTGCTCCAGCGATTTCCCAATACTCCCGAAGCCCGCCTGGCAGAGAACAAGCTGACCGCCCTCGAAATGTAACCGGAAACGGCTCGTTAATTGGCAACGGCAACGCCGTTTCAAACTGTTGGGGTCTGTTTTCCCCGAGCGCAGATTTTAGGGCGCCTCCCCAGGACATCCAGAGTAGGGACCTCCACAAGTTGACCGGAGAGCGCGGGTCCTTTACAATATAGCTTCCAGTCGATACCACCCAAAGGCGAAAGAAATATGGCAAATCATTACTCAGCGCTCAAACGAGTGAGTCAAACCCGAAAGCGCACCGCTGTCAACCGCCGGAATAAAGGAATGCTCCGTTCCAACCTGCGCAATCTCCGGCGGACGCTGGCCGCAAAGGACCCGGAGAAGGCCCAGCAACAAATCTCCCAGACCCTCTCCAGAATCGACAAAGCCGTCCAGAAGGGTATTCTCCACAAAAACACTGCGGGGCGGCTGAAATCCCGCCTGACGGTGCGGGTGAACGCACTCGCCGCCGCCAAGCAGTGATCCATCCGGGAAATCCCTGAAATCCTGCCCTGCTGCTTTCCTCTGGTTGTGGGATAGCCTCGCCTCCGCTCAGAGGGCCGAACTGAAATGGAGCGAAGGCGTGCGGGAGCTAAGAACTGCTGCCCAGTGCTGGAGTGGATTGTCCCGCCATGAACTCCTCTCCCTGTTCTTTTGAGTTCAAGTAGTACTCGCAGACCGGACGGCCAAACTTGTGAAACAAGGCAGGAGTCACCACGCGGTCGAGGAAGGTGGAGCTAATCAACCCGCCGGTTACAACAATGGCGATCGGTTGCAAGAGTTCCTTCCCAGCTTCTCCCGCCGCCAATGCCAGAGGCAGCAACCCCAGGATGGAGGTGAGCGCCGTCATGAGCACGGGGCGCAGCCGCTCCAGGGTGCCGCGGACAATCATCTTCTCGTCAAACTGCTCCCCCTCATACCGGACCAGGTGAATGTAATGGGAGATCATCATGATGCTGTTGCGAGCGGCAATGCCCATCACGGTGATGAAGCCGATCATGGAAGCCACCGAAAGCACTCCTCCGGTGAGAAAGATGACGATTATCCCTCCCACCAGCGCCAAAGGCAGGTTGGACATAATCAGCAGGGCCACGCGCGCAAACCGGAAGTGTCCATAAAGCAACACAAAGATGGCCAGGATCGCAAAGACGGATAGCATCAAAATCAGCCGGGTCGCGTTGCGTTGAAACTCAAACTGCCCTCCGTAGACGATGAAGTACCCGGGGGGCAATTCCACCTGCTGCTCCACCCTCTCCGCCAATTCGGTCACCGCCCCTTGCAGATCGCGTCCGGCCAGGTTCGCTTGCACGGCGATCCGCCGCTGCGCATTCTCGCGCCACACTTGGTTGGGGCCGCTGCTGAGAGAAATGTCGGCGACGTCCCGAATCAGGACCTTCCCGCCGGAGGGAGTGTCAATCAGGATGTTCCCAATGGCCTGTATGTTGTTGCGGTAGGGCTCATCGAGCCGCACGACCACGTCGAAGGTCCTCTGCTCTTCGAGAACCTGTGAGACCACCCGCCCTTGCAAGGCAAGCTCCAGCACGGAGTTCACCTCGGCCACTTGCAGGCCGTACTGTGCGGCGCGCTGCCGGTCCACCGCCAGCAACAACTCGGGAACCAGGGATTGCTTCTCCACCAAGACGTCCACCATGCCTGGGACGTCATTCATTACGGATTCGATCTCGCTGGCTTTTTCCCGCAGCAGCGGCAGGTCGGGGCCGAACACTTTCACCGCAATCTGGGCGCGCACGCCGCTCTGCATGTGATCCAGGCGGTGGGAGATCGGCTGGCCGATGTTGATCGCCGCTCCCGGCAGGATGGAGAGCCGGTTGCGAATATCGGCGAGGATTTCCTCCTTGCCGCGGCCGTCGCGGCGCAGGTCCACTTCGATTTCCGTGGAGTGCACCCCCTCGGCGTGCTCGTCGAGCTCAGCCCGCCCGGTGCGGCGTCCGGTGGAGATGACCTCCGGCACGGACGCCATCAGCCGCTCGGCCAGTCTTCCTATTTCATCGGATTCCGCCAGGCTGATGCCCGGCTCCGAGAGGACGTTGACCGTCAGGGTGCCTTCGTTGAAATCCGGCAGAAATTCGCGCCCCATGAGCGGGATAAAAGCGATGGAGAGCACAACCAGGAAGGCGGCGGCAATCAGAACCTCCCAGCCATGCGGCAGCGTGACGCGCAGCAGGCGCGTCTGCTGCTTTTTGAGCCAGCGCACCAAAAAGGCGTCTCCTTCGCGCTCCAGGAAGCGGGCCTTCGGCAGCAAATAGGAGCACAACACGGGGGTCAGCGTCAGCGCCACCAGCAGGGAGGCCAGCAGACAGACGATGAAGGCAATGCCCAGCGGAGCAAACATTCGCCCCTCCACTCCGGAGAGGAAAAACAGCGGCAAGAAGACCAGGATGATAATGAACGTGGCGTAGACAATCGAACTCCGGATCTCGACCGAGGCCTTGAACACAACCTGAAGAACGGGCTCCGGGTTCCCGCGCTCGCGGTTTTCCTTCAAGCGCCGGAAGACGTTCTCCACGTCCACAATGGCGTCATCGATCAGCAACCCGATGGCGATGGCAACACCCCCCAAGGTCATGGTGTTGATGCTGAGGTCGAAGGCGCGCATAAAGAGCAGCGTGACCAGGAAGGAGGTCGGGATGGCCGTAAGCGTGATAAACGTGGTGCGAAAATTCAGCAGGAACAGGAACAAAACAATCGTCACCAGAATCGACCCCTCGACGAGGCCGTCCTCCACGTTGGCGATGGCCAGCTCAATGAAGCTCGCCTGCCGGAAGACATGCGTATCCATGGTGACGCCGGCGGGCAGCGATCCTTGCATGCCTTCGAGCGCGCTCTCGATCTCCTGGGTGAGAGGAAGCGTGTTGGCCCCCGGCTGCTTGTAGATGCTCATGATCACCGTGGGGGCCACATTCGCATTAAACCCCGCGCTGCCACGCATGGTCGGCGGGCCGAATTGCAGCCGGGCCACATCGCGGACGTAAACGGGCTGGTTCTGCCGGTAAGCCACCACCGCCTCGCCGATATCCTCCAGGCGGTTGGTGCGGCCCAGGTTCCGGATCAGAAATTCCCGGTTGGAACCGATCAGGAATCCGCCGGAGGTGTTCGCATTAGTGGTCGCCACGGCGGCTTCCAGTTCATGCAGCGAGACGTTGTACTCCCGCAGGCGGTCGAGGGAAGCGTAGACCTGATATTGCTTCACGCCGCCGCCGATGACCGTCACCTGGGAAATGCCGGGCACCGCCAGCAGCCGGGGACGGATCAGCCAATCCGCCGCCGTGCGAATGTCCAGGGGAGAAACGTCGGACGAATCGGCCTGCAGGGCCACCAGCATGATCTCGCCCATGATGGAACTGATCGGTCCCAGCACGGGCGTCAGCCCGGCGGGCAGGCGTTCGGCCGCCAGTTGCAATCTTTCTGTAACGATCTGCCGGTTCCTGTAAATATCCGAGTCCCAGGAAAATTCGACAAACAGCAGCGAAAGGCCCACCGCCGACTGCGAGCGGATGCGCTCCACGTTGGTGGCTCCGTTCAGCGCATACTCCAGGGGCAGCGTGACCAGAACCTCCACTTCCTCCGGCGCCAGGCCCGGCGCCTCGGTGAACACGGTTACCGTGGGCCGGTTCAGATCGGGGAAGATGTCCACATCCAGCCCGGAAGCGATGACATACACGCCGTAGCCCAGCAGGAAAACGGTAAGGCTCAGCACCATGAGCCGGTGTTCGAGGGAAAAACGAATGATGTGGTTTAACATGGCCTGAGGAAAATCAGGGTCTCTTTACGGTTCGGCAGGAAGCAACGAGCTGCTCGTCTGGGTTGCGGGAGAATGGCTGGCTGCGGGCGTCTCCGGCTGGCTCTGCCGAAGCGAACCCAGCAAGGCGGCTCCTTTTCCAATGACGCGGTCGCCTTCCTGCAAACCGGAAAGCACCTGCCACCATCCTTCTTTCCGGATTCCCATCTCAACTTCCAGCGGCAAAAATGTCTCTTCGTCCATAGCCACATAAATCCACTGGATCGCGCCGTCGTCCACCACGGCCTGCTCGGGCACGGCGATGGCCTGCCGGCGCGGTTGCTGGAACTCCATCCGAACAAACCCCCCCAAGAAAAGCTGCTCCTGGGGATTGGGAACATCCAGAAGGACGGAAAGCGTGCGATTCACCGGATTCACCCTGTCATCAATGTAGTGGACCGTCGCCCGCAAAGGCCGGCTCGGGTTGCTTTGGGGATACACCAGAACCCGCTGCCCGATCTGCAGCTTGACGGCGTCGGAAACATACACCGCCCCCCGCACCCAGACCTCGCTGGTATCCACAATGGTGAAGAGTTTCCGATATTCATCGAATAGGTTCACCTGTCCCGGAATGAAATCCACCGAGGTTACGGCGCCGTTGATCGGCGAAACCACGGGCGTTTTGCGGGGATCGCGCCACTCCATCACGCCCACGTAGTTCTTCTCCTGCGTGACGATCTCCTCGTAGGCGTCGGTGGCCTCTGCAAGCAACTCTTTGGCCCATTCCAGGTCCTGCTCAAACAGGGGATTGGCCGCAAACAGTTTTTGAGCGCGTTCATGTTCCAGCTCGGCGGCCTCCTTGCGCTCGGTCGCCTTTTGGAGCGAGCCTAGGATATCGTTGTGTTTGGCCACCATGGGAAAGCGTTCGAGCTGGGAAAGTTCCAGCACCATATACACCAATAGCTGGCCGCGCCGGACTTGGTCGCCCACTGCAATGCTCTCGTCCGCAAACTCAATTCTTCCCCAGAGCGGGGCCACCACCTCCGCAGAATGGAGGGGATTAGCTTCGACGGTCCCGAAAGCGGAGAAGGTTTCATCGAGAGACCTCTGCTTCGCCTCAACCAGGACGATCCCCAGCTCTTGCTGGATATCCACGGGAATCGTGTAAGAGCCATCCTCATTGGCCGTCACTGTTTCTGCCGCCCCCTCGATGATTTTCGGCTCGCGCAAAGCCAAAACCTGGTCCAGGACAAAAAAGCTCATCCCCAAGTACACCACCACCCACGAGAGCGCCCCAATCGAGAGCGGCCGCAGCATCTGCGCCAGCCGGCCTCCTTTTTCCCGCACCTTCCATAACTGCATCCCGGTCAACACCAGGATCAGAATGGAAACCGCAAAGTTTACCCAGAAGCGGAAGAAAGCGGCCATATTCCTTTCCACCACAATGTTGAAATCAACGCTCAGTTCGTCGTCCGTCTCCGTATGGATGGAAAACCGCAATAGGAGGGAGCCATGGTCCGGAAAGTGATACTCGGCCCCAAAGATTCCCGCCTCCCCTTCCGCATGCAGCGGCAAGTGGGGATCGAGCAGCTTCCGAGAGCCGGCGTAGAGGACAGAAACCTCCGGCGTCAGCGCCACGGGCACTTCGGAACCGAGCAGAGGGTCGGGCTCCGGAAGAAGGCGCGTCACTTTCAGCTCGATGTTGGTCGGCTCGTCCGCCGTGGGCAAGGCGGGCGAATGCATCAACTCCACCCGGTACCACCCGTCCCGTCCCTCCACGATGCGCTCCAGATTCCGCTGCCCGCTGCCCGCAATTTCTCCGTGAGCCCAGCCGTTTGCGGCCAGCACAAGCAATGCTGCCAGCGCGATCCCCAGGGGGACCGGGAGCGCGGCCAGGAAAGAAACAAAACGGCTTTTTTCCTTCTTGATTGGGTTCATGGGGACAACTCCACCCGGCCTATCATCCCAAAACGGAGACGCTCGCCGGGATTTTCCACGCGAAACAGAACGTCCCAGGTGCGCGTCACCGGATTGACCGCAGGCGGCATCACTTCCAGGCGGCCGGTAAAGACCTTTCCAGGCACGTTGTCAAAACGAACCCTGACGGTCGAGTCCGGCCGCAGGCGGTTGCGGTCCGCTTCTGCAAAGCGCGCCGAAACGCCGACTTCCTTCCTATTGACGATCCGGAACAACAGGGTTCCTTCGTTGATGACCTGGCCTTGCGTGAAGTTCGTGAAACTGACGTCTCCGTCGATGGGAGAAAAGATTCCCCGGCGCACCAACTCCGTCTTCTGGATCTGCGAATCCTGCTGTTCGAGCAGCGTCCTGCGTTTGTCATACTCCGCCTTCGCCACCAGTTCGGCGGCACGCAACTCCTGCACCTGCTTGCCGGAGACGCTGCCGAGCCCGAGGAGGCGCTCCGCCTTTTCCCGCTCGATCCTGGCTTCCAAGGCAACCCAGCGGGCATCCAGCATGACGCTCAGCAGATTCCAGCGGGTATTGGAAAGGTGGGCGGCGTCGTGCAAATTGAAATGGTGCTCGATGATCGCCAGCGGGTCCCCGGCCTGCACATGGTCTCCCACCGTAAGAGGTTTCTCCCTCGGCGATATGATTCGCCCGGCGGCGGGGCACTGCACCTCCGCCACGGTGCCGGAAAGAGGCACCACCTCCCCTAAAACTGTTGCCGGCTCCGCCCCGCCAGCGGCGGCGGAAAACAAGAAGCTCCCGAAGACCAACAGACCCGCGCAGCCAGCCCAAGACCGGAAACCCGCTGTCCAGCGGGACCACGGGCAGCCTCCGGCAGGCATGGCGGCGGATATTGCTTTCTTGGCTTTCCTGGCTTTTTTTTTTCTGCCCTTTGCATCTTCTGTTTCTATCTCACTTATTTCGCTCCGGACATCAATCCGGCCGCCTCCAAAAAGTACATGCCCCGGCGCACGGCATTCAGAAGAGCCTGGGCGGACCTGGCTTCTCCGGAAAATTGAATATCCTGACCCACCGACAAATCCGCCTCTAATCCTTTTCCCTGAATCTGGTCCAAGAAACCGGCTGAGCCGAGGCCGGGATCGTCGGCATTCTCCACCACCACCACACGGTTGACACTGCCATCCCGTTTGTAGCCGACCGCCAGGTCCATCCCCCCGATGGGTCCCCGGGTATCGAGCATCAATACGGTTCCCAACACGCCGGAACCATCTCCACTCTTGCCGAGCGCCACATAGAGGAGCAAAGGATTGTCGTTGCGCTGCACCTTGCTGCCGGAGAGCTGCTCGGCTTGTCTTAACTGTCCCGGCGTCAAGGTCTTTTTGCGGAGCGTGAAGCCGGTGGCCTCCGGAAAGACTTTCTTCAGGGTCTCCTCCGGGAAGCCCGTTTCATGGGCCTGCAGAGCAATCCCCGGGTACAAGCCCAGCATCAAGCTCAGGATCAAGCCCAACATCAAACAGTGCAACAAGCACAAAGCGAGAGCAAAGCGCGGCGTGGTTTTCATTCCATGTTTCATGATATCTTCCCTGCCCTTCGGCTAAATTCTTGTGTAACGGTCCAGCGGATTTCTTTCACGAGAAAGCTGCGCCCGTGGAGGGTCATGGTTAGTCAGGGTCAGCCCCGGTCAACTTTGGGTCGACGCCAGCAGCCTCTCGGCTTCCACCAACAGCAGCCTGTATTGTAACTCCGTCTGATAAACTCCGCTCTCCTGTCTCAGCAAAGCGCTCAGCGGGGTGCCGCCCAGCAAATAGCTCTGGTACATTTTGGCCAGCAAATCGCGTCCCTGCGGCAGCAACACTTTCTCGAACCGGGCTTTGCGGCTGGCCAGCTCCTTCCATTCTTCCTGTGTTCGAGGGGCTTCCGCCTGTTCCCCCGATTGTTCCCCGCTATGGAGTGGGATGCCGGACTGTTCGCCTGTGTTGTCCGAAGCGGTTACCGGGATTGCCTGCGTTAGGGCCGCGAGGGGGGCTTCCGGGGCTCTGCCGAGCAAGAGGTTGGCCTGCTGCAAGGCCCTGCGGCGTTCGGTTTGAAATTGTGCCGCTCGCGCGGCAGCCCTGGCCTCGGCGAAGCGCAATATTTCCACCTCCAGCGGAGGAGCGCTCTGCGCTTCCAGGCGCGACTGGGCCGCCTCATGCCACCCGGACAGCCGGTCCAGACTCTGCCTCGCCGCAGCTACCTTGCCTTCCGCAACCACCAACCGCAAGAACACTGCCCCGGCACGCTTGCTGGACTCGGCCTGCTTGGCGGGCGGGGTTTGCTCGCGAACCTGCGCGCGAAACTGAGGAAGCGTCAACTCAACCGGAGCATCTGCAGCCCGCAAACACAGCGCCGAACCCGCTGTCCCCAGGACAAGAAGGGGGACAAGAAGCAGAATGACCAGAGACGAAATCCTGGCAGAAACCATCGCCTGAATAGTTGTTTTGCTCATGCGGGAATATGGAGCAATCGGAAATCGCGAGGCATGACCCTCCGTCTTCCGCTAATGGGTGAAAAAAAAGCAAGCAACAATCGGCTGTGTGCCCGGCGCGAGAACATCCACCGTGGCGTCAAAGGATCGCAGGTCCTTCAGGGGCTCGTTCGAGCCTAACAGGGAACCCTCCGCGCTGGTGCGCAGGGTGATGCTGGCGGGCCGGCCTTCTTCCTCAATCCGCAAGGTGATGTAGCCCAGCAAACCTGCGGGAATTCCTTTCTCGGACGGCTCCCCGGAGGGAAACGACGCCGTAATCGACAGTGTCGTAGTCTCCAATCCATTTTCATTCTCGCCCACCTGCACTTCGGTGCTCATTTCCACGTTTCCCAGCTCGGCGGCGATACCGGCATCGAGCTTGCTGAATTTGAGGTTGGCGCTGACGAAGTTCACATCCAGCTTCAAACGCCCGACTAGCAAATCTTGCGCCGGCGTGAAGTAAATGGGAACCACCAGCGACGTGCCCGGCGTCCCCGAACTGCTTCCCAGCGTAACGCGCGTTGTGGTTTTCGGATCAATGGGAGCCTTCTCCGCTTCGCCCGATTGCTCCTGAGCAACAGCTTGACAGGCCAGGACCGTAACCATCATGCACCAGAAAAAAACGCCGGTGACAAAGCTCTTCATCTGGAACCTCCCCCTGAAATCGACACCTCCGGCAATATCTCCAGTTCAACACTCTGATGCGGAACTATTATTGGCAATGAGTTATTGACCGCGCGTTATTAACAATGCGTTATTAACAAGGCGTCGCAACTCGGCTTTATTCTACATCACTATAACGCCGCAAGTCCCGTTCAATCTCTTCGCCATTGAGCCGCATTGTGGCGAACCGCGCGGGGCCAGCCGTCAACGCTTGCGGCGAATGCCCCCGGCTCGGCCACGCCGTCCAGCGCCATATGAAAGCGCCTGATTTCAAAATAGTTAGTTGTTTAACCGCAGCCCTATCCATACAAATCTTTGACCGCCGCTTTGCCCGGCGAGGGTGGAGCGTGGCCCCGGAGGATGAGGATGAAGATGAGGAGAAAAGCTCATGTTACAATAACGTTAATGTTTTGGAGCGTAAATGTCTGAAGCGTTAATGTCTGACACGAGCCATCCATCCTACCTTCGCTTGGCGGAAAGCGGCGAGCTGGCCCGGCGCGTCGACCGCTTGGAGCAGATGCTGGAATCCTGCACGCTGTGTCCGTGGGATTGCCGCGTGAACCGGCTTAAAAACGAAACGAAGGTATGCGTGGCCGGCTATCTGCCGATTGTTTCTTCCCACGGGCCGCACTTCGGGGAGGAGCCTGCGCTCAGCGGAACTCATCTGGACGCGGGACAGGCCAAAGGGGCCGGAAACATCTTTCTCGGCCACTGCAACCTGCGCTGCGCTTACTGTCAAAACTGGCAGATCAGCCAGAACTTCCGTCAGTCGGGCGAAACCAGCTTCGAGCGGCTGGCGGCGATGATGCTGGAACTGCAAGAGCAGGGCTGCCACAACATCGGCTTCGTCTCCCCCACTCATTTTTCGGCTCAAATCGTGCGGGCGTTGAACCTCGCGGTCGCCGGCGGCCTGCGTCTTCCTCTGATCTACAACACCAACGCCTACGACAGCGTGGAGGCGCTGCGGCAACTGGAGGGAATCTTCGACATCTACCTGCCCGACCTGAAGTACAGTTCCAGCAGCGTGGCCCGCGAGTACTCCCAAATACCCCATTACGTCGAGAGCGCCCGCGCCGCCATCCTGGAGATGTACCGCCAGGTGGGCGACAAGGTTGTGATGGATGAAGCAAGGGCTCCTGCGCCGGGGCTTGGTGATCCGCCTGCTGGTGCTGCCGAACGAGCTGGCCGGAATCCGCGAGAGCCTGGAGTGGATACACGATCATCTCTCCCCTCGCGTGACCCTGAGCCTGATGGCGCAGTATTACCCCACGCACAAGGTGGGCAAGACGGACCAGCGGAACGGCGAGGAGATGTTCCCCTTGCTGACCCGCAAGATTCGTCCACGGGAGTGGGACCAGGTGCTGGAGATCGTGGACCGTCTTGGATTTGAGAATGGTTGGATTCAGCCGCTCGAATCAGACGCCTCGGACTATTACCGCCCGGACTTCGATGACCCGAGCCTCCCCTTCCGGGACGCGCGCGACTTCCAACCCGCCTAGACCCTAATTCACAGCAGTGTTGTCCAGAAATTTGGTGGCAAGCTTAGATCGTTTTTACGAATGGTGTATCCCGGTAGGGCACAGCTTCAGAGTCTTTGTCAGTGTGAAAACTCGGTTGTTGCGTCAGGGCATGACTTCAGTCATGCCGTAACGCATTTGAAATTAACGCCTCTTCCTTGCGGCTTCAGCCGCTGAGGGTAGTTATCACACAGACTCTTCAGCCGTGCCGAAAGGTTCTCCAGCCCAGTGCGCTTTAGCGCCTGAGGTGAGTCTTGCCGAGAGCTTCCCTCAGCGAAGCTTCCCAACACAGAGGCATGTTAAATTTGCCGGCGGCAGCCCCTC
>JADFGZ010000368.1 GCA_022567475.1 Acidobacteriota bacterium | reverse complement strand
TGCTGGTCTGGTGGTACTCCAGGCGGGCCGCCTTGTCCAACGAGAAATCGGCTCCGTACACGCCGGCGTAGTCAAACAACTCCGAGTCCCACAAGCCCAAGTCCCGGTGCATCTGCTTTCCGGTATCGCAACCCATCCAAACCGGCTTTCCGTCTTGCAACATGCGAAGGGTGATGTCCTTCATGAGCTGGATGTCTATATTGAGGTATTTAATGGGCGGCGCGTCCACCACGTTCCCCAGATAATCCACGGTGAAAGTGGCCCCCACCGGGCTTGATTTCCTGGGATCGTGGACCAAACTAACGTAGTCTTCGATGGGCGTCGGCAAGTATTTTTCCGCAAACTCCAAGGGCGTTAATTTCCCCACCCGGGTGAAATCGCCGTCTTTGTCTTTCCATTGCCAGTCAATCATGGTGGGTGGGGTACCCAAGTGAATGCACAAGATGTTGTAGGTGACTTTCAGAACCTCGGTCTTGATCCGGCGCAACTCGTCGATGCCGGATTCCTCCGCATAGGCGTCCCGAATCCTCCGGGCTCCTTGCCGGACTTGGTAATTTAGGCTCGAGTTCATGCGCGCCGAATTTCCGGAACTATCTGTCTCCGGCATGGAGGTTTTGGGAACTACACCGTGCTTGGTCACCAAGGCGGTAAACATGTCCCATTGGCCGCCGTCGGCAATCGGGCTCCGCAAGAGGAAGGCGACGGTGCGGTCATCCAGGGGCCTGTCGGCGGTTTCGATGATTGCTTCCAAGACAAAATTAGCCCGCTCCAGTTTGTCCCAGAACATGAGGTAGTTTTGGCTGAACTCGAAGTCCTTTACCTTCAGCAGTTTCCTGGTTTCCGAACGGCAAACGTTTAAGCCGGCAAACATCCAGCACCGGCCCGACTTGGCCTGGTTGGTCACTGACCAATCGTCCAGCATGATGGAGAAGGAATGGGGAGAGTCGGCGACGATAGAGCGGCTCAATGCCACGTCATTAACGTCGTGCTGGGTTACCACATTTTGCAACAGCTTTTTGGAGGCGTCGGCCTCGAATCCCCGCCGGAAATCATCCAGAGATTCTTGGGTCAATTCCCCGCTATTATTAGAAGTCGATCCGGTGGAGGTTATCCCGGGGTTTGTTGGCGTGTCGTTATCCATTTGCGGTCACCTGGCGATTAAATTTGGAGATGCAGGGAACTATTTTACCCCATGGACCGGAGCTTGTGGGGGACAACCCCATCTTGTGCCTGCGGCGACGCATAGCTCTAAAACCGACATACCCTCGTCCCTCGCTCAACTGTAATCCTCAATGCATTCTTGGATTGAGGTATCGCAAATCGACTGAAATTGGCGGACTCTGTCCTTCGACAAGTCCGACTTTGTCGAGACTCTCGATGGAATCGGAGCTCAGGACGAGCGGGTGCAGCGATTTGTTCCGCTCATGGTGAGCTTGTCGACCCACTTTGTGAGATAGTTTATTAATCACCGTCCCCTGCCCCGACAGGCGCGCGGGCGAACATCAATGCGGGTGAGAATGATTTCAAGTCCCTCAAAAGACAGATTCGTGGTTTAGCCAAGGAATGGGGCTGCCCTTCGCACAGTTGGAAGATCTTCGAGTGTTCCGGGCATGCGACCGGCCAGAAAACTGCCTTCGGACTGTTGACGCCGGCCGCGACCCTGATGGTGATCGGATTCACGTTAGAGAAATTAGAACTTCGGCTGAGCAATTTGATGGCCATGGACGCCACCGTCCAAGGGACCTGGGGCTGCAAACCGGAGCTGTACCCGGAAGCCTTGAAGCTGGTCACCGATGGGAAAATAACTCTTAAGCCTTTCATTCAAACATTTCCGATGAGCGAAGGGCCGTCGGTTCTGGACCGCGTCGCTGCTCATGAGATCGACAAACGCGCGATTCTGGTTCCGAATTGGCAAGCATAACCTTTGACTGCGGGGAAAGGGAGAAGGTGCCATGTTAAAAAGCCATACTCTGATAGACGACTATGAATTCAAAGAAATTAAGTATGAACTCCGCCCGCCCCTGGATACCAGTGGCAATCGGGTGGAAGAGATCTTCAACGCCTGGATCTGGATTGATAATCCCCGGCAACTCAACAGTTACACTACCGCGGCCATTAAGGAAGTCATTCTGGCTCTTCGCCAGGCCAGTATGGATCGTAGTGTCGTCAACGTCGTCTTGACGGCGGTCGGTGACAAGGCCTTCTGCACCGGTGGGAACACGAAAGAATATGCCGAATACTATTCAGGCAATCCGCAGGAGTATAAACAGTACATGCGACTGTTCAATGATATGATTGAGGCGGTCCTGCACTGTGACAAACCGGTCATTAACCGCGTCAACGGCATGCGCATTGCCGGCGGGCAGGAAGTCGGCATGGCCTGCGACTTCACCATCGCAGTGGATACTGCGCGGTTCGGCCAGGCCGGGCCCAAGCACGGCTCCGCCCCCGACGGAGGATCAACGGACTTTCTTCCCTTATACGTCGGTTTCTCACAGGCTATGGAAAGTTGCACATTGTGTGAGCTGTGGAGCGCTCACAAAGCCCTGCGCCTCGGCCTGATCAACCAGATTGTTCCCGGCTTGAAGCTCAACGGAAAGTGGATTCCCAATCCGATGGTGATTACCGATCGCTATGCCGATGAGTTCGGCAACATTGTTCACGGGGAATTCAAAACGGGTGAGGAACGCCAGGCCGCCAAGAAGATCCTGGCCGAAGCCAGTACGGATCTCAGCAAACTGGACGGGGCGGTTGAAAGCTTGTGCACGCGCCTGATGATGACCATGCCTGAGTGCCAAAGCAAAACGATCAATAGCCTGCGCAAGCATAAGCAGTCGCACTGGGACAAGACCAATGTCACTAACCGCGAATGGCTTGCCTTGAACATGATGACCGAAGCCAAGGCGGGATTCCGGGCCTTCAATGAAGGTCCCAAGGGCCAACTCGAGGTGGATTTCATTAAGCTGCGCCAGTTACTCGCCCAAGGCCACCCTTGGGACGAAGATTTACGCCGCCAGATTTCCCCGCAATGTCAAAAGACAGGTACGCGCCGCAGGAGTGAATCGAGAAGGAGTCTATGGGGATGAACAGTGAATTTGAACGGATTCAATCGTGTGAGACCCACGCTGGAAGTGTCTTTCACATTCAGTTGAATGCGCCCAAAGCCAATGTCCTTGATTCAAAAATGATGAATGAAATCAAGGCGGCGCTAGAGGACGCCGGGTCACGGCAGGAATGCAGACTGGTGGTCTTCGAGGCGGCCGGTCCGCATTTCTCCTTCGGCGCCAGCGTGCAAGAACATCGTAAAGAGCAGGTGGCGGGAATGCTGAGAAACTTCCATGAC
This sequence comes from Acidobacteriota bacterium, assembly GCA_022567475.1. Taxonomy (GTDB): domain Bacteria; phylum Acidobacteriota; class Terriglobia; order 2-12-FULL-54-10; family 2-12-FULL-54-10; genus JADFGZ01. The sequence continues at coordinate 690 of JADFGZ010000368.1, read as the reverse complement.
CTGTTCCTGAAGTTGATCGATCTCTCCCTGCCCACGCTGGCGGTGGTTCGGGGACAGTGTCTGGGCGGCGGGCTGGAATTGGCCAGCTTCTGCAATTTTGTGTTTGCCGATACCAGCGCCGTTTTCGCCGCTCCGGAAATCAAACTGGCGGTTTTCCCTCCCATCGCCTGCCTGGTGCTGCCCCGGAAGATCGGGCAGGGCCATGCTGACAGGATGATCCTGACGGGTTGTAATGTCACGGCCCAGGAGGCGGAACGAATGGGACTGGTCCATACGGTTGCCACGCCGGAAACACTTGATGATGAGATCAATCAATTTATTGAAGAGCATATCCTGCCCAAGTCGGCATCCTCACTTCGGCATGCAGCTCAAGCCAGTCGTTGGGAATTCAATGAGGAGCTGCGGGAACACTGCAAAGAACTGGAAGATTTCTACCTCAACTCGTTGATGAGCACTGAAGACGCCAACGAAGGGATCGAGGCCTTTCTGGAGAAGCGGCCTGCCGAGTGGAAGAATCGATGATCGGACACACTAGTGTCTCGTCCCATGAATACCATGACGTTTGCTGATGGGGCTTGGGAGGGGAGATCAAGGAGCGAGGAGGAGGTGATGCAGGGACATCGGCGACGACAAGCGACGCAGAGATCGCCCGCAACTCCCATCAGTCCGAAGGGTGACGGCGGGACGGCA
>JADFGZ010000367.1 GCA_022567475.1 Acidobacteriota bacterium | reverse complement strand
CCTGGATCATCTCGATGGCCATTCCCGGAAAGAAACCGGTTTGCGACAAACTTTCCCACAGGGGCTGCCCCTCGCGCACCCGGCGGGTGGCGGCTTCCAGCGAATGTCTCAGCAACGAGGATGTCACGGACTGGCTGGCGGTGTCGAGTGCCTGCACCAGCGGAATCCCCCCGGACAGCAGCGTTCCCAAGATGCGGGCAAACTGCGCCACTTGGTGTTTGGTCCAAACGCTTCCCGCCAGCGGCAGTTTCATCTTGAGCCGGTCGAACACCTGCGCGCCGCTTTGCGTCTTGCTCCACGACCAGAGACCGAGCGCCATCCCAGCCGGCAGCAGCGTCAAAATGACGACGTATTGCCGGGAGGCATCGGTGAAAGTGATCAAGGCCTGGGTCATGGGAGGAAGATCCTCGGAGAGGGTCCGATAGAGATCGGCGAAGTTGGGGATGACGTAGGTCACCAGGAAGGACACCATCACCAGCACCATGACCAGCAGCAGCGCCGGGTAGACCAGGGAAGCCCGCAGCTTCCTCTTCACGCTCAGGGCGGTTCGTTGGTAACTGATGTAGCGTTCGAGCACCACGTCCAGGTTTCCGCTCTTCTCGCCGGCCAGCACCGAAGTGACGTAGATATTTGGGAAAATGGCTTGCTCGCGGAAGGCCTCGGAAAGCAAAGAGCCCCCCCGGACGCTCTCGCGAATCTCGTGGATCGAACTGCGCAGCGAGGGCTGGGCAATGTGCGCGGCAAGCAGGTCCAAGGCCTTCAGGATCGGGAGCCCTGCCCGGATCATGGTGACGAACTGCTGGTTGAAGATCAGAAATTCGGAGAGTTTGACTTTCTTTTTGGTGGCGCCTATTTTCAGGGCGCTGCCCAGATGGGTCCGGGGACGGATCGAATAGACGTACATCCCCTGCTGCTTATACCGGTCCAGCAACTCCGATTCGGAGGCAGCGCTCTCCACCAGTTTCAGGACCTTCCCCCGGTCGTTGGCGAGGCGGCAGATGTATTCGGGCATCGTAGTTTCTCGTTAGAGAGCTTTCTTTCTTCTTTCCAGCCCTTCGAGCAACAGACGGACGGGAAGCTCTTCCTACTGACGGATTATTTCCGTGCCCTCCGGCGGCAGGAAGCGGAACAATTCATCCGATAGAGGGAGATTCGACTCTTCCTGTTCAAATCGAAACTCATGCTGAATATCGCCCGGTTCCTGCAGGACGAGCCTCCGGATGTGGTATTGGGGGCTGACTTCAAACAATACCCATTCCCATTCCAGGCGTTTTTCCAGGCGTTGGGAAAATGCCTTGAGAACAAGATTGCCGTCTTCGAGTGGCTCAAAATCCGTGGAGGTTTCAATCCGCTGGAATTCTTCTGCAAACCGCATGTTTCCCAGAAGAAACCGCAGAGGAGTGCGAAAGTCGCCGCTTTCTTTCACCGCCGTCTCCGTCATCCGGTTTTCATTGGGGAGATACAGGATCAACCGGCGCCCGTCGGTCAGGAACAGTTTCGGCTCAGGGCGCTCATACTCCCATCGCATCTTGCCCGGCTTGCGCAGGTACAAGATTCCTTCCTCTTCGCGAAGGATCCGGTTGCCCTGCCGGTAAATCTGCTGAAAGCGCATTTGCACGGTTTTGAAGCGGTTGTATCTCCTTTCCACACTTTTCAGCACCTCGCTCAGGGATCGTTGGGGAGGAGCAGGGGAAGAGGCGTAAGCGAGGATTCCTGCCTGCTTGCCGCAGGCGAGCAGAATCAATCCCAGGAGGCACAGATGGAGCTTCAATCGTCTGTAATTCATCGTCAATCCATAGGATATCACAAAGCAAGAATCGGCAGATATGGACCGGCTGCAGACTGGCCGGGTTACTTTTCTGGTTACTTTTCTAGTTACTTTTCTAGTTCCCTTCAGGTTACTTTGGTGATTCCAGAAAAGAGGTTTTGGCCTTCCGGGAAGGCGAGGCAGCAAAGGCAGAAAGCCTTTTCGTTGCGATCAGCGGCGCCAATTGCGCAAACACTGGCACTCTTGTTAAGATGGACAGTGTTTCGCTTCCACAGAACACGGTAAAAAGAGTAAAGACATGTTTCGAGGAGCATCTTCGAGGGAGGCGGCGAGTGCCATGACCCTCCCGGCGACGGCTGGGGCGGACAAGCAGTCTGGGACTGGGGAGATTCCCGACAAACTCTACTTTCCGATACGGGAAGTAGCCCGCATCACCGGCGTAGAGACGTACGTGCTTCGTTTCTGGGAGACCCAGTTCACGATGTTTCGTCCCTTCAAAAGCAAATCGGGGCATCGGCGCTATCGCCGGAAAGACATCGAGGTGGTTCTCGAGATCAAGCGATTGCTCTACCAGCAGGGCTTTACGATTCCGGGCGCCCGGAACCAGTTGAAGAAAAACAAGAGCAGATCCCGCGCGGATTCCTCACCGGCCCGCGGGCGGCAAACCGGCCTGCCTTTCTCGGAACCCTCCCGCTCCGCTTTCGGGCGCATTCGCCGGGAGCTGGATGAAATCTTGACCATACTAGAGAAAACGTGATACCTGTGAGAGATTCGGGACGTGGCGCAGCCTGGTAGCGCGCTTGCTTGGGGTGCAAGAGGTCCCGGGTTCAAATCCCGGCGTCCCGACCATTTCTGTTGATTGTCTGTTTTCCCCCTTGCAGATTCTTTTCCCACAGGAGCATTCCAGGTGGCCGCAATTTCCAGACCCAGCATACTGGTGACCAACGACGATGGAATCGATTCGGAAGGCATCGCTGCCTTGGCCCAGGCGCTGGGCCGCGTGGGGCAGGTGAGGGTGGTGGCTCCTCGCCAGGAGATGAGCGCCTCCAGCCACTCGATTTCTTTGTCGCGGCCCCTCCGCTATGAGCAGGTGAAAACGGATTGGTATGCCGTGCATGGAACGCCTGCGGACGCGGTCATCTTGGCGCTGAACCACATTATCCCGGAAAGGCCGGACATGGTTTTTTCCGGCATCAACAAGGGATCGAACCTGGGGGCAAACGCCTACTACTCGGGGACTGTGGGGGCAGCCGTGGAGGGCACGCTGCACGGGATTCCCGCGATCGCGATCTCCATTTGCGCCCGGCAGGATTTTCAGTTTGAGCCGGCGGCTGACTTTGCAGCCCGGCTGGCAGGCATGGTTTTGGAAGGGGGACTGCCTGCGGGGGTGACTTTGAATGTGAACGTGCCGGACGGCTGGAGCAACGGCGCTCGCTTGGCGCGGCAAGGCACCCGGATTGCCCGGAATGTTCTGGTCGAGACCACCGACCCGAAGGATCGCAAGTATTATTGGATGTCGGAACAGATGGATGAGCAGAAAATCACCCCGGATTCTGATTACGCCGCCGTTCGCGACGGCCATATCGCCATCACCCCGCTGACCCTTGGCGGTACCGAGCCCTCTTCCCTGCACTCGCTGTCTCGTTGGGTCCAATCCTTCAACGCGCTCTCGGTTCGTTGACAGAGACGAAGCCGGGAAACATGGAAACCAGGAAGCATCGAAGGAGGTCCTGGCTTTGGGGGCTGCCTTGACTGCGGCATGGGAGACGGTGGATATTCGGTCTCTTTTCGGTCCCTGGTTGACAAAGCTTGGAGAGGGACCATACACTGGCTCTAGGCCAGTTTTGGGATGGTCCAAGGTTTGGAAAATTCCTGCCGGCTTAGTGTCGGGGCGTGGCTCAGCCTGGTAGAGCACCTGCTTCGGGAGCAGGGGGTCGGAGGTTCAAATCCTCTCGCCCCGACCAATTTTTTCAATACGTTGGGGCCGTTTCCGGCGGCCTCCAAAAACCCACTGTAGTCGATTTTGTAGACGGTACTTTCCTCCAGTTTCAACAAGCAGCATTTCGACTTGATCCGTTCTTAGGCCGATCTCTGATCTGCCTTGCTCAACTTCGCGCGTTCTGTTTTTTTACTGCCAGTTCGGGACATGTCCCAAATTGGCAAACAAATCCGGTCGAGGTCCGTTCCCCCAGCGCGGCACTGTCAAGTTAACGGTTTGAGCCCCCTGTGATCGCTTCATAGCAGTCTCTAAGTGGTTGATTCTTGTTCCAGAGCAGACCGTTTTCGCCTCG
>JADFGZ010000366.1 GCA_022567475.1 Acidobacteriota bacterium | reverse complement strand
TTTTGGCCGCGTGGAATACAGCCCGGAAGACCGCTTGCTGAGAATGCCTCCGCTGGCAGACCTGCTGACGGCGCAGCGCGCCGGGGTTGCTGTAAATCCAAACTATGCCCCCTATGAAGTTCTGCGAGTGCTTCGCGGCTGGAACGATTCCATGGCGGCTGCTGTGGTGGAGGCCAGGACTGCCGCCCCGTTTCGCTCCTTGGAGGATCTGAGGCTGGCCGTTCCGGAGACTTCCACCGTTACCAGCCTCGCGCCGCTGACCTTTGCCCAGGGCCCCATCTACACGCTGACGGCTACGGGAACTTTGCCGGACTCCGGCGTCCGCCGCTCGGTTCGCGCGCTCGTGCGGGTTGGACCCGCCCTGCCGCTCTATCACCAAGTGCTGGCCTGGTGGGACAACTGGCCTTTCGAGAGCGGCTCGCCTCAAACGGAGCAGGGCGGTTCCGGAACAAGGAGTGGAATTCGCCGATGAATTGGTCCATGCCACGAAGCGGAATCGGAATCGATTTTTCAGAAGGAAGCCTGCAGGCCACCTGCGTCAAGCGGCAATGGAATCGCATTCATGTGGCAGACCGGCTGGAAATTCCCCAATACAAGCAGTTGGGACCGCAGGACTGCGGCAGACTGTATCGCGAGTTTCTGCGGAAAAACGGATTGGAAGTTCCCTGGACGGTAGTCGCCCTGCCCCGCTCCGCAGTGCTGCTTCGCTCGCTGCGTCTTCCGCAGGCTGCGGAGAAGGACGTGGCGAATGCCGTGGGATATCAACTGGACGCGCTGCACCCCTTCGAGGAAGAGAGCGTCTACTGGGATTACTCCGTGTGGAAGCCGGCGGAGAAAACCCTGTGGGGCGGCACAGCAGCGAATGCAAGGGAAGCAGGGCTTGAGCATCTGGAAGTCAGGCTGGCGATTACGGAAAAAAAGGTGGTGGAAGAGCTGGCATCCTGGTTTGAAGAAGCGGGAATTGCCGTGTCGCAGTTCACCGTCACCACCGCTGCGTTGTTCGCGGCACTCTGGCCGCGTCTGGGAACCGAATCCGAAAAACGCCGCGGGCTCTTTATTCTGAAGGGAGGCGCTGAAAGCTTCGAGTTGATCGGTTACGCACCGGGCATGGCGCTGGTCTCCAGGGAGATTGCCATGCAGGGCGGCGGAGCCGAGGAGGGAGAGGACCTCCAGCTTGCCGTAACACGAGAGCTGGAACTGGCGCGCTCGGAACTGCGCCTGGAGCCGGAGGAGCGTCCTCCTTTGGTTCTTTGCGGAAAACCCTTGCCGCCCATCGCGGAAGATCTGCGATTCAGCGCAACCTCAGTCGAGCAGCTTTTTCCCTCCCTGAACGTAGGGACAACGAATTTCCGGCTGCGGGAACACATCACCGGGTTTGCCGCAGCCCTCACGGCGCTCGACCGCCGGCCTCCTGTTTCCTTTAACCTGCTGCCGGAAGAAAAACGGGCGTACCGGTCTCCGATGGTCCGCTTCCCCACCTACGCCCTTTCCGGACTTGTAGTGTTGCTGGCCGTGATGACAGGCATGCGGGGAACCATCCAGGACGGGCTGTTGAACCGTTACATGGAGCGGGAAATCCTAAACCTGCAGCCGCAATTGCAGGAAGTGGAAACAACCAGAAACAGAAGCCAGCGAATCGCTGCGCGGCTGGAGCTGCTCGATGACGCGAGCAACACCGCCGCCTTGCCCCTGGAAATCCTCGGCGAGCTGACCCGGCTTCTGCCGGACGACGTGTGGCTGCAGCAGATGCGATATGCAGGAGATTCCCTGACACTGACCGGCCATGCGGCGTCAGCCTCCGGGCTGTTACAGATTCTGGCGCGCTCCGAGTATTTTGACAGCCCGCGATTTTTGTCGGCCATCAATCCAACACCGGATGGGACGGAGCTTTTCCGCATTGAGGTCCGGCTCCGAACAGGAACCCCGTAGAAAGAAGCGGGAAGAGAGCAACCAGGAACATTTATGGAGATCAGCCCAAGAGACAAAAGAGCATTGTGGGCGGTGGGTGCTGCCCTGGCTTTGTTTGTGTTATTCCGATTCGCAATATTCCCGGGCTGGGACTTTTTGCAAGAAGCCAGTGCAAATCTGCCGGACCGGCAGAAAATATTGGAAAAGTACAGAGAAGTGATCCAGGCGGCAGAGTTGCGGAGGGCGGAAATCTCCTCGCTTGAAGCGCGGCTGCGGGAAACGGAAGCGGGCTTGCTTGCGAGCGAGACATCCGACCTCGCCTTCGCAGAAATGCAGCTATTGGTGCAGCAACTCACGGCGGCGCAATCGATTGAAATTCGTTCGGTCGCCTTCCTTCCGGTGAGGCCGCTCGGAGACGATTATTTGCAAGTGCCCCTCGGATTGCAGTTCCAGTGCAGCCTGGACCAGTTGGCGAGCTTTTTGGAAGCGATCGGACGAGGACCGACGCGGCTGGCTATCTCCAATTTTGCGCTGCAGACGGCCAACCCCAGGGAAAAACTAATCAGCGTAAATATGAACGTCGCCGGAATCATGCGGCCTGCTGCCACTGACGGAGAGAGGCCGGAATAATAGATGACAGATGGCAAATGACAGATGAGAGCTGAAAGCTAATGGCTGAGGGCTCTGCACACTGAGGAGGTTCTGGTGAATCGCCGACAACTATTGCTCGTCAACATTGTACTGTCCATCGCCGCCGCCCTGCTGATCTTCCGGCTGGCGGGAGGATGGAGCACCGCGAATCTGCGCTATGCGGCCCTGGAACGGCAAACGGAGGATGCTCCGGCGTATTTGCCGCCGATCAGCGGGTCGCGCCCGGCAACAGACACCCGGGTGATTGTAGAGAACAATCTGTTCAGCGCTGACAGAAACAGCATGCTGATCCAAGCGGAGGAAACCGCGCAGCCGGCATCGCTCCAGGTTCCCGTGGTCTTTGGGACCATCCATCTGGGCGAAACCTATGAAGCCCTGATGGCGGAAAGAAGCGAGGCGGCAACCGGCAAGTTCCAGCGCGTGAAAACGGGCCAGCGCTTGGGAGCATACACAGTGGTAGAGATTCAAGACGAAAAGGTAGTGATTGAACTGCAGGGACAAAGGACGACACTGGACGTATATCAGTCTGCCAACAGCGTTGCCCGGCAAAACGGCGCAGTGCCGAGCCTGCCGCTCCGGTAGTGGAGACGGCAGGAAGCGGAGCGAGGCCTGCGCCCTCCAGGCAGCGGAGCACGGCGCAGCGGCCTGCTTCTCGCGGAACCACTGCTCAACAAAACCCCGACCCATGGATTACGGTGACGATAGAAGGGAACCGCAGGAGGGTAGAGCGCCAGACTCCGTTTGGCCCGCAGGTGTGGTACGAAAACATCGAACAATAAACAATGAACACTGCATACGAAACCATGCGCCGCGATATTCGAATACGACCGGGAGCAATCAGCAGGACGGCCTGATTACTCCGCGCCATACAGTACGCAATGACAGGGGGTGGAACCGTTGAAAGGCAAATGGATCAAAACACGGATCAGAAAGCGGATAGCACATGGTCCAGCATATGGACGACCGGGATCGTCATTTTCTATCTGCTCTCGCCAGCCGGCCTCGCCGCCTGGCAGCAAGAAGGCGACGTCTCGGAACAGGAGAACAGGGAAAACGCTTCACCCCAGCCAGAGGAAGAATTTATCGAGGTCGAGCGGCAAACGCCGTTTGGGATCCAGCGGTATCGTGTTCCCCGAAGCTCGCTACCGCAGCAGCAGCAAGAGCAGCCTTCTGAATCACAGTCTGCCTCGGAGGAGAACGCCCCGCCGGCTGTCGTCCCTGCTCCGCCGGCCGCTCCTGCGGAAGCTGCGCAGCAGGAAACGCCTCCCGCCGCAACACCTGCGCCCCAGGAATCGCAGGCCTCGCCAGCAGTTCCCATCGCCCTGCATCTGGAAAACGCCGAACTCCTGCAGGTGATCGGCATTATCGCCGCTGAACTCCAAATGAATTATGTGGTGGACCCGCAGGTGCAAGGCACGGTGAACATCAACACCCTCGGCCAGTTGTATCGCGAGGACCTGTTCCCTTTGCTGCAGATGATCCTTCGGATCAATGGCGCC
>JADFGZ010000076.1 GCA_022567475.1 Acidobacteriota bacterium | reverse complement strand
AATGCCATGCTGTGATGCAATCTTGCCGGAGGATCGGTCGGCGGGAATTTCTGCAGCCAATTGGACCCATTCCAGACCCAGGTGTCACCACAGGCGTCAACTTTAGAGGGACAACCCTGGCCGCCGAACAAAACCACCTCGTTTTTTACGGAGTCGTAAACCATCGCGTGCCGAGTTCTTGCGGCAGGACTGGTAAGTGGAAAGCGCTGCATCCACATCGATCCGTCCCAAACCCATGTTTCTGCCATGCCACAGTAATATCCACCAAAAAGGACAATCTCCCTTCTAGTCTGGTCGTAGACCATGGCGGCACCGATTCTCGGCGACGGCGCGGGACCACTTGTGCAGGAAGGCCAAGACCCTACCATAGCTGGCGAGGCTAACGACCAGTTCGTTCCATCCCAGGTCCATGTGTCGCCATTGTAAGGGGGGGTTGGATTCGAGGGACTCAGGTCGAATCCTCCAAAGACGACTACTTGGCCCCGCGCCTCGTCGAATGCCATAGCATGCTCGTACAGCGGAGGCGGATTCGTTGCGGGGAATTTTTGAATCCAGCTAGGCTGCGAGGGACCCTGTTGACCGTAACCTAGAGGCACCACAAGGAAAAGACTGAACATGGTGAGGAGAAGACCAACATGCCCGGCGGAACAACGCCGCATACTGCACCTCCCGACCCTTCGATTGTGCCGTGAGATATGCACAATAGTACCACCTCTCAAGGCATAAAAATGCTATTGTCAAAGCTCTTTAGAAATGTCCCTGTTCTTAGCTCGATAGAAGAGTCCCTTTTGATGAAGTAAGTAAAACAATGCGCTGTAGGGCGGAGGAAAGTCTTACAGTTTGGACTTTCCGGAGCTCCTACAGTGCGCCGCTAGAATTTCAGGGTTGGTGTAAATTGCCTTGTTGGTAAATCCATCCACTCCGCGTTTGGGCGCGGGCAGTTGCTGCCCCGCGCCCTTCTGCGCGAATTGCTCTCCCCCGCAGCCGGTCCGGAGCGAGGGACACTACAATTAGGACACTACAAGGGACACTACATGAGTTCGTAGGGATCCAGTGGCGCGCCGAAATCATAGTCACTCTCGAACGTCCACTCGATCTGGTGCCCCACGGGAGCCACGCCCAGTTCCCCGGCAAACTCCTCCCGCAGCATTACGATCTCCCCTCCCAGGACCGTCATCAGCGGGAAGACCGTGGGAAGCTCCTCCAGCGGAACGGTGAAGTAGTCCTTGTTGAAGACCACAAAATCAGCCAATTTGCCCGTCTCCAGCGTTCCCAATTCGTCTTCCCGCAGCACGAAGTAGGAGCCCCAAACCGTAGCCATCTTCATCAGCGTCTCCCGGTCCACCGCCTCCTCGGGGGCGATCAGTTCGCCGCGGGCGTTTTCCCGGGTGATGAATTGTATATTTTCAGCCGTCCAGGTAAGACCTGTGCCGCTCGTCGGGTTCGTGCCGGATTCGGTGCCGACCATGATGCCCGCATCCACCAAGCTTCGGATCGGAGCAATTTGCTTGGCCTTATCCTTTCCATAGACGTCCAGCCAGGGAGTGCTCCGGTTAATGGCCGTGTCGCAACTCAACATCATTCCCAACCGGGCCAATCGCGGGATCTGATCCTGCCGGGGATAGAAATTGCAGTGGTCGGAGGTCACCCGCAAGTGGCGCATGAACTCCAGGGAGATGCCCGGCTCCCTTTCGATCACCTGCTCCATGATGTCCATTACATAGTCCACGCCCTTGTCCCCGATGGCATGATTCACCGTATACCGGATGCGATTCGTGAACGCGGCATCCACCGCCTGCGCGAAAGCATTGCCGGGCTGGAGCAGACATTCTTCCTGGGATTTCCGGGCCGGGGACGCATCCATGGTGGTGCAGATGGCCGGCATCCCGCTATCCAGGCCGCCCATAGTCACCCCGATATTCCAGTAATATTCATCCCCTAAGCCTTTCCAGTCGCCCATCCGCAGCCAGCAACCGGTAACGTCGGGTTCCACCTGCTGGCAGTTCCGGTGCGAGAAGGCGAAGCGGACCGGCATCCGCTTTTCCTCCATCAGTTTGATGAAGGCCGGCTGAAACGCCAAGCCCACGATGTGGGAAGCGTAGGTGGTGGTGCCGGAGGGAACTTGATACGACAAATAATCTGCAACCACGTCGGCCAACTCGTCCGGATGGTTGCGGAAGTACCTATCCACAATCAGCCCGCGCCCGAATGTGGTGGCAATCGTGAGGGCCAGTTCCTCATTTTCGTCGGTGGGCGCAATTTCATACAACTTCAAAAAGTCGTCGCGGGCCGCCGTGTTTAACAACCAGGTAGGATGGGCATGAAGGATCACCGGCAGCTCGGGCGCCAGTTGATCCAGTTGCTCGCGGCTCATCGCCTCCTGCTTGATGTACTGCACTCCGATGCCGGTAGCTCCCCCTTCCAGGCCAACCCAGGCCCATTGGCCCGGCAGCGGGTGCGTCATCTGTTCCTTGATCACCAGTTCGATGCCCTGAGTGATGTCCACGAAGTTCTCCCCCCCTACGGAAAACTCCTTGCGAATCTCCTCCACCTTTTCCGGGTTTCGCCTCGCCCAGTCGTTCACCGCCCCGTTGTGCAGGTGGGTGTGAGTGTTGATGATGCCCGGCACCACCGTGCGCCCTCCCAGATCAATCTTCCGGGTTTGCGGACCGGCATAGCTCAGGATTTCCGCGCTGCTGCCCAGAAACTGGATGCGATCCTCGCGCACCGCCATGGCCTCGAAGCTCCTTCCCACGGAGTTGTTCAGGGCAGCGTCATCCATGGTGACAATCTTGCCGTTGTAGACAATCAGGTCCGGGTAGGCGTAGGCTAGCAGCGCTGCCGGAACATTGTTCACGGTCTGCTGGCCGCGGACACTGACCCCACAAAGAAATATCAAAAAAACGGCCATCGCCATTCGTTGCAATAGGTTATTCATTGGAGAACCTCCTTCTCTCTTCTCTTTGCCGATGCTTTAGTCTCAGTTCCCTTGCCTGCTCTTTTCGTCAGGCTGACGCGGTTTGCTTTTGGGAAGAATCATACTCCAGTGGCTCTTCCGCTTCAATATCAACTGGCCCAGTACCAAGCAACGGGCAGTGTGCCTGCACCTGACCCATGCCACCCGCACCAAGCGGGCTGAGGACCTCGTAAGAGCCAAGACGAGCGCCTGGGGATATGGGCACGTTTTAACCCCGCCAGATTGAACAGAATGGTGAAAGATTACACGAGGTGGGAAGGGAAAGCAATTGGGGACAGGAGACTTCCAATGGTGGTCAGTGCGGGGTGGACAGGGCGATGGCTCCATTGCTACTCAAACGCCTCCCGCGACCCTGGGTATGGCCTGCTTAGTGATTCTCTGCTTGCCCTCCTATAGGGCGCTTGCCCTAGCCACTTTGCTTTTCTCTTTCTTATCCAGCCACTGCAACAGCTCCTCCATTCCAGCAGGCTCTACCGAAAAGCTGACAGCTATCATGTCCTTTTCACTTCCCACCACGTGCCCTCCAACTCTGAACGTTTCTCCGTATCTTTGAACCGTGAAGTGGATACTGAGATCCGTTCTCAGAGGCGGTATGAAGTGGCTGCGAATGAGAATCCCCCGCCTGCCAATATGGACCAGTTCACCGACAGCCTCATCTACCTCCGTCCGAATCTCAACCTGTCCGGATACAACGTAACGCTTGTATCGTCGCTTCTCTGACTTCATAATTTCCTCCTTCCCGTAGTGTCTCCAATTTCTTTGGGCCGATAGGCTAGAATGAGAAAAATCCTTGGTTCACAAAGCAGGGACCCCGTTGCACGTGACAGATTCCATCTCGCAAACCTGGAAAACTCTAGTTCTGAAAACTGATCACCACGCACATTTTTATCGGGTGGCATCGCGGCGCACAACTTAAAGATGGATTCCCGATAAAGCGGTCACGTGATTTATCCTTAATCCTGCTTGAAAAGATTGGGAAAAGATTACACGAGGGGAGGGGGGAAAGCAATTGGCAAAAGGGAGCCCTGACCATCATGAGTTGGCCGGGCAGGGGAGAGCGTTCCCCCTGCCCGCAGGAGCATCCGGCGCGAACAAAAATTTACCCGCCGGGGCTCGCATACCGATTGCGTTGGCGGAAGATAAGCTGCGGACCGATGGGGCTCACGCCGATTTCACTGGCGTACTCAGACCGCAAAACCAGAATCTTTCCCCCCACCATAGTCATCACCGGGAACACGGTGGGAATCTCGTTCTCCGGGATCGTGAAGTAGTCCTTGTTCAGCACAAGCAGGTCTCCCAGTTTGCCGGCTTCCAGCGTGCCAAAGTCTTTTTCCCGAAGGGCGTACCCGGAAGGCCAGGAGGTGGACATCTTCATCAGCGTGACACGGTCGATGGCCTCTTCGGGCGAAACCATTGCGCCGTATCCGTTCTTGCGGCTGATCAGCATGTATCCCTGGGCCCAGTAGGGTTCGGAGGTGTTCTCCTTGACCCCGACGCCAGCTTCCATCTCATAGACCACGTTGATGCCGTGCTCGATGAGGCTTTTCACAGGCGATATCCATTTGGCGTACTGCATCCCATATTGTTTGAGCCACGGATAACTCCGGCTCAGCACGTTGCCTCCGCAACTGATCCACCACCCGAGCTTGGCCAGGCGCGGCATCTGGTCAGGGCGAGGATAGAAGCCGCAGTGATCCGAGCTGAACCGCCGGGAGCGCACGTATTCCAAAGTAATCGTCGGGTCGATCTTCATCGCTTCCTCGACAGTGTCCATCAAATAGTCGACGCCTTTGTCTCCGTAAGCGTGCCCGGTTGCAATTCTTCCTCTTGCCAGGATGGCGCTCAATACGCCCTTGGCGAAGGCTGAGCCCGGGGCATTTCGGCACCACTCCCGCGCCTTGAGCTCCGGCGGCCCTTCCATCGAGCTGCAAATCATGGGCGGACCGGAATCGATGTTGCCGAGACCGACACCGGCCGACCAAAAGTAATCGGTGCCCAGCCCCGCCATGTCTCCCAAACGCATGTAGAACGCCGACGGGTCCTCATTGCTCTGAAAACCAAAATAGTGCGTGAATCCAAAGCGGATGGGCATCCGGTCTTCACGAACCAGGGTCTGGAAGACGTTCAGAAACTGCAAACCCATAATGTGGGAGACATAGGAGGTCACGCCGACGGCGGAGTACTTGAGCAGGCCTTCTTCCACCACCGCAGCCAGCTCCTCCGGATGGAGGCGGAAATACCCGTCCACCACCAGGGAGCGATTGTAGTCGGTGAGCTCGCCAAATCCCTGCTCATCAACCGTTTCCAGCGAGGGCATCTGGCCATAAATCTTCTGAAACTCTTTTTTCGCCGCCGTATTGACGATGGAAGCCGGATGCGACCGGACAAAGACCGGATGGTTGGGAGCCAGCAAATCCAGTTCTTGCAGCGTCAGTTCTTTCTGCTGCAAAAACTTCACGCCGATTCCAGTGCCCGATCCGGGATTGTCCGGATCGTTTGTGGGAAGGTTGATAAAGGCCCACTGTCCTTCTGGGGCGTCACCCATACGCTCCTTCAAGACCAGCTCGATTCCGAGCTTGAGCTCCTCGACTGTGCTGCCTCCAACCGAAAAGGTTCGTCCCATGCTCTCGATAGCCTGGGGATTCTCCTGCAACCAGGCGCTCATATAGTTGTTGTGAATATGCGTGTGCGGATCCACGATGCCGGGAATCACGGTTCGTCCTTTGAGATCCATCTTTTGCGTTTGAGGTCCGGCGTAGCTCAGCATCTCGGTGTTCGTGCCAAGCGCCTGAATCTTTTTGTCCCGAAGCGCGATAGCCTCCACGATGCTGCCGGGCGAAAGACCCGTTGAGGTGTCATCCATCGTCACAATCTTCCCGTTGTACAAAATCATATCGGGATACGCGGCAATCGCCCGGGGAACCGTAACCAAGTCCTGGGACATACCCGCCGATGCGATAAAACACGATATTGCGATCAAAAAAAGAAACTTCCGCATAGTGGCCCCTTTCCAGGATACTCGTCCCGCCCAACTTGTTTGCAGTGCAGTGAAGTCTCGCGAGGCTGCCTGAAAGCACATACCGTGTCTTCGCCACGAATATGCGCCTTAATCTATGATGCCCCGTCAAACAGAAAATACTGTAATTACAACCCTGACGCAAGGGGCATTATACGGCGAGTGATCGGTCGCGGCAGGTTTGCTGCTCTGCAAAACTGCGCCCGATTCCAAGCCGCTCGTTGTTCAGGCACGTTGTTCAGGATTGTTCAGGAGGTCATGGTTCAGGAGATTATTGTTCAGGAGGTCATCTGGTCGGCGAGAATGGGTGTTGGGACTCCCGGCGAGCATTGACTTCGCCTTCCGGTTCGGGCGATGATGGGCCAGCCGCTCCTGCGGCGGAGGAATTATGACTGCCCCATCGCAGCAACCGCAAATTCAGATCACACAGACCGGAGACTACCGCGAAGGGTACTCCAACAGCGTGCAGATCCGCGTCAGTGTTTGGGATTTTCTTCTCCAGTTCGGAACCATGACGCAGACGGCTCCAGATAAGATGAACATCGTCAATTTCCAGGGCGTCTATCTGAGCCCGCAACAAGCCAAGGCTCTGCTGAATATTCTGGGCCAGAACGTTTCCAGCTACGAGAGGACCTTTGGGGAGATTAAACTCGATCCCGGCTCGGCAGGGCAGCTAGCTGTCCAGTAAGCCGGTTTCTGGCCGCAGGCTCGCGGCAAGAAGCTGCTCGCGGAGCGATTCGGCGGATGAGGATTGACTTTGTGAAAAGGCGCGCTGATAGAGGGCTTTCTACGACAGCTCCGGCAACACGCCGCAAGTCCGGCAACGAAGGTTGTTTAGAAGGGGTTGCTTAGGAGGGGTCGCTGAGGGGGTTACTTCGCGGTTACTCCGTCGCCGGTTTCCTCCGTAATTACACAGTAGGCAATCGCAGCGCGGTATAATAGCCAGTGACAGTGCCAGGGGCTTGGTAGGGAACTGTTTCCATAAGCCGCCCAACACCCCCAACCATTGAAAGAGGTCGAATTTCCTGTGTCAGAGAGCTGCCGTCGGGTAATGGAGATAGAAATCCCTCCAGAGGTGGTGAAGAAGCGGTTGGATGCGGTTGCCATTCAATTGCAGCGCCGCGTGCGGCTGCCCGGCTTCCGGCCTGGGAAGGCCCCGATTTCTTTCATCCAACAGAAATTTCGGGACGATATTCGCTCCGAGGTGTTGCAGGAACTGGTGCCCGAATATGTCCGGGTCCGGGCGCAAGAGCAGAATTGGGAGCCGGTCGGGCATCCTTCGGTTACCGATGTGCAGTTCGCCGACGACACCGCCCTCCGGTTCAAGGCGACGGTGGAGGTCCTGCCGGAGTTTCAACTGGAAAATTACGGGGACATCTCTGTGCCGCTGGAAGAGTCGAAGGTCAGCGAGGAAGAGGTTGTCAAAAACCTCGACCGTTTGCGGGAACAGGCTGCCACCTACGTCAATCTGGAGGAGAGGCCCTTGCAGGAAGGCGACTTTGCCAGCATCGGGTTTGAGGGTATTTCTCCCGGCAAGGATTCCACGCCAGTAAAGGTCGAGGAAGTGCTGTGTGAGATCGGCGGCGCCAACACGATGAAAGAGTTTACGGAGAACCTGAAAGGCGCTCAACTTGGCGAGGAGCGTAAATTTGAGGTTGCCTATCCTCCGGAGTTTAACGACCCGCGTCTGGCCGGGAAAACCATCGCTTACAAGGTGAAAGTGCTGGGGCTGAAAAAAAAGATTCTGCCTGAGTTGAACGACGACTTCGCCCGCGAGATGGGCGAGTTCGCCTCGTTGGATGCGCTCCGCCAGCGAGTCCAGGACGAGTTAGGGAAGGCCAAACGCGAGGAGGCGGAGCAGAATGCCAAGAGCCAGCTTCGGCAGAAGTTGGTTGAACTCCATGACTTTCCGGTGCCGGAGAGCATGGTTGAGCGCCAATTGGAAAGGCGAGTGGAGCGGCTGCGGCGCCAGCTGGCGGCGCAAGGCGTTGATTTGAAAAGCCTGCAAATGGACTGGAAGAAGCTGCGCGCTTCCCAGCAGGAAAGCGCTCTGCAGGAGGTAAAAAGCGCTTTAATCTTGGAAAAAATCGCAGAAAAGGAAAAGATTGAGGCCGAAGAAGCCGATATTGAAGAAGAGATAGGAAAAATTGCGGCAGCCAGCCAGCAGACGTCGGCCATGATACGGTCTCGCTTGACAAAGGAGGGGGCGCTGGATAAAATCAGAGCTAGGATCCGCATTGAGAAAGCTCTCGGGATTATCTTTCGTAAGGTTAGCAGACCAGCTTCATAGTGGACGATGTAAAATCTTGCTCCGGACAAGCATGCAGTGGGAAGGCCGGAGAGCCGGGAAGCTCCTAGAGTCGAAAGGGAGGTGGGTAGTTTCGTTATGGCACTGATCCCAATGGTGGTAGAACAAACCAATAGAGGAGAGCGGGCCTATGATATTTATTCCAGGCTTCTCCGCGACAACATCATCTTTATTGGCACTCCCATCGACGATAGCGTTGCCAACGTGGTTACAGCGCAACTCTTATTCCTGGAGGCCGAGGACCCGGAGAAGGATATATACCTTTATATCAACAGCCCCGGAGGGTCTATCACAGCCGGTATGGCTATATATGATACGATGGAATTTATTCGCCCCGATGTCTCCACCATCTGCATTGGCCAGGCTGCCAGCATGGGGGCCCTGATACTGGCGTCCGGGGCCCCGAAAAAGCGCTTTACTCTTCCCAATACGCGTGTGCTGATCCACCAACCTTCTATGGGCGGACTTTCCGGGCAGGCCACCGACATCGACATTCAAGCCCGGGAGATTCTGCGCCTGCGGGAGGTTACCAATAAATTGCTGGCGAAACATACCGGCCGGGATGTGAAAAAGATTGAGAAGGATGTGGAGCGCGATTTCATCATGAATGCGGAGCAGACGAAAGAATACGGGATTGTCGATGAGATCATCTCCAAACACAAGTAAGGGAATCAGCGTCAGGAAAGAAATCATCGCGGCCTGTTCCGAGTGACGTTTTGAGAGTCGAACCGCCGTTCGGAAACAAGGCAAGGAGAAAGGCAAAAAGTGAAACGAAGCACATCGGAAGAGAACCTGAAGTGCTCCTTTTGCCATAAGGAACAGGAAACGGTGGGCAAGCTGATTTCCTCGCCCAGCGACTATCCTCGCGCTTACATTTGCGACGAGTGCGTGGCGGTCTGCAACTCCATCCTGGAAGATGACCGCACTGCTGCCCCTGCATCGGGCCTGCACTTATTGCTCAAACCCAAGGAAATCAAGGAATTTTTAAGTCAGTACGTCATCGGGCAAGAGAAGACCAAAAAGAAGCTGGCGGTAGCCGTCTATAACCATTACAAGCGGATCCAGATGGCCCGTCAGCGGAACCCGGAAGTGGAATTGACCAAGAGCAACATCCTGCTGATCGGTCCCACCGGAACCGGCAAGACGCTGTTAGCCCAGACGCTGGCCCGTCTCCTGGAGGTGCCGTTCGCGATCGTGGACGCCACGACGCTGACCGAGGCCGGCTACGTCGGCGAGGATGTGGAGAACATCATCCTCAAGCTGCTGCAGGCCGCCGGAGGCGATGTGGCGCGCGCCCAGCAGGGCATCATCTACGTCGATGAGGTCGATAAAATTTGCCGCAAAGATGAAAATCCTTCCATCACGCGGGATGTCTCCGGGGAGGGAGTCCAGCAGGCCCTGCTGAAGATTTTGGAAGGGACGGTGGCCAACGTTCCCCCGCAGGGAGGACGAAAACATCCTCAACAGGAATTTACTCCGGTGGATACCACCAACATCCTGTTCATTTGCGGCGGCGCCTTTATCGGATTGGAAAAATCGATCCGCAAGCGCATCGGAAAGAAATCGCTCGGATTCCGCTCGGAAGCCCAGGCGCGAGAAGCTTCGCGTTGCGATACGGACGTGCTGGAGCAGGTCCAGCCGATGGACCTAATCCGGTACGGGTTGATTCCGGAGTTTGTGGGACGCCTGCCCACCATCGCCGTCCTGGAGGATTTGGACAAAGCGGCTCTGGTGCAAATTCTCACAACGCCCAGGAATGCCTTGGTAAAGCAGTACCAGATGCTGTTTGAGTTTGAGAATGTGCGGCTGCGTTTCGCCGAAAAGGCGCTGGAAATGATCGCTTCCAAGGCTCAGGAACGGAAGGTCGGCGCCCGCGGACTTCGCATGATTTTGGAAGATTTGATGCTGGATTTGATGTACCATCTACCTTCCCAGAGAAAGGCGAGAGACTTCCTTGTGACTCCGGAAATGGTCGAGGACCAGGAAATCAGCATCAAATTATTAGAGAAGGCCGGATAGCAAAGCTGGATTGCAAGGACTACGCCAGCCCGGCAGGAAACGGAAAGAGGAAGAATGCTCAATAACCAGGAAAAGGCCGAAAGCCGCAAAATGCCCATGCTCCCGATCCGGGACGTGGTGATCTTCCCCCACATGATGACTCCGTTTGTGGTGGGGCGGGAAAGCTCCGTGCGAGCGCTGGAAGAGGCGCTGGTGGGCGACAAGAGAATCTTTCTGGCGACCCAGCACGATGCTTCCGTCGATGAGCCCGGTCCCAATGATATCTATCAAGTAGGCACCATTGTTACCATTGTCCAGAGCCTAAAGTTGCCGGACGGAAACATCAAAGTGCTGGTCGAGGGAGTGGAGCGGGGCAAGGTTCTCAGCATGAGCGATGAGGATGGTTTCTTCCGGGCTGTGGTGCGCCCCATTCAGATCAAGGCGGAACCAAGCCCAGCGCTGGAAGCCCTGGTGAATCGCGTCACCGCGCTGTTTGAGCAGTACGTCAAGCTCAGCCAGAGCCTGAATTATGAAACGATGGTTGCGGCTGCGCGGGTGGATGACGCCGCCAAGCTCAGCGACACCATTGCAGCCAACCTGCAGTTGAGCATGGAAGAGAAGCAGGAGTTGCTGGAGATCTTCGATCCCACGGAGCGTCTGAACCGGATCGCCGACATCCTGGAGTTGGAGATCGAGAAGTTGACCGTGGACCGCAACATCCAGGGCCGGGTCAAGCGGCAGATGGAACGCGCCCAAAAAGAGTACTACTTGAACGAGAAGATGAAGGCGATCCAAAAGGAGTTGGGCCGGGGCGAGAAGAGCGAATTCGATGAATTGAAGAAAAAGATTGAAACGGCTGGAATGTCCAAGGAAGCAAAGGAAAAAGCTTCTCAGGAGCTGAAGCGGCTGGAAATGATGCCGCCCATGTCGGCCGAATCCACCGTGTCCCGCAACTATCTCGATTGGCTGCTGGCGGTTCCCTGGAAAAAGAAGACCAAAGAGATCAAAGATCTGGACAAGGCCGAAAAGATTCTCTCGGAGGATCACTACGGCCTGGAAAAGATCAAGGAGAGGATTCTTGAGTTTCTGGCGGTGCGCCGCCTGGTCAAAGATCCCAAAGGCTCCATTCTCTGTTTCGTCGGTCCTCCCGGAGTAGGGAAAACCTCGCTCGGGATGTCTATTGCCCGCGCCACCGGACGTAAGTTTGTGCGGCTCTCGCTGGGGGGCGTTCGCGATGAGGCGGAGATCCGCGGCCACCGGCGCACCTACATCGGCGCGCTTCCCGGACAAATTCTCCAGATGATGAAGAAAGCAGGGACCCGGAACCCGGTGTTCATGCTGGACGAAGTGGAGAAGATGAGCATGGATTTCCGCGGCGACCCCTCGGCCGCCTTGCTGGAAGTTTTGGATCCGGAACAGAATTTCATGTTCATGGACCATTATCTGGATGTGGAGTACGACCTGTCGCAGGTCTTCTTCATCTGCACGGCCAACGTGACCCACACCATTCCCGCGGCCTTGCAGGACCGGATGGAGGTGCTGCGCCTGTCCGGCTACACGGAGCTGGAAAAGCTGGAGATCGCCAAACGCTTCCTGGTGAAAAAACAGCGGAAGGCCGCCGGCTTGACCGAAAAGAACATCAGCTTTTCCGATGAGGCGCTCGCCGCCATCATCCGGTCGTATACCCGGGAAGCCGGGGTTCGCAACTTTGAACGGGAGATTGCGAACGTCTGCCGGAAGGTGGCCCGCAGGGTCGTCAAGGAAGGCCGCGACCTGGAGGTTTCCGTTGCTCCGGGCAACCTGGCGGATTTCCTCGGGGTCATCAAGTTCCGGGATACGGTGGCTGAGAAAAATAATGAGGTGGGGCTGGCAGTCGGGCTGGCCTGGACGGAAGTCGGCGGCCAGATTCTGACGACGGAAGCCACATTGATGGATGGCAAAGGAAGGCTTACTTTAACAGGGAAATTGGGCGACGTGATGCAGGAGTCGGCCCGGGCCGCCATGAGTTATGTGCGGTCCAGGAGCCACATGCTGGGACTGGACCGGGATTTTTACCGCCGGTTGGACGTGCATATCCACGTCCCGGAAGGCGCCATTCCCAAGGACGGCCCCTCGGCTGGAATTACGCTGGCTACGACTCTGGCCAGCGCCCTGACCAAAATCCCCGTGCGGCAGGATGTCGCCATGACGGGCGAGATCACCCTCCGCGGGAAGGTTCTCCCGATTGGCGGAATGAAGGAGAAGTTGTTGGCGGCTCACCGCGCCGAAATTCGCACGATCATTTTGCCGAAAGACAACGAAAAGGACTTGGCGGATATTCCTGACAACATTCAGCAGGATTTGAAGCTTCATTTTGTCGAGACCATGGATGAGGTTTTGCAGATTGCTCTGGAACGGCCCTTGACGCCTCTAGCGCCGAATGCGCCCCTGGTCGCCGACTTTCAACCCGGGGACGTTTCCGGTCAGGGATCGCTGACACAATGAGAAAGGCGAACATCTCCCTCCTTTGAGTCCTAGAATATTCTTTCCGACCCGATTCGGAAGGAGGCTGATTTCATCCCCTGGCGCTAATTTTTCTGTGCGGGTTTGCATTCCGGTGGATTCCCGCAGATCATCACCCGCGACGTGATTATTCTATCCTGATTATCCGTGAAGCTGAAAATAAGAACAAGAACGTAGTCCGCCCCGATTTTTTCTCTCTCTGCTGAGGAGGGGAAGAAAACGCCAGATTGCTGGGAGCCAAATGAGTGGGAACCAGATTACTGGGAGCCAGATTACTGGGCGATGGTTTCGATGAATCATCGCCTGATTCGGCTCGCAACCGGGGTGGCGGTAAAGCTGCTGGAGCGGAGGAATGAGAAAAGGGAACACGGGCTCGCAAAGCTCAGTTGCGCGCAAGCCGCGCGAATGAGCGGAGAACGGCTCTTGTTTGCGTTGCACGCCCGTTCCCTGACACGAATCGAAGAGGATATCCGGGAGTTGGTATGGATTTAGCCGAATTAAAAGAATTGAATATTGCCAAATTGACGCAGGTGGCCAAGCAATTGAACGTTCCAGGGGCCACGGGGTTGCGCAAGCAGGAGTTGATCTTCAAAATCCTGCAGGCGCAGACGGAAAAGGACGGGCTGATCTTCTCCGAGGGGGTGCTCGAAACCTTGCCGGATGGCTTTGGATTTCTGCGCGCGCCCGATTACAACTATTTGCCCGGGCCGGACGACATCTACGTCTCCCCCTCGCAGATCCGCCGCTTTGACCTCCGCACCGGCGACACCGTCTCCGGGCAGATTCGGCCTCCCAAGGATGGGGAACGCTACTTTGCCCTGATCAAAGTGGAGGCGGTGAATTTCGAGTCGCCGGAGGAGTCGCGGAACAAGATATTCTTCGACAACCTGACGCCTCTGTATCCGCAGGAACGGCTTCGGCTGGAGACCAACAAAGGGAGCCTCTCCGGGCGGGTGCTGGACCTGATGACGCCGATCGGAAAAGGGCAGCGGGGCCTGATCGTCTCTCCGCCGCGGACCGGCAAGACCATGCTGCTGCAGTCCATCGCCAACTCCATCACCGCCAACCATCCCGAGGTCACCTTGATCGTGCTGCTGATCGACGAGCGCCCGGAGGAAGTGACCGACATGCAACGGTCGGTGGAGGGCGAGGTCATCAGCTCGACGTTTGACGAGCCGGCGGCGCGGCACGTGCAAGTGGCCGAGATGGTGATGGAAAAGGCCAAGCGGCTGGTGGAGCACCGCCGGGACGTGGTGATTCTGCTGGACTCGATCACGCGGCTGGCGCGAGGCTATAACGCGATCGTGCCGCCCTCAGGCAAGATCCTGAGCGGCGGCGTCGACTCCAACGCCTTGCAGCGGCCCAAGCGCTTCTTCGGGGCGGCGCGGAACATCGAGGAGGGCGGCAGCCTGACGATCATCGCCACGGCGCTGATTGACACCGGCAGCCGCATGGACGACGTGATCTTCGAGGAGTTCAAAGGGACGGGCAACTGCGAGATCATCCTGGAGCGGAAGCTGGTGGATAAGCGGGTGTTTCCGGCAATCGACATCAACCGCTCGGGGACGCGCAAGGAAGAATTGCTGCTGCCCAAGGACGAGTTGAATCGGGTGTGGGTGTTGCGGAAGCTGCTGAACCAACTGTCGCCGACCGAGTCGATGGAACTGCTGCTGGACAAGCTCTCCAAAACCAAGGCCAACTCCGACTTCCTCGCCTCCATGAGCGCCGGGTAAATGCGCAATGAGTGCGGAAGAGCTTTTCAATACGACATTCAATCGAACTCTTAAGCGCTGGGAAGTTATCCTCTCGCTTAGGACTGTGACGGATGCAGGCTTTCCCGCGGCAGAAAGGACTGTCTTTACGCAAAACGTTCTACATCTGAGTCAGCTTACCCGTACGACTCAAATTTTTCCGCAGGGAGTACCTGCTGGATTGGTAGACCAACTCACAACATCTGCCGTGAACAATGCTAAGACATCCGTGGCTGCCGCTTGTTTGGTCTTTGCTCATTCGACACTCGATGACGCTGCACTCAATTGTCTGCGAGTCAGTTCGCTGGCTG
>JADFGZ010000365.1 GCA_022567475.1 Acidobacteriota bacterium | reverse complement strand
GGCCTCGTCTTCCGCCACAGCCTCCTCCTCCGCTTGCTCCTCGTAATGCTCCAGCACTTTTCGAACCCTGGCTTCATTCCAGCCAGATGGAAATCGATTTCGTTTCATGGGCGCTTTCTCCTTCGCCGCCTGCGATAGGCCAGAAGGGGTTTACCTCGAAGCTCGTATGCCGTAATGACGAAAACACTATCTGGGTTCTGGTCGCGAACGTAAACGACTTTTAGGTATCGTCCGCTCGCCGTCCGGCCAATTACTACGCGGGAGCCGTCCCGCCCCGGACGATCTTCTCCCGGATTCGTCAAGACCTCCTGCACCTCTTTCTCATCCACATCGTGATTCCAGATGTGCGGCTGACCCGTTGCGGAATCGAGGTAGAAACGAAGCTTCACTGGCACCAGTATAAGAGTCGCCGACTATCCCTTGCAAGCTGAACTGGCAGGCTCCGCTAGTGCCCAAAATCGGTCCGGGCGGCCAGCGCCCGCTTCCGCACCTTCAGCCCTTCCACGCGCTCCGCGCCGAGCTGCTCCAGGTAGCCCTGGCGATCCTTCACGCCGCGAACCCAGCGGTCGAGCCAGGACCCGAAATCCTGCGGGGTCTTGGTCTGGCGGTGATACTCGCTGTAGTAGTTGTTGTCGCGGTTGTAATAACCCTGGACGGGGGACGGGTGCGCTCCGAAGGGAACCTCCGCCACGGCCTCCACCAGAAAGCCTGGAATCACGGTCCGGTTGGGATCGCTTGCAATCACCTTGGGATCGACGATCTCCTCGGCGACCACAATCACGTGGCGGGCGGCGCGGGCCGCGTCCGCGGCCACGCCGAGGTTTCCCCACAGATGCGTGTTTCCATACTTGTCGGCCCGCTGAGCCTGGATGACGGCGACGTCGGGGTGCAGCGCGCGCACGGCCCGCATGGTCTCGCCCGTGAAAGGAGCCTCAAACTCCACCAGGTCGGGATTCCGTCCAATCAGGTCCGAGCCTCCGGCCGTGTAGGTGGGCAGAAACGGCACGCCCAAGGCGGCGGCGTGCAGCCCCAGCGCCACGGTGAAGTTCGAGTGGTCGACCATCTCGAGCGGATGAGGAATTCCTTCTTCCACGGCCCGGCGGAAGTTGTAGGCCGAGCCCATCATCACGTTGCCCACCCAGGCCGCCACCACCTTGCGGACCGCGCCCGCTCCGATCATCTGGTCGAACAGAATATCGGAGATGGGGCCGACCAGGGTGAGGTCCCGCTTCCCCTGCCGGATGATCTCGTGCCCCGCCGCAAAAGGAATCATGCTTTCCAGTTGCAGGCCCAGGGCGACGCTCGCTCCGTCCGGCACCAGGCGGCCGATGGCCTCCTCCAGGGAACACAGTTTTTCGTCCTGTGCGGTGCTTTTCTTCGGCATCAGCTTTTTTAGATCAGCTACAGAGCAGCCTTTCTATATCAACTCTATATCTCTATATCATCTCTATATCAACGATGAGTCCACTGCGGGGCGCGCTTTTCGAGAAAAGCGAAGATCCCTTCCTTGGCGTCCTCGGTCTTCAGAATCGTCTGGACAAAATAGTCTTCGCTCTCCTGCAGGGCCTTCTCAAAATCGAGGCCGGCGGCCCGGCGCAACATGTTCTTGGTGTGCCGCAGGATGATTCCGCTCTGGGCTGTAATCTCGCGCAGGAGGTCCTCCAGCGCCTGCGACAACTGCTCCTCGGGCACCACGCGGTTCACCAGCCCAAGCGATTGCGCTTCGGCCGCGCCGATACTCGCGCCGGTGAACAGCAACTCGGCGGCCTTGCGGTATCCCATCAAATACGGAAATAGGATCAGGCCGACCGGAGGCGGCTGGCCCAGCTTGATCTCCGGCTGTCCGAATTTGGCGGTCTCGGCGGCGATGATCAGATCGCACATGGTCGCCAGCTCGCAGCCTCCTCCCAGGCAGATGCCATGCACGGCCGCGACGGTCACCTTGTCGGTCTTCGCCAGCAGGCGGAAGATGTCGTTAAAGCGGGGAATCACGTTGGGGGCGCGGTCCGGCGTATGGTCGTGGATGCTGACGCCGGCGGAAAAGCCCTTGGGCCCCGCGCCGCGAAAAACAATCACGCTGGTCTCAGGCTGGCTCTCCACCTCCCGCAGGGCGGTGCAGAGTTCCTCGATCATCGCCAGGTCGATGATGTTCAAAGGCGGTTTGTTTAATGTGATCGAATAGACCCGGCCCAGCCGGTCCACTTGAATCGTTTGATAGTTGTGTGCAGCCATCATGCCTCCTTATATCGGCCAATCAAGATTCGATGGCCCGCCTTCCATCGATCAAACAACGCGATCCAACAAACAAAATACCAGCCCCTGCAACCGTCAGATTTCTCATCCTGCATCTGGCCCCCTGTTTCAGGGTTGCGCGCTCGCGCTATATCGGACGACGCAGCCGTTACTTGGTCCAAAAATGCTCCGGGTCGTAGGAGCGGATCACGCGCAACTCCCGTTTGTTGGGCACAGGCGTTTTCTTTACCCGCGGCGCAACAGCCAGCGGCCATCCGGTATTGGCCAAAACGTCTTCTACGGTGACCCCGGGATGACAGGAAGCCAAGTAGGCTTCTCCTTCGGACGAAAAGCGCAGCACGGCTTTGGTGGTGATGATGGCCGCCGGGCCTCCTTGCTGGAGTCTCCCGTTCTGCCGCCAGGGCCCGTAACCGGGGCTGGTGATGTAGTGGACCTTCTCCGGCAGGCGCGCTTTGTCATGGTTGAGCAAGGCCACATAGCGCTGCGAGAGCGCGGCAATGTCGGAAGCTCCGCCGCTTCCCGGCAGGCGCACAGTGCCCCCCTTGTGGTTGTCGACCTCGGTGGAGTTCAAGTTCCCGTGCCGGTCCACCTCCGCCGCCCCGAGGAAGCCCAGGCTCACGCGGCCTTGCTGCAACAAGGCCATGCACTCCAGCATGCTGAAGCAGGACAGGGCGCCGGTAATGTTGGGGCCGTCCGACATGGTAAACAACAGCTCCCGCGCGGGAGTGCTGCGCAACACCCCGTTTTCAAAGACTCCCACGGCGCGCGGGGCGTGGCTGCTCTTGGCCACCACGTAGGCCAGCAACGGCAGCCGCATGCCGACAAAAACAATGTCGCCATCCCGGATCTCCCGCGCCGCGGCCACCACCATCAACTCCGATAGCGTGTAGGGTTCCATAAATATCTATGCGAACGAGCGCTTGTTTCCCTGCGTCCCGCCCTGCTTCCGCTGCGCAACAGGCTTGGCATTGCCGCCGGCTCCCAGCACCCCCCGCAGAAACGTGGAGGACATCTGGCTCGCGACCTCCTTCCAGTCGCCGTCCACGCGAGGGTTGTACCAAGTGTAAATCCAGTTCATCATCCCGAACAAGCTCAGGACGGCCAGCCGGGTGTTGACGCCGCGCAGTTGCCGGGCCGCCTGGAATTGCTCCAGGATCGTCAAACATTGCCGGTAATACTTTTTCTTCAGCGCGGCGATCTCGGATTGATACGGCCCCTTGAGGGTGTCGGATTCATGCGAAAGGACCTTCGCCCGCTTCGGGTCGCCCACGAAATGTTCCAGATGATTTTCCACAAACATCCGGATGGCCTGCTCGGGGTCGGAAACCCCGGAGAGCTTTTCCTCCAGCGTCCGGATCAGTGTCGTAAAGGCTTCCTGCTGGATCAGGAAAAGGAGGTGGTCCTTGCTTTTGAAATAATAGTACAGCCCTGCCAGGCTGGTTCCGCTCGCCCGCGAGATGTCGCGGATCGAGGCCGCCGCAAATCCTTTATCGCAGAAGACGGCGCTGGCATGATGGAGAATCTCCCCCAGCCGCCGGTCATATTTATTGGGCGGAGAGGGAACGGATTTGGAATGGGCCAGCGTCGAAAGTGCCATGAGGATGCTTATCGAACGTTCGTTCTAAGCGTTCCTTCTAAGCTTAGGCGATCCCCTTCTTTCTGTCAACTCACTTTGGCAGATTTGTCAAACCTCATTAGGAATGTCCCCCATCTCGACTCGTTAGCAATGTCCCCTTTTGAAGTGAAGAAAGAAATAAGAGAATGTTCTTCTTCCTTTTTGTTTGGCGCTGACGGAAGGAGGCCGTAGGCCGACTGGAGTGAGCGCC
>JADFGZ010000364.1 GCA_022567475.1 Acidobacteriota bacterium | reverse complement strand
GATGACGGCCGCCATCAACAAAGACGCATTCGGAGGGCGTCGCGAGGTCACCTGCTTCACGTGCCACCGTGGGAGTGTGAGGCCGGTCGGAATGCCCACTTTTCACGGCCAGGAGTCGCAGCCCGTTTCCACCTTGTCAGCGGATGAGATTCTCGACAAGTACATAGCGGCGCTCGGCGGGGCAGACGCCATTCAGAAGGTTTCCAGCCGCGTTGCGAAGGGCACTGTCACCGAAACCCGAACCAGCCGACCGGAGCCAATCCGGTCTGCGGTGGAAATTTCCGCCAAGGCCCCGGGGAAGCGCACCACCGTGACGCGTCTGGCGAACGGCCGCGATGGCATCGAGACCTACGACGGCGACGTTGGTTGGGTCAGAGGTGCAAATGGACGGCCGCGTGACATGCGAAGCGAGGAACTCGACACTGCCAAGCTGGAAGATCCCTTCTTTTTCGCCGGGCAATTGAAGGAGATCGTCAGCAATTTGCGCGTGCAGCGAGTGGAAAAGGTCGGCGGCCGGGAAGCGTACGTCGTCTTCGGCCGCACGCAGGCTCTGCCGCAGGTAAGGCTCTACTTCGATCGGGAGTCGGGGATGCTGGTGCGCCTGATTCACTACACCGACACGGCGGTCGGTCGCTACCCCACTCAGATTGACTATGCCGATTTTCGGACTTTGGACGGCGTGAAAGTACCCTTCCGCTGGACCATCGCTGAGATCAGGGGGCGTCGTTACACGTATCAAATGGACGATGTGCGGCAGAATATCCCGATCGAAGATTCCAGGTTCGCCAAACCCAGCGCACCGGTGGCTTCAAGATAGAATCGGCCTGAGTGGTAATTGCGAATACAGCTTTGGCGGTTTGCGCATAGTGCCCTCGTTTACTGGAGACCGACGTCGTTTCATCTCCGGGAGGAAGATCTATTGAGGGTTGCATAATATGGCGACGGGTTCTACCTGTCAGGAAGTGTGAAGGGTAGAAACTGCACCGGAGCACTCTTCGGTGCTTCTTCCGCCTACTGTTGCTGGCTCGGCTCCATCTCCTTCTGAAGAAGGCACTTATGCCCGACTTGAAGCAAATCAGAATTGATGACGCCAAAATCGGCTGTAATATATTGCGCCATAAAGCGTTAAGCCCATTCCAGCAACACTCAATGACGGAAGCACCAGTTGATTCAGAGAACCCCCACCGGATTCGGGTTTAAGTCTGCCCGGATCCCTGCCCAGCCCTATGGGTCTGAGCCTGCGATGGTCAAGGCAACCGGGATCATCTTCCCGTCTCCAGCGGAGCGGAAAAGAAGTTCAACTCGCACTCCAGGGCATATCGGTACGCTTGCCGCACCGGCGGTCGGTCTGCTGCCAGGCTATCTAACAAGGATTCCAACCGAGTCACGTTAGTTTGGAAGTCGGTCCCGCTATATGTGTCGATCCACTCCCGATAGGGATGAGAGTCTGTAGAAGTCTTTGTCTGCTCCTTCGCCAGTTCTTGGGCCAGCTCCTGGCCCAAGTAGGCATACAACCGCATGCAGGGAGTCATTGCTGCCATGGTTTCCTCCAGGCTGGAGTGCCAGGCGGTGGCCAATAGGAAATCCGTATAGGCGCTGGTGGCTGCGTAAGGTCGGACCGCCACTAGATCAATCCCCAGCTTTTGGGAATAGAGCGCATGCAAACGCAGTTCCCGGAAAGTGGCGTCCAGTAGGTCTCGAAACGTGTTCCGGGTTTCGAGCTTCGCGCTCCTGGCAATGGCCACAGCGTAGGCCCTTGCAAATGCTCCGAGAAAGAACGCGTCCTGGGCCACATATCGCCGGAACGCAGGGGAGGCCAAGCTGCCGTCGGCCAGACCGCGAACAAAGGGGTGGCGCAAACAGGCTTCAGCCAAATCGCGGTTCTGCCGCCAGAGGTCTTCGTGAAGCGAGAGGCCCACCTTTATTCTTTCCATGTCATCTTCCAAAACTCTCGCTCGTGGAGCAGCACTTCCTCAAAGCAACCCTGGTTGGACTCATGGGGGTGGTTTTCCGACAGGGCACGCAAGGAGTCTACGTACTCTGTAAATTGCGGGCTGGACCAGCGACTGACAAGCTCTCCGTAGGCTCCCTCTTGCGGAAGGCGGCTCCAGGCGGCCAAATAACTGGCCTCCACTCCGAAGAGCACCGCCAGCAATACCGGATAGGGCTCCGTATATGCCACCCGCAGGAGAAAGTCACAGTAACGGCGGCACGTCGGGTGAAGGGGAGATTTCAGGTTCAAGCCCCTCGCCTTCGCCATTGCTTCGAACCAGTCCATCTCCGCATCGAGCGCGGCCAACCCCCCCATCAGCGGTTTGCGGAATTCGCGGGGTGTTTTGGCGGCGGCGATCGCTTGGAAGGAGGTCAAGGCATCGGCGAAGTGGTAATCTTGAACCAGCCAGCGGCTCAGGGCTTCTGCGGGCAAGCTCCCATTGGCGATCGCATCCAGGAACGAGGCAGTGGTCGCTTGTTTCCAGAGCTCCCCGGCACTGCGAACCAGGGGTGAATCTTCAAACGATTGCATCTCTTATCCCCCGTCTTCTTTGCGGCCGAGGCGACACGGCGGGGACGTCAAATGGAAAAGGTGCCGGCGATCCTGCCGGCGGCAGCCCCTGTCAGCCCCTGATCTGATACATCAGCCCGCCGGTAGCGACAGCGCCGCAATCTGCCGCACCATGGCCCCAATCAATCGCCGCGTCAGATGACCCTCCGCCAACATCAGCCAATAATTGACCAGACCGATCTTTTGTACCAGCGGCAGTGAGAAAGTCTACATCACAGCCGGGGGCTATGAAACGGGTTTCATCGGCATGAGAGGGTTATAGGCCCCCGGCGCCGGGGCCTAAAACCGAGCGCGAGTGCGGTCGAGGTGGTCAAATCCAGAATTACTCCCCATAAGTCAGCTTATGGGAAGTTAGCATGAATCTTCCCATAACGCCGTTTCTGGATAGTTTCCAGGTTGGCGACCATCCGGGAGTTGCCCGCCGGGCTGTTACCGCAATCTCGGATTGTCATCCCAGGGGTTCAGAAAGAAAAAGGAGCCAGGGGGCTAGACCTCTCACGCATTGTTTGCAATTGCATTTCGCACGAGCACCTCAGCTGCCGCTCGTGCGTCATCCGCTGTCCCAGATCGACCGGTCACCTGTGCTGTGGCAATCGCACCCTCGACAAGCAGAAACAATTGCTTGGAAAGGGTGTCTGCGTTTTTTGCGCCAGCCTCGGCGGCAAGACCGCGCAAGTAGGACAGGATCATTTGCTTATGTCTCACCGCAATTTGATGGACCGGGTCTTGGAGGTTCGGGTACTCTCCACAGGCTTTAATGAATGCACATCCGCAAAAGCCATCGCGGTGGAAAAACTCATCGAGGGCGTCAAAAACAGCAAGCAATCGATCCGATGGTCTTTTCGCCCGTCGTTCCACGGCGGCCACGAACCACTCACGGAACTGTTCATCCTGGAGTTCCAAGGTTGCGAGGATCAACTCCTCCTTGGACTTGAAGTGCTTATAGAGGGTCATGCGAGCGACGCCAGCCTCTTTGAGGATTGTATCTACGCCGGTCGCATGAAAACCGTGGCGGTAAAACAAATCACGGGCCACATCCACGAGATGGTCACGCTTTTTTGGGCAGCAATATCTTTCGCTCATCAGGCGGGGGGGTGCTGTATGATTAGGCACTTTCCATTGGAGGTGCTTATGCCTACACACCAAGTGAATCTTGATGCCCTGATCGTAAGAGAGGATTTTGAGTCCTCGTCAGCCGCTTCGCTTGGGGTCGGTCCAGTATTTAAGGTTGAAGATTTACAGCGCGACAAGCTGTATTTTAGCGTACTGAGAAAGCCGGATTTTCAGAGAGAAACCAACAATTGGTCAGCAGAAATGATTGTGGAGTTTGTCAGGAGTTTCCTGGATCAGGAGCTTATCCCTTCCATAATCATCTGGCACTCCAAAGAAACCGAAAAGGTTTTCATCATAGACGGTTCCCACAGGGTGAGTGCTCTCATTGCATGGGTAAATGACGATTATGGCGACGGGGCAATTTCACGCGGGTTTTATGGGGACGAGATTCCCGAAGCCCAAGTCAAGCTTCATAATCAAACACAGGCCCTAA
>JADFGZ010000363.1 GCA_022567475.1 Acidobacteriota bacterium | reverse complement strand
AGAGTGGCACAGCCTCAGCGTACTTGCCCTGGTCGTGGTACCACGACGCTATGTTGTTGAGGCTGCCGTCCACGTCGGGATGTTCCGGTCCCAAGACCTTCTCCCGAATCGCCAGCGACCGCAGGAAAAGTGACTCAGCCTCCCCGTACTTCCCCTGGGTGTGGTACATCTCCGCCAGGTTGTTGAGACTGACGGCTACGTCGGGATGCTCCGGCCCCAGAGCCTTCTCCCGAATTTCCAGCGCCCGCTGGTAGAGCAACTCAGCCTCGGTATACTGGCCCTGGTCGCGGTACACCTCCGCCCAGTTGTTGAGTTCTGTGGCCAAATGGGCGTCGTCATCATCCTGCCCGGGTTCTTCTGCTTCCTGGTGGACAGCCTCTGCCTCGGCGGAAGTATCTTGCTGATAGGCCGCCATTCTCGCCAGAGTATGCCTTTTCCAGGGCGAGTCACCCATCTGCCCCCACACAGTGACCGGGACAGAGACCAGAATCAGGCACAATACTCCGACCAATCGAAAACGCGTTCGAGTCTGCATTCGAGCCCTCTTCTCCTGCAACATGAGCGTGGCAGCCAAAGCTGGGGCGGTTCCCGCCTTGATGGTTGCGATAATATCACTGCACGGTCATGGACCACCGATTTTTTTGACCTGCGAAAGATCGCTTCCAGTCGTTTCGCCCGTGGGCGGACCGCTCACATAACGTTGTTCAGGCGGCATCTCAGCCGACCAGGCCAGAAGCAAGGCCATCCTTTTCTTATCCCAAGCTCGGAGAGAGAATCTTGAGGCGGCGAACGATATAGCCAGCGAAATCAGGAAACTTGTTTACAGGCTCGTTGATCTGCACTCAAGCTGATCTGCCGTCTTTGTCCGCTGGCCGCTTCCTCAGAACGTGAGCCGCAAAGCGAATTGAACCTGCCGGGAGGTTGTGTTGGTAGAGGAAATTCTTCCAGCCGAGGGATTAAAGCGGCCCTGACCAACACCCGTAAAGACGCCGGACGACACTCGCCCGAAGTTGGTGTGGTTGGGGAGATTGAAAAATTCCGCCCGAAACTGCAGGCGCCTTCGCGCATCCACAAGGAACTCCCGCTGGACGGAAAGGTCTGCCCGGAAGATCATCGGCGCGATCAACGTGTTGCGGCCAACATTCCCTAACGTTCCAGGCTCCGGGACCTGGAAAACACAAGGATCGAAATACAGATCGGGGGCTCGGAGTTCGCGGCCAGCCTCGACCGCCGCACAACCCACCGAGACTCCGGAGGTAGGATTGTTGCTCTGGCCTGCGATGAGGTTCGGCCGGTTTGCCGCAAACAGGAATCCCGGATTCCGGACTTTCACCGTAGCGGTAAAGGGAGTGCCGGTGCGGACCGAGAAAATGCCCCCCAGGCGCCAACCACCAAACATCTTGGACAGAATTCCGGAGGTCGCCCAGCTTCGGCCACTGCCAAAAGGCAGGCTGTAAAAGTAATTCAACACCAGACGCTGGCGGATGTCAAAATTGGACGGACCACGATTCAGGGTCCTCAGATACGGGTATTGGGCGTTTTCAAAAGTATCGGAGGCATCATCCACCGACTTGCTAAAGGTATAGCTGGCTTGCAGGGAAAGTCCGCCACTCAGGCTCTTGTTGGCGGAAAGCTGCAGCGCATTGTAAAAGGACTGGGCATCGCTGTTGTTGAGTAGGATTCCGGAGGAGAAGGCCGGATTGAGTCCTTTCGACGCGCCGGGCTGACAGAAGTCGCTCGGTTCAGGAGCATCGCAATCATCCGGGAAAAAGAGCTTGCCGTCCGCCCGGACGATGGGAATGGGGTACAGATTCGCCTCGTAGCTCCGGTACAGATGGTTGCCTCGCGCCCCAACGTATGTGGCCCGCAGCCGCCAGCCGCCCGGAACAGAACGCTGGATGCCGAAGTTATAGCGCAGTACGGTGGGGATGGTCGTGTTCTGAAAGTCCAGGCCACGCACTTCGCCTGGAAGGCCAACCGTGGCCGACAATGGGTCCGGGAAGAACGAACTCGCATCAAAGTTGGTTCGGACTGCCCTGGTGAAAAAGGGCCTAGCCGAATCATGGCGAAAGATGGCGCTTTTCAGCGCTTGGTCATAGTATATTCCGAAGCCCGCGCTGAACACCGTATTGGTGTCTGGAGACCATGTGATACTCAATCGGGGAGAAAACGCTCTTAACGATGGGTTTCTCGCCAGGATCGGTCCCACGGTTACCTCCGTGTCATGCAACAGATCGGCCAGATGGCTGCTTCTGCCATTCGCCTCGCGAAGCAGGGTGGCAAACTCGTAGCGAAGCCCCATGTTGAACTGGAGTCCTGGACGCGCATTGTAGGTATCCTGGACATAGAACCCAAACAGCGTTTGACGATAGTCCCGAAGCTTCTCCCCACCCGGCAACTGTACCTGGACGGTTGTCCCCTCTGGTCCTCCCCTTAAGAAGCTTTCCAGACTGTTGAAAGCCCATTCGCCTCCTGCGTCGACGGAGGTGTCCCGGTACCACCGATAGCGATGGATCTGAACTCCGAATTTGGTGGTGTGGCTGCCCTTTTGCAGAATGAGGTCATTCGTAAACTGGAAGCTGTTGTTAATACTGGTTTCCGGGTGCGGCGGCGGATTACCCAGGTTACTCAGCCCGGCGACTATAAGTTGACCGAATTTCGGGGCCGCTGGGAAGAAAAATAGCGAGCGGGGAATTTCAATCGAGGAAACGCTTTCCGTTATACCTGTTGGCCGGGTGTATCCAAACCGGAAACTGTTCACTGTATTCAGGCTGAAGATGTGGCTTTCGGCGAGCGTCAGATACTGCTGCCGGCTGGTGGCATGCTGCCGAAACACGGAAGAAGACTGCGGCGAGAAGCTGGTGGCGTCGTCAAAGCTATAGCGAATGAAGACGCCATCGCGTTCGGAGATGCTGTGGTCCACGCGCAGCGTGGCGAAGGTATCATCGGTCGGCTGGTACACTTCTGTCGCGTGCTCCCGAATCCCCGCCCGGAGTTGGACCGAATTGGGCGCCGGATACAGAAGCTCCAAGTAGGGTTTCACCTCAGGATGAAGGCCCACGTCTGTGAAACAGTCGTCGGGTCTATCCGACAGCGGCAGGAAACAGTTGGCGTCAAGGTTATTCGAGTCCGGCAAGAGACCTTG
Source organism: Acidobacteriota bacterium (assembly GCA_022567475.1). Taxonomy (GTDB): domain Bacteria; phylum Acidobacteriota; class Terriglobia; order 2-12-FULL-54-10; family 2-12-FULL-54-10; genus JADFGZ01. The sequence goes on along the minus strand of JADFGZ010000363.1, from coordinate 975 downwards.
CCGGGCCTTTTCGTCCGGATAACGGCTAATCTGCGTTTCCGTGAGCCGGTCGCGCATGGCTTCGAAGCTCACCAGAAAGAAGGTCTTGTCTTTGCGAATCGGGCCCGAGACCGTAGCTCCGAACTGGTTGCGCTTGAACGGGGGAGGCTCCGGCCCCTGGTCAAAAAAGTTGCGCGCATCCAGCTTGCTGTTGCGAAAAAACTCAAAGAAGGTTCCATGGAACTCATTCGTCCCGGAGCGAGTGATGGAGTTCAGAACTCCGCCGCTGCTCCGTCCGTATTCGGCGGAACTGTTAGCGGAAAAAACCTGCACCTGCAGGACCGCATCGGAGCCGAGCTGAACTCCGGCGGCGCTGCGAGGGGTACCGTTCCGGTTGTCCTGGATGTTGATGCCGTCCAGCATATAGTTGTTCGAGGTAAAGCGTCCCCCCACAATGTTCAAGCCGCCGCGGCCTGAACCCACTCCCCGCGATCCGGAAGCAGCGGAAGGATCGCTCACGCCGGCTTGCAGGGTGGCCAATTGGTTGTAGCTGCGCCCATTGAGAGGCAACCCCGAGAGCTGCTCCGCGCTGATGCGGCTTGACGCGGTGTTTCCGGCGGGAGATCCTGAGCCATCCTGCCGCGTGTTCTGCTGCCGGGACGCAGCACTCGGCTCCAGCGTGAAGCTCACACTGGCCAACTGCCCGCCGCTCAACTGCAATCCTTGTCGTGTCTGCGTGACAAAGCCACTGTGGGACACCCTGACCTCGTACTCGGCCGGCATCAGCGGACGGAGTTCAAAACTCCCCTCCGGGTTGCTGGTCGTGATATGGCTCTGCCCGGTCCCCATGTTTACGGCCTCGATGATCGCTCCTGAAACGGGCACGCCGGACGGTCCCCTCACGGAGCCGCGCAGCACAGCGCTGCTGTCCTGCGCCGCCGCGCTTGTGCTCAAAAAGAAAAGGCACACCACCAGCCTTGCCTTCGAAAAGGTCAT
>JADFGZ010000362.1 GCA_022567475.1 Acidobacteriota bacterium | reverse complement strand
GGGAACTTGTTTACACCGCAATCGTGGGGGTGCCTGTAATCAGAGCCGCGCCTGTCCCGAGCCATGCCCCGAGCGGAGTCGAGAGGGCAGTCGAGGGAACAGTAATGGAGCGGTTTCGTAGCCATCGCCCGCCATGGCGGTTTACAGGGGGCTAACGAGAGTTAGGCCGACTGAACCATGAGGCCCGCGAGGAGAAGGCCAAGGGGACTTTCAAGGACCTGTGAATGCATCGCGCAGCAGGCGGCGAAGTTGTAGAATAGTTTCCCGGAGGTTCAGCTAATGAAGTCAGCCAAGGAAGCAGTTCGCGACATCCTGGAAAAGCTTCCCGACACCGCTTCGCTGGATGACATTCAGTATCACATCTATGTCCGCCAAAAGATCCAGAAAGGGCTAGACGCCGAGCGCCAGGGTGCGGTGATTTCGCAAGAAGAGGCTGAACGGCGGATGGCGCGATGGCTCGAAAAGTAGAGTGGACCAATCCCGCTTGGGACGATCTCGGCGGCGTCGCGGAGCACATCGCGCGAGACTCTGAATATTACGCGGCAGCTTTCGTACAGGAAATGAAAGAAGCGGCCGCGTCTCTTGCCGAGTTTGCCGAACGGGGCCAAATCGTCCCAGAGTTTGGTGACCCTTCCATTCGAGAATTGCTCGTCAAATCCTATCGCCTCGTGTACAGAATTTCGGAGAAGAGAGTGGTCATCCTGACCCTGATTCACGGTGCGCAGCGGATCGGGCGCGCGTAGCATTACCCGCGAAGGCCGCCCGCCATGGCGGTTTACGGGGGCTAACGAGAGTTGGGCCGACTGAACCACAAGGCTCGCGGATGCCAGTTCCATGGACTTTGAGATTCTCGGCGACATCAATGCAATCGAGCCGATCGCTGCGGGGCGCGGGATTCGCGATCGCAGGAGGCTGCAAAGGCTCTATGCAAAGGGCGGTGGAGAAAATTGCGAGGCGTCGCCACAGTGCGCCTTGCAGATGGTACGATACACACAACAGAGGTCCACTGGTACGAAGCGCACGGGATCGGACGGAAGGAATTCAAATTGAAATTCCCCCTGCTGGATTGAGACATGAGAAGCAAAGCAAGACCTTCCACACATTTTGGAGTCTGCATTGACAACGCGGGGTATCCTGCGTCGCTCGAGGTCGGAAAACTGTATCCAGTAATACCCGATCCGAAAGCGGCCCAACATGGGTATATTCGTGTGATTGACGAAAGCGGCGAAGACTACGGGTATTCGGCAAAGCGTTTTTTCGTGCTGGAGGCGCCTGCGGCGCTAGCCAAAGCTCTGAGTGCCCGCCGTTCCACGCCGGTCGAGCGGACGAACCGGGTGTTGCGGCCAGCGAGCCGGCGAAAGCGCGTTGATGGGCAACGAAGGACAACGAAGCCGGCTCGCGGCTGAGCGCCGGGGGCATTTCGGCGGATTTCACGACCCACGACGAAACAATATTCGTCGTGACTACCCAACCCCTTCGCCCAACCCACCCTGATAAATTCGCTCAACCAGAAAGGATAAGGGAACGGGCGCGGTGACAAACGCACCGGAATTGATTTTCACGAGAGCTTCCATTACGCTCGAACATCGTTCACAGGCGCCGAAAAGTTTGGAGGGTAGTTTGTCAGAGAGCCGCCGCAACGAGAGTGGAAAGATCAAGCTCATCTTGCTGCTATTCATTGTGGGGATCGCCGCCTTTTTTCTGTGGCGGGAAATCAGCGCCGCGCCCCCCGAGATCCGTCTCGGCAGGGAGATCAAAGGAATCAGCCGGTCTACGGAACTCTCCTTCACGGCAACCGACCGGCGCAGCCTCCTCGCGCTGAGTTTCTCGATTGAGCAGGGCGGCGAGACGATTCCCATCCTGTCGGAGACGTATGGCTCGCGCTGGCGCTTCTGGGAGCCCGGCCCCAAAGAATTGACGCGGCAGGTCCGCCTGGGCGTCGCCCATCAGGAGCAACTGCGGGACGGAGCCGCCGAACTGCGGATCGAGGTTCAAAACAAAAACTGGTTTTCCTCGCGAGCCACCCTGACGCGCGACGTGGTGGTCCGTTCCGTGCCGCCGAGGATCGACATCCTTTCCGGGCTGCTCCACGTCAATCAGGCCGGCAGCGAGATGGTCCACTACCGCGTCTCCCGGCACACGGTTTCCTCCGGCGTCCGCGTGGGAGAGTATTTCTTCCCCGGTTATCCGGCGCCGGGAGGGGATCGCGACGAGCGGCTGGCGCTGTTTGCCTTTCCCTACGGCGTGCCTGCGGATACGGTGCCGCAAGTGGTGGCGCGCGACGATGCGGAGAATGAATCTTCGGCGAGCTTCCCCTTTCGTCTGTTGACGAAGAATTTCCGCAGCCGCGAGTTGCAGATTTCCGACCGCTTCCTCCAGGCAACGGTCCCGTCCATCCTCTCTCACACCCCGGAGCTCACCGACCAGGGGGATTTGCTCAAAAACTACCTGATGGTGAACGGGCAGTTGCGCGAGAGCAACCGTGCCAAAATTGCGGAGCTATCCAAACAGACCGCCGCTGAGTTCCTTTGGCAGGGATCGTTTTTGCAACTGATGAACTCGGCGGTGGAGTCGCAGTTCGCCGATGCCCGCTCCTATTGGTACCAGGGAAAGCAGGTGGACCAGCAAGTTCATCTGGGATTCGACCTGGCAGCGGTCCGGAATACGCCGGTGGAGGCGTCCAACGCGGGGCGCGTGGTCTTTGCCGAGTACCTGGGAATTTTCGGCAACACGATCATCCTCGACCACGGGTTCGGGTTGCAGTCGCTCTACGCCCATCTGCATTCTTTCGATGTCGGCGTGGGCGACACGGTCCGCCGGGGCCAGACGATCGGCAAAACGGGGTCAACCGGGCTGGCCGGCGGCGATCATCTGCACTTCACGATGTTGCTGGCAGGGGTGGAGGTGAACCCCATCGAATGGTGGGACCAGCGGTGGATTGAACAGCACATCCTGCCCAAGATGCCCGCAGGGCAAGTAATGCGTTAATGCGGCGCTCCTACTCGCGGATGGCGACGATCCGGAGCCTCCTGTAATCGGCGAACCAAGTGCCGTCCCGAAACAAGGCGGGCCGGAGCCGGTCTTCCACGCTGCGGATCAGGTCCGGCCGTTTCTCTTGGGGAATGGCGGCCAGGAAGTCGCCCGCAAACATCTCCATCCAATTGCGGACGCCGTTTTCTCCCTCCTCCAAAGCCGTAGGGCGGTCAAACAAAACGGCGGAGCGGACGGCCAAGCCGTGCTGTTCCAGAAGCCCTGCATACTCGCCGATGCTCGGAAAATAGAGGCGATTCCGCTCGGCGGTTGCTGAAAAATCCTGGGCCGGAGCGCCCAGCGCCTTACTGGCGCTTTGCAGGGCCGAGTGAATGGCCTCGACGTTCCCCTTGCCGCCAAACTCGGCCACAAAACGGCCCCCGCGCTTGAGCGCTGACGCAATGCATGTAACAACCTGCTCCGGTTCCTTCATCCAATGCAGCGCAGCATTCGAGAAGACGGCGTCAAAAACCTCCGCGAACGGGAGCCTGCCGCCGTCGGCCACGACAAAACGCAGGCCGGGATAACTCTTTCTCGCCTGATCGATCATCGTCTGCGAAAGGTCCAATCCGGTGACTTCCGCTCCGGAGAGAGCGATCTGGTGGCTCAGGTGCCCGGTTCCACATCCCAGATCGAGAATGCGCTCTCCTGTTTGCGGCGAGAGCAGATCGATCACTTCACTCCCGGACTTCCACACAAAGGAATGCTTGCTGTCGTAGAGAGACGCATCCCATCGCTTATTGCCCGTCATGAAGATACCCGCTGGTGAGTATACGCGCTGGACCGACAAAAATACGTTTCCCGGCGGGTCCGACGTTCCTGCCGCAGCCAGCACACCATTTCCGATAGTGGGTCAGTTTCCGTTATGCACAGCGTCACACGATTTGCCAGGGTACGGTTCAAACCGTGCCCTGACGTTGAAACTGATCCACTACACCCTTCCTAGGTTGTGGTCAAGCGGCAGCCGTGAGACTATAATGTTCCAACCGTTTTTGGGGGGCGTGGATGTCTGATCATCTTATAAAGAAGTTGGAAGAAGAGATACGAACGCTGGAACACGAGTTGAACCATGAACTCCCGGCGGAGTTGAAGA
>JADFGZ010000361.1 GCA_022567475.1 Acidobacteriota bacterium | reverse complement strand
AGCCGGCTCTGCCGCGGAGGCAGAAAGCTCTTCCTGGGTTTCTTTCAAAGAAGCAGCGCCGTCGCTGCGGGCATTGCCGCCCTGCCCGGCAAGCGGCCTTTGCGCCAGAGCGTCGGCCAACTCGTTCCCTTGGCCCCCTTCCCCGTGGATGTCAATCACCAGGCGATAGGGGTTCGGCAACTCGAAGACGGTATAGTCGGTGATATTGCCCAGGTCCAGAACCACGCGGGAAACGCCCGTGCGATTGGGAGCGATCCGGATCTGCTTCAACAATCCGTACTTTACAGGAAAGCTCTTGCCGGAAACGGCCGGATCGATTTCGGTATTCTGCAGATCGAAATAGATTCTGTCCGGGTTGCTCAGCCTGCCGATCCGGTACTTCACTTCCTCTTCCACGTCGATCACGACGCGCGTGTAATCGGGCGTGGCCCAGTGGCGGATGTTGGTCACCAGCGGCCTGCCGCTCGAACTGGTGCGGCGGCTGCTTCCGCTGGTAAAACTCCTGGCTTCGGAAACCGCCTGTTCCCGGGCGGCCAGCCCCTGCTTGATTGCGCGGACGGCCTTGCGGGCCTGCTGGACCAGCCGGTGCCGGGGATATTTTTTCAGGTACAGTTCGAACGGTTGCAGCGCTTCTTCCGGCTGCCCCAACTCTTCCCGGTAAATCCGCCCGATGGTCAAAAGGGCGTTGTAGCGATAGCGGCTGTGGGGATACTCCTGCAGCAGATATTCATAGGCGCCGATGGCGGAGTGGAAGTATTTGTTGTTGTCCAGCTGCCGGGCCATCTCCTCATAAACTTCACCCATCACCGTAAGGCTCTTCGCATTGTTCTGATAGGTGGGCGCAGCGTAATAGACGCGCCGGAAAGCGCGGATCACCCCTTCATATTCCTTCTGGGTGCGCTTTTCTACAGGCTTCTCTAGCAGGGCTTCATGAGCTTTTGTTGCCCTCTCAAAGTAAACCTTAGCCTGCTGAATCTTCTGGGCCGTGGTGTGCGCATACCCGGACAACGGAGCCAGGAAAAACGCCCCCAGCAACATAGCCGGAAACAGGGCCGGAAACAGGGCTCGGAACAGAGAAAGCCTGGCGCGGCGGCTCCCTTCAGGCAAGCAAGAACTTCGGGTTGGGTTCAGATGCGTCATTCGATGCGTCACGGCATACCCATATTGCTGAAATGCACGATTCCCTTGCTGTCCACAAATTTCACCACCTCCGGCACACCGCGCTTTTGCCAATCCAGCGGCCCATCTAGCGGATAGATTTGAGAGATTTTGCGCAAGTAATTGCGCGTCTCGCGGAAGGGGGGCACTCCGTTGTACCGGCTGACCGCGTTTTCGCCGGCGTTGTAGGCCGCCAAAACCAGCTCCAGGTCTCCGTCGTACAGCTCCATCAGATGCTTCAAATAACGGATTCCGCCCTCCAGGTTCGCGCTGGGATCAAAGGCATCCCGAACGCCGAACCGCCGCGCCGTGGCAGGAATCAACTGCATCAGTCCCTGCGCGCCACGGGAGGAAACCGCATACGGGTTGTAGTTTGATTCCACGCGGACAATGGCCCGGACCAGGTCGGGGTCCACCTGATGCCGGTTGGCCGACCGTTGGATCGCGTGGTCCAGGTCCGAACTGCCCAGGTTAGGCCTAGCTGCCGTACGAGCTTGGCCGGAAGTCGCCTGCTTGGGGGGGGAAGGATTCCGTGCTTGGTTGACGAACACGACGCGCCCACGGGAATCGAGATAGGCCGCGATGCGGTCGGCTGCTTGCGCCGCCGGGAGAAAAGCGCCTCCCATACCGGCAAGCGCTGCCAGCAAACCGATCAGCAATCTGATGCTGGTCCTCTCGCTGTTGCTCTGGTTGTTGTTGCTCTGGGCGAACGTCATACGAACTCTTTTCCCTCAATAACTGGCCGGCGTGTTCCCTGTGCCCGTCCGATGGGAGCCGGACCCGCTTCCTCTTCTTCCTCCGCGCCGCTCCCCAAAGGCACACGAAACCCTTAAAATTATAGCATCGCGCCAACAATGTCATACACCTCGTCCAGAACGGAATCGAGCTCCGTTACATTTTTGCCACCGGCTTCCGCGATGTCGGGACGGCCTCCGCCGGTGCCGCCGAGTTTCCGCGCCACGGCCTGCGCGATCTTCCCGGCGTGCAAGCGGGGCGTCAGGTCCTTGGTCAGCGCGGCGATGAGCGCCACCTTCCCGTCCGAGACGGTCGCCAGGACGACCACTCCGGATTGCAGCTTTTGGCGCAGAAAGTCCGCCATAGCCCGCATTTGAGCGCGGTCCAGCGCCTCCAAGCGCAGCGAGAGAACCCTCACTTGCTTGACGGGCCGGATGCGGGCTTCCAGGTCCGTTAGCTGCGCCTGCGCCATCTTCAGCTTCAGCGACTCCACCTGCTTTTCCAGGTTCCGTTCCGAGGCGGCCAGCTTCTCCACCATCTCCACCAAATCCGCAGCCGAACTCTTCACCACCGTGGCCACCCGATGTACCATCGAAGTCACGGTTTGAAACTGCTCCAGAGCCTTTTCTCCGGTCACCGCTTCCAGGCGGCGGACGCCCGCCGAGATGCTGCCCTCGGCGGTGATCTTGAACAGGCCGATCTCTCCCGTGCGGCTGACGTGCGTGCCGCCGCAGAGTTCCTTGCTGAAACCGGGCACGGAAACCACGCGGACCTTGTCCTGGTATTTTTCCCCGAACAGCGCCATGGCCCCGGTCTCAACCGCCTGCTCCAGCTCCATGACGTCGGTCTCGACAGCCGAGTTTTTCAGAATCTCGGCGTTGACCAAGCGTTCAATCTCCACCAGTTCGTTCTCCTCGACCGAGGTGAAATGGGCGAAGTCAAAGCGCAGCCGCGACGGCTCCACCACCGACCCGGCCTGTTTCACGTGCGTTCCCAGCACCTCGCGCAGCGCGGCGTGGAGCAGATGCGTCGCCGTATGGTTGCGTATCGTGGCGCGGCGGTTCCCTGCCCGGACCACGGCCGTCAGGCGGTCTCCCACGCGGAGCGGCGCGCGGCTGGTGATGCGGTGCGCAATCACACCGGAAACAGGACTGTAGGCGCCCTCGACCACCGCCACCTCTTCCCCAGCCTCGGCCCCTTCCTTGGTTTCCCCGCCGAGCAGCACGCCGGTGTCGCCCACTTGGCCGCCGGATTCCGCATAAAAGGGCGTCCGGTCAAATACCAGTTCCGCGCGGGAGCCTGCCGGAATTTCTTCCACCCTCTCGGCCATGCCACTTTTGCCGGAGTCCTCCTTGCCAGACTCTTTCTTGCTGGACACCTTCAGCAGGGCCGTGATCACGCAGCCGTTGGAGGTGGTCTGCTGGTAGCCCTCAAAGACAGACCGGCCCTGCTGCAGCACCTCGGCATAGGCGGGGGAGAGCGCCGCTTTCGCGACGCCTTTCCAGCTTGCCCGCGCCCGTTCCCGCTGGCGCTTCATCTCCGCTGCAAACCCGGCCTCGTCCACGCCGTACCCCCGCTCGTTGGCGATCTCGATGATGAGGTCCAGAGGCATCCCGAAGGTGTCATACAACCGGAAGAGTTTGTCGCCGGGAAGAGTAACGGCATCCTGCCGGAAGGCTTTCTTGGTCTGCTTCACCACCTTCTCGAACTCCTGCAAAGCCACCGTCATGGTGTGAGCAAAACGCTGCTCCTCGGATTTGACCACCGCCGCAACCCGGTCCATGGTCTCCGCCAGCTCGGGATAAGCGTCCGACATCAACTCGGCGACATTGCCCGTCATGGAATATAAAAACGGCGGAGCAAGACCCAACAGTTGTCCGTGCCGTGCGGCGCGGCGAAGAATCTTGCGCAACACGTATCCGCGGCCTTCGTTGGCCGGATGCACCCCGTCGTGAACCAGGAACGCCGCCGCGCGGCTGTGGTCAGCCAGAATCCGCAGGGAGACATCGGCCTCAGATTTTTTTCCATAGGAGGCGCCCGCCATCTCCGCTGCTCGCTCGATGAGGGGATACAGCAGGTCCGTCTCAAAGGTGCTGATCTTCCCCTGAACGATGGCGGCCATGCGCTCGAGACCCATCCCTGTGTCAATCGAAGGACGGGGCAGCGGGATGAGCGCGCCGCTCGCGTCCCGGTTGAACTGCATGAAAACCAGATTCCATATCTCGACGTACCGCC
>JADFGZ010000360.1 GCA_022567475.1 Acidobacteriota bacterium | reverse complement strand
TCGGCCCCATCCAGCAGGAAGCTGTTCTGGTTGTAACGCGCGCCCACGATGGAAATCCTTTTGCCAAATCCCTGGACGGCGCTGTTCCCGGCCGTTTCGGTAAAGGTCGCGCCGGTTTGCAACGGGACCAGCTCGAGAAAGCTGCGGGAGTTGAGAGGAATGTCCCGCATCTGCTGCTGTTCCACCACACCGCTGACCGTGGCCGTGGTGGTTTCAATCAGGGGAGCTTCGCCGGTGACCGTCACCCGCTCGGCGACGTCGCCGACCCGCAGGGTGATGTCCACCACCGCCTGCCGCCCGACGCTCAACGTGATGCCGCTGCGAATGCCCGTCTGAAATCCGGCGGACTCTGCTTGCACTTCATAGCTGCCGGGGATCAGGTTCGGCACGCGGTACTGGCCGGTCCCGCCGGACTCGACGACGCGCGTAATGCCCGTCTCCACGTTGGTCACCGTCACGGTTGCGCCCGGCAACACGGCTGCGGATTGATCCTTCACCGTTCCGGAGATGGTTCCGGTGGTGAGTTGCGCCTGGAGAGAAACTCCCCCAGCAATGAAGAGAAAGAGGGGGAAAATAAGGAGACTATTGAGGTTTACATATTATAGTGACATACAGATTCGCTGGGTGGCCTACTATAGGGCTTTCGTGGCCTGTGGAAATGTCACTATATTTTGAAATCCTCAATAGTTATTCCAGGAATTCGTTGAATGTCCTTTGAAGCACGCTACAGACTCACGGTCGGAAAGGGAGGCAAGGTATGAAATCATGGATTGTTGTGCTAGTGAGCTTTCTATTTTCCCTACTCTTGGTATTGAATCCGGTGTGGGGGCAGGACCAAGCCCTCGTGATTGAGGGAGGAACCCTTATCGACGGCAACGGAGGAGCGCCCGTTCGGGATTCGGTGATCATCATCCGGGGCAACCGGATCGAGACGGTGTCCCGGAAGGGGCAAGTCTCCTACCCGGCTGGGGCCAGGGTGCTTCAGGCCGACGGAAAGTTCATCGTTCCCGGGTTGATGGACGCCCACGCCCACTATTCCGGATACATGGCGGAAATGTACGTCAACCACGGGGTGACCTCTGTGTTCCAGATCGGCGGCGGCGGAAGAGCCGGCTTGATGCAACGAGAGGCCATCAACAGGGGCAGAATCCCCGGTCCCAGGCTTTTTCTGGCGGCAGTCAGCCTGGAAGGGGAACGAATCATCACGATCCGAAGAGGCGAGGCAGGCCTGCGCGCCGGTCGGGCGATTCGCACGGCGGAGCAGGCTAGGGCCGCCGCAAAGCGGAACGTTGAGATGGGCGCCGACATGGTCAAGATCCATCGCGGACCGCCGCTCGAGGCCTACCGTGCGGCCATCGAGGAAGCTCACAGAGCCGGGCTTCCGGTCGTCGTACAGCCGCTGGGTCCCACCGTGTACGCGAGAGAAGCTGTTTTGGCCGGGGCGGACATTCTGGAGCACGCCGCCGGGGTCGGCTATTCCATCGTGAGGGACCCCTCCAAATGGGCGGACTGGGGCAGCATCGAACAGCATTCTTTGGACCCCACGATCTATGTGGATATGGACGAAACCAAAGCCGCAGCGTTGATCCAATTGATGGTGGAACGGAACGTCTATCTGGAACCGGACTTCGTGTGCAAAGGGCGTGGTCTGTTTACAGGCCCTGAGAAAGCGGCGGAATATGAACTGCAGGATCACAGGCTCCTCATCAATCCAGCGCTGAGATATATTCCTCGGGAAAGAGTCATGAAATGGAGAAAAATCTACCATGAATTCGACGACTGGAGTCAGGCCGACAGGGACCGGCGGCAGCAAGGTCTCCGGAACTATATGCGGTTCATCCGGCAGTTTGCGACGGCTGGCGGGAAAGTGATGGTCGGAACGGACGTCTCCAGCTGGGCCGTGCCGGGCATCGGGGTGCACCATGAGATGGACATGATGATTCAGGCCGGCTTCTCGCCCATGGAAGTGATCGTGGCGGCGACGCGCAACGTAGCCGAAGGGTTCCGCATCCTGGATCGTGTCGGAACCATCGAGCCCGGCAAGTTCGCAGACCTGGTCTTGGTCAACGAGAACCCGCTGAACGACATCAATCACTTGCAAAACATCGAATGGGTCATCAAGGATGGAAAGGTCATCGATCGCACCTACCACGCGTACTATGATCCTGTGTTTGCCGGGCTGGGCGTCGAAAGGCGGGGAGTGGCGGAGAAGCTCCAGGAACAGACCTTTCAGAAAGATCCCACCTGGGCATTCGGATGGCCGGCCCCATCGATCTTGTCGATTTCCCCGGATGTCGTGACGGAGGGCGATCCCACCGTGACCGTCAAAGTGGGAGGCGCGCACTTCACGAAGCACTCTCTGGCTCGTTTTGACGGCAAGCCGGTGCCGTCCCGCTTCGTGAGCGAAACAGAGCTGGAAGTTACGATTGAGGCGAATCGAATCACCCGTCCGGGAACCTATCGCTTCACTGTAACGAACCCGGAGCCGGTGCAGCGTTCCGAGTGGGGAGGAGGCACCTCGAACCCAGCGAGGTTGATCGTGAACTTTCGATATTAGTTCGTTTCAGATAGTAGAATTGCATGTCGGCGACAGGCTCTTTCGGCCTTTCGTCTGCTTGATTGTTTCCGCAAACTGGAGGGTCACATCATGAGGATGTCGGCTTATACCTTGCTGGCTTTTTCGCTTTTTCTGCTTTTCTGGTTCACTCCGCTCCGGATCACCGCCCAGCAAGCGCAGCCGGAAACACTGGTGATCGAAGGGGGCACCCTGATCGACGGCAACGGAGGAGCGCCCGTTCGGGATTCGGTGATCATCATCCGGGGAAACCGGATCGAGACGGTGTCCCGAAAGGGCCAAGTCTCCTACCCGGCGGGCGCCAGGGTGCTGCAAGCGGACGGGAAGTTCATTGTGCCTGGGCTGCAGGACTCGCATTGTCACTACCAGTGGTGGATGGGAGAACTGATGTTGAACCACGGGGTCACGCGAGTAGCGCTGGCAGGAGCGGGCGATTTAGGTTTAGCGCTGCGGGAGGCGATTGACCGAGGCAAGGTGCTTGGTCCTCGGCTGTTTTTGCAAGCGGGTACGATCCGGTCTGCCGTGAGTCCCAGATTGACGCCTGTGGGGGGCGCTCGGCAATACACCCCGGAGCAGGCACGGGAAGTTGTACGGCGGGCTTTGGAGGTTCGGCCCGCTAACACGAATTTGATGCGCGGGGTGAGTTTCGAAGTTTATAAAGCGGCGGTTGAGGTAGCCCACGAAGCGGGCTACCCGGTGGTGGCGCAACCTATTGGACCCACCGTATACGCAAAAGAAGCGATCCTGGCGGGGGTTGACATTTTAGAGCACGCCGCAGGAGTGGGGTACTCCATTGTCAAAGACCCTGCCAAGTGGAAAGGGTTTGGCGAGGTCGAGGTACACTCGATTGATCCCACACCGTTTGCCGACATGGATGAAACCAAGGCCCGCGAGTTTATCCGGTTGGCGGTGGGGCGCAACGTGTATCTAGAGCCGGATCTGATCGTGTTGGGCCGCGGATTCCATAAGAACCGCGACAAGTACGAACTGGAAAATTACCACCTCTACAATGATTTCCGGTTGGCTTACGTGCCGGAGGACCGCCGGATGAAGGAGCTGCGCGCCCCTCGGGAATATGACACGTTAAAGATATTGGACCCGGCCGCCTGGGAGTATCGAAAGATGGCCTACGAAAACATGGTCCGATTTATGAAGATGTATCATGACGCTGGGGGGAAGATATTAGCTGGGACGGACACTTCCAGTTGGACGGTTCCGGGCATCGGCCTGCATCAAGAGTTGCATATCCTAGTGGAGGAAGTGGGACTGACGCCGATGGAAGCCATCCTGACGGCAACACGGAATCCTGCCGAGGCCTGGCGCGTGCTGGACCAGATGGGAACGATCGAGTCTGGCAAGCTGGCAGACCTGTTTATTGTGGATGCGGACCCTTTGCAAAATATTGACAACCTAAAGGAGGTTGAATGGGTCATCAAGGACGGCAAACTGGTGGAGCTCGGCTACCACCCCTGGTTCGACATTCCCTTTAAGTCTTCCTATCACGACGCCAGTGATGTGCTCGAAGCGCTGGAGGAGCGTATGGAGCGAGGGATTCGACATCGCTCCGGACTCAC